>NZ_JBXARL010000006.1:0-367338 GCF_058808215.1 Aminobacter sp. GW821-FHT11F06 | reverse complement strand
GGCGGGCCAACGGCTGTGGTCGAACCGGTCGGCAGCGAGCAATGGCCGGCCAAGGCGGCGCGTCCGGCGAATTCGGAGCTGAATTCCGACGCCTTCGCCAACGATTTCGGCTATCGCGCCGGCGAATGGAAAGACAGGGTCCGGGCATTGGTGGTGGAACTGAGGGCCGGCACCAAAGATTGACAGTCTGGCTGGCAAGTGAGCCGGTTGAGGCTCTGCTCTGGCGGCAGGCATCGCTCATCGAACTCGGCGCCCACGGCGCCAATTTTGTGGTTTCTTTTGGTGATCACGAAACTAATATCCAGGAAAGAGAGTTTGACTGGCCGTCGGTGATCGCAACTGATTAGGCTTGGAGAACCGAGTATAAATGCGGAAAAAACCCGCCCAAATGGCGGGTACGTTCGAGTAATGTCGCGTTAGGTGGGGAGGATATCTTTCCTGCCGTGAGTGGAGCGAAGCTGAATAGCGTATGAAGATAGATGTCGATCTGGTTGTTGTCACCCATAACAGTGGGCGCGTGATGGAAGCTTTTATGAAAAGCGTTCCAGATTGCGTGAATGTCATTGTCGCCGACAACGCCAGTTCTGACAACTCAACTGCTCTTGCGTCCGCTGGTGGGGCGACGGTGGTCGAAATCGGCAATAATATTGGCTACGGCGGCGGCTGTAACGTTGGGGCTTCCGCCGGCACCGCGACGTTCCTGCTCTTTGTCAATCCCGACCTCAGGATCGAAGCCGGTGCGATCGAGGCACTTGTTTCTGCTGCCAATGCCTATCCCAATGCGGCGTTCAATCCGCGGTTTTATTCGGGAGCGCGGCGAAGGTTCAAGCGCTGGTCGAGGCTTTTGCCGCAATCGGAATCCTGGCGCGGCGCGCCACCAGACGATGACTGCGTCATTCCGGTCTTGCATGGAGCCTGCATTTTCATCCGCCGCAAACATTTCGAGCGGATCGGCGGGTTCGACCGAGAGATATTCCTGTTTCACGAAGACGACGACCTCAGCCTGCGGCTACGGCAGGCCGGCATAGAGCTTCGTCTCGCCGCAAAGGCCGTCGTCGACCACGCGGAAGGGAACTCCAGCGCGCGCTCGATCGAATCCGGCCGCATCAAGGGCGAGGCCATGGGGCGCTCGCTGGTCTATGTCATGAACAAGCACAAACGGCCGCTGGATCTGCCGGCAGAGCGCCACCGCACCCGGCTGAAATTGCTGTTGCCGCATGTCCTGTTCAGCAAAGCGCGGCGCGCCAAGCTGCTTGGATTCGTGCGTGGGCTGAACGGCGGCCCGATCGACAATGCCGGAAAACATTCATGAATGCTCAGTCTGGCGCACCCTGGCGCGAAAAGCCTTCGGCGCTGCGCAGGCTGTGGACTGCGTTCCGCCGCGCTGTGAAGTCCGTGACCGCTAGCCGACCAGCTGCAAGTAATCTCTACGACTGTTATGTCGACAATGCGCAAGCGAATTACCCATCATCGGAGTACGTGCCGATTGCCAGAAAGGGGCCATCGCCTGTCAATGTCCGGTTGATCGCCTATTACCTGCCGCAGTTCCATCCAATCCGGGAAAACGACGAATGGTGGGGCAAGGGTTTCACAGAATGGCGCAATGTCGCGCGCGCCTTCCCGGTCTTCGAAGGCCACTATCAGCCGCGTCTGCCAGGCGAGCTGGGTTATTACGACCTGCGTGTACCAGAGATCATGCGGCGACAGGTGGAGCTTGCCAAGCTGTACGGCATCTCGGCCTTTTGCTTCCATTTCTATTGGTTCGGCGGCAAGCGCCTGCTTGAAGGCCCGCTCGACCATTATCTGAAAACGGCCGATCTTGATCTGCCATTTTGCCTGTGCTGGGCCAACGAGCCTTGGTCGCGGCGCTGGTCAGGCCGTGAGCAGGACGTACTTCTAGCCCAGACACATTCGGCGGAAGACGATGTCGCGGTCATTCGCGGCCTCGACAAATATTTCTGCGACCCGCGTTATCTGAAGATCAACGGCAAGCCGGTCCTCACAATCTATCGCGCGAGCCTTTTCCCTGACCTCAAGGCGACCATTGCGCGCTGGCGTGACGAGATGGAGCGGCTGGGTTATCCTGGCATCTATCTCATCGCGACCAACGCCTTCGACTTCGCTGATCACGCGGAATATGGCTTTGATGCCTTGTCGGAGTTTCCCCCGCATGGCGTTCGCACCCCGAACATCGAAAACAGCTTGGCAGTTTCGGCAATCAAAAAAGGCGGGCGAATCCGTCGCTATCCGGATGTCGTGGCGGCTGACAAAGCCAAGCCGGCCGCAGCAGGGGTGGTTCACCCCGGTGTTATGCCGTCCTGGGACAACAGTGCCCGCCGGCCGACCTCCGCGCAAATCTACCACGGATCAACACCTGCCCTGTTTGAAGACTGGCTTGGGCACGCGATGCTGCGGGCCAGAGCCAACCCAGCCTCTGAGCGGATGGTATTCATCAATGCCTGGAACGAGTGGGGAGAGGGCGCGTATCTGGAGCCCGACCTGAGATACGGCTACGCGTATCTCGATGCCTGTGCCTCTGCCGTCAGAGACTATGCGGCGCAAATTGGTGATGACACAAAACCGGGCTGAGCTTCGGTCCACAATGATGTGCGCTGCACAACATTTGGAGTTGCACCTTAGCTGCCGCGAAAATAGGCTCAGTCGTCCCTCAGTGCGCCTCGTGGCGCCAGGGCGTCAAACAACAGAGGCTTCCACATGACACGACTTCACACCCTTCTCGCGGCTGGCGTTGCCTGCCTCGCGACGTCCCTCGTCGCCGCGCCGGCGTTCGCCCAGGGCAAGACGCTGACCATCTCGTGGTGGGGCTTCAACGGCGACAAGCTCGACGAGTACATCATCAAGCCGTTCAAGGAGAAATGCGGCTGCGAGATCGTGTTCGAGACCGGCAACAATGCCGACCGCCTCAACAAGATCAAGATCCGCAACGGCGAGGGCGTCGACGTCGCCTACTTCACCGACGCCTATTCGCAGATCGGCATCAAGGAAGGCCTGTTCCAGCCGATCGACAAGTCCAAGGTGCCGAACCTCGATGGCCTCTACGATCTCGCCAAGGCACCGCAGGGCGAATTCGGCCCGGCCTACACGATCGGCCGCGTCGGCGTGATCTACGACACCGCCAAGGTCAAGGCGCCGATCACTTCCTGGAACGACCTGTGGAAGGAAGATTTCAAGGCTTCGCTGTCGCTGCCGGGCATCACCACCACCGCCGGCCCGATGGCCGTGATGATCGCTGGCGTTCACGCCGGCGTCGATCCCTTCACTGATACCGACGGCGCCTTCAAGTCGATCGAGGCGCTGAAGCCGAATGTCGTCAAGAACTACAACACCGGCTCGGAACTGGTGAACCTGTTCTCGACGGGTGAAATCTCGGCTTCGGTCGCCCAGGACTTCACGCTTGCCCAGATCCAGGCTGCCGTTCCGACCGCCGCCTGGGCCAATCTCAGCGACGGCGCGATCGCCACGCTCAACACCATCAACATCCCCAAGGGTGCGGCCAATGTCGAGCTGGCGCATGAGTTCATCAACTTCGTTTTGTCCAAGGAAGTGCAGCAGAAGACCGCTGAGAACGCAGTCGATGCGCCTGTCGTCAAGGCCGTTACCCTGACCCCGGAGCAGGCCAAGCAGTGGACCTACGGGGCCGACATGATCGCTTCGCTGAAGCAGGTCGACTACGAGAAGCTCAATGCGGCCAAGACCGACTGGGTTGACCGCTGGAACGAAGTCTTCGGCATGTAAGACCAACAGATGAGGAAGGGTGCTTGCCCTTCCTCATTCTTGTGTACATCGCACAAAAATCCGCCCTTTTTGGCCCTTGCCCAGCCCTTTGCGGCATTCTGCGCCTTTCGCTATCGCGCAATGAAGGTTAGCAAGCCTCGCAAGCGAGCCTCCCCATGGGGAGCGCCAGGGTAAACTGGAAGAGATCGGGACTTCATGCTGAAACGCTTTGCCGGATGGTGGCTCGCCGGGCCTGCGACGTTGGCGGTTCTGGTCTTCCTCATGTTGCCGGTCGCCGCCACCATCGCCACGACGTTTGGCGAACCCAACGGGTTCTTCGCGCCCTACATTTCGTTCTTCAGCAGCGGCTTCCGCCGAACCGTGTTGTGGCGCACCATCGAGATATCGCTGGCGACAACGGCGATCTCGGTCGTCGTCGGCTTCCTCACCGCTTATGTCGTGTCGAAGTCGCCGGGCAAGCTCAAGAGCCTGCTGATCATCGCCGCCGTGTTTCCGCTGTTGACCGGTGTCGTCGTGCGCTCCTTCGCCTGGCTGATCATTCTCGGCAAGAACGGCATTCTCAACAATTTCCTTGTCGGCATCGGCATCGCCTCCGAGCCGCTGTCGATGCTCTACACCCAAGGCTCGGTCATCGTGGCGATGGTCTATCTGTTCGTGCCGCTGATGATCCTGACGTTGGTCGGCGTGCTCGAAAACATTCCCGACGACGTCGTCCAGGCCTCGGCCTCGCTCGGCGCTACGCCGGCCGGAACGTTCCGCCAGGTGATCCTGCCGCTCGCCGTGCCCGGCCTGATCGTCGGCGCGGTGCTTGTCTTCACCGGTTCGTTCACTGCCTATGCCACGCCGCAGCTTCTTGGCGGCGAGCGCCAGATGGTGATGGGCACGCTGATGTACCAGCGTGCCATGGTCTCGTTCGACTGGGTCGGCGCCTCCACAATCGCAGCAATCATGGTGGTGATCACTGTCGCCGTCGTACTTGCCATGAGCCGCGTCGCGCGGCGTCTCAACCCGATGGCGACATGATGACCAGCCGTATCAATCCCCTGCTGATCCTGTTCACCGTCCTGGTCTACATCTTCCTGATGGGGCCGCTGATCATCGTGCTCGGCGCCTCGGTCAGCGACACCACCTACCTGACCTTTCCGCCGCAAGGCCTGACACTGCGCTGGTTCGAAAACATCTTCGCCATCAGCGCCTTCAAGCGCACCATCGTAACCTCCCTGGAGCTTGCTTTCCTGGCGACTGGATTGGCGCTGCTGATCGGTATCCCGGCGGCCTATGCGCTCAACCGCTACCGCATCAAGCTGCCGTCGTGGCTTTCGACGGTTTTCGTGCTGCCGATCCTGGTGCCCGAGATCGTGCTTGGCTTCTCGCTGCTGAAATCGGTCGCCGTCGGCATGCAGACGCCGATCTTCCTGACGCTGCTCGTCGGCCACATGCTGCTGGTGCTGCCCTATTGCGTGCGCGTCGTCTCTGCGAGCCTGGCTTCCTTCGACTTCTCGATCGAGGAAGCCGCCGTCAGCCTCGGCAGCCCGCCGGTGAAGACCTTCTTCACCATCGTGCTGCCCAATGTTCGTTCCGGCGTGATTGCGGCCTTCATCCTGGCCTTCATCACCTCGATCAACGACGTGTCGACGTCGCTGTTTTTGACCGGCCCCGGCATCTCGACGCTGCCGATCCAGATCCTCGCCCATGTCGAGCAGTTCTTCGATCCGACGATCGCCTCGGTGTCGGTGCTCCTGATGCTGCTCACGGTTGCCGTGAT
This sequence comes from Aminobacter sp. GW821-FHT11F06, assembly GCF_058808215.1. Lineage (NCBI taxonomy): Bacteria > Pseudomonadati > Pseudomonadota > Alphaproteobacteria > Hyphomicrobiales > Phyllobacteriaceae > Aminobacter > Aminobacter sp. GW821-FHT11F06. Next base: position 361,817 of record NZ_JBXARL010000006.1, on the reverse strand, counting down.
GGCCATTGTCGAGCGCACGCTCGGCCTCACCTTCCTTGCGAAGTAGAAACCTTATGACCCAGTCACTCACAGTCCAGAATCTCACCGCCCACTATGGCGCCACCAAGGTGCTGGAGGACCTGTCGCTGTCGGTCGGCGCCGGCGAGTTGGTCTCGCTGCTCGGCGCCTCCGGTTGCGGCAAGACAACGACCTTGCGTCTTATCGCAGGCTTCCTCGAACCGACCTCCGGCACGATCCGCCTCGGCGACAAGGACCTGACCCGGCTGCCGGCCTACAAGCGTGACATCGGTCTGGTGTTCCAGAACTACGCGCTGTTCCCGCATCTCAGCGTGCTCGACAATGTCGGTTTCGGCCTCAAGCAGCGCGGCATAGCCCCTGCCGAGCGCGAGAAGCGCGCCAAGGCGATGCTGGAACGGGTAGGACTGTCGCAGCTGGCCGACCGGCTGCCGGGCGCGCTCTCGGGTGGCCAGAAGCAGCGCGTGGCACTGGCGCGCGCGCTGGTCATCGAGCCGCCGCTTTTGATGTTCGATGAGCCGCTGTCCAACCTCGATGCCAAGCTGCGCGTCGACATGCGTGTCGAAATCCGCCAGCTGCAGCGCGCCAATGGCACGACTTCGGTCTACGTCACCCATGACCAGGAAGAAGCGTTTTCGATTTCCGACCGCGTGGCGATCATGAATGCCGGCCGCATCATGCAGTTTGACACGCCCGAAACACTGTACCAGCGCCCGGCCAACGCCTTCGTTGCGCGTTTTGTCGGTTTCGAGAATCTGGTGCCGATGAAGGTTTCCGCGCGCGACGGTGCAACTGTCACCGCAACGACGCCTGACGGTTCGCAGCTCAAGCTGTCGCAGGATCGTTTTGGCGCGATCCCCGATGCTTTCGTGCTTGCTGCCCGGGCCGATGGCCTTGCTGTCAGCACCGATCCCAAGGCCGAGGGCATCCCGGCGACGTTGGGCCTCAGGACCTATCTCGGTCGCGCCTATCAGTATCAGAGCGATACGGCGGCTGGCATGCTGATCGCCAATGGCGCGCTGTCGAGCCCGCTCGAACCGGGCAGCACCGCCAAGCTGGTGCCGGTTCCCGACCAGTGCTGCGTGCTCAAGCCGGAGTAGGTTGCCTGCGATGATTGGGCATAGCGCTCCTTCGCGCCCCCCTCTGGCCTGCCGGCCATCTCCCCCACAGGTGGGGAGATCAGCCTTCATCTTTGGTTTCGCCAATCGCCAACGTTGCAGAATAGGTGTCGATCGCGCAACTGCTGATCTCCCCACCTGTGGGGGAGATGGCCGGCAGGCCAGAGGGGGGCAACGTAGAGTTCTCGATATCCGGAGTTCTTTGCTGCGATGACCACGCTCATCACCAACGCCCTCATCCTCCCCTGCACTCCCGACATGCCGGTCATCGAGCGCGGCTACGTCCACATCGAGGGCGAGGCAATCAAGGCCGTCGGCACAGGCCCCGCACCGCAAATCCCCGGCGCTGAAATCATCGATACCGGCGGCGATCTGGTCATGCCGGGCATGGTCAATCCGCATTGCCACATGGCGATGACCTTGTTCCGTGGCCTCGGCGAAGATGTCGACGACCGGCTCTATCGCTACATCCTGCCGCTTGAGCGCAAGTTCGTGCGGCCCGAGGCCGTGCGTGCCGGCACAGCGCTGGCCGCACTCGAACTGATCGAAGGTGGCGTCACCACGGTCGCCGACATGTATTATTTCGAGACCGAGGTTGCCCGCGTCGTCGCCCAAGCTGGCATTCGCGGCGTGCTCGGCCAGACGATTGCCGATTTCGATCCCCCCGACCACAAGAACGCCGACGAAGGTTTCGCTCTGACCGAGCAGCTGGTGGCGGCGTTTTCGGGCCACGAACGCGTCATCCCGTCGATCGCACCGCATGCGCCTTATTCGACCGGCATGGCTGTCATGGAACGCATCGCGCGCTGGTCCCAAGATCATCCTGATGTGCCGGTGCAGATGCATCTCGCCGAGAGCGACGCCGAGATGGAGTGGGCCCAAAAGACCCATGGCATGCGCCCTGTCGAGGTTGTCGAAAAGGCCGGCCTGCTGCGCAAGGGGCTGATCTCAGCCCACTGCCTGCATGTCGATGGAAGCGACATCGAAAGAATGGCGCATGCGCAGGTCTGCGTCGCCCACAACGCCCGTTCCAACGGCAAGGCGGGCAGGGGCATCGCGCCTGTCGAAGCCATGCGCGCGGCTGGCATTGCTGTCGGTATCTCCACCGATGGCGCGATGAGCGGCAACACGCTCGACCTGTTTTCGCAGTTCGCGCCGGTGTCGATGTTCCAGAAGCTTTTGGGTCGCAGCCGCAAGCCAATGCCGTCGATGGAAGTCGTGCGCATGGCGACGATCGAGGGTGCGCGCGTGCTGGGTCTGGACCGCAAGATCGGTTCGCTGGAGCCGGGCAAGAAGGCCGACCTTATCCGTGTCGATCTGTCGTCGCCGCGCCAGCAGCCAATCTACGACATCTATTCGACGCTGGTCTTCGCCACCATGCCGACCGACGTGCGCGACGTGATGGTGGCCGGCAAGTGGCTGATGCGCGACCGCGAGGTTGTGAGCCTCGAACGCAAGAAGGTGCTGCGCGACGCGCTGCAGGTGGCGCAAAGCTTCAAGGCCGAAATGGCCCGTATCGACGCCGTCGGTTGAAAGGAAAAGACATGAACAGAAATGAAGCCACGGGGCATCTCGACAAGGTGCTGGAAAATGTCGACGCCAATATTAACGCCAGCCTTGCGCGCCTGTTCGACCTGATCCGCATTCCCTCTGTTTCAACCGATCCGGCGCACGCCGCCGATTGCCGTCGCGCCGCCGACTGGCTGACCAAGGAGCTTTCAGCGCTTGGCTTCGACGCTTCGGTGCGACCGACCGCACGCCATCCGATGGTCGTTGGTCACGACCGTTCGGGCGAGGGGCCGCACGTGCTGTTTTACGGCCACTACGACGTCCAGCCGGTCGATCCGCTGGCGCTGTGGCATTCCGATCCGTTCGAGCCCAAGCTCCTGCCGCAACCGAATGGCGACACCCATATCGTCGCGCGCGGCGCCTCCGACGACAAAGGCCAGTTGCTGACCTTCGTCGAGGCCTGCCGCGCTTGGAAGGCGGTGACCGGCAGCCTGCCGATCCAGGTTTCGGTGCTGTTTGAGGGCGAAGAGGAAATCTCGAGCCCGAGCCTTGCGCCCTTCCTCGAAAAGACCGGCGCTGAGCTCAAGGCCGATGTCGTGCTCGTCTGCGACACCGACATGTGGGACGCCGAGACGCCTGCCGTCACCACCATGCTGCGTGGTGTGCTGAAGGAAGAAATCGAAATCTCCTGCGCCGACCGCGACCTGCATTCGGGCATTTACGGCAACGCCGCGCGCAATCCGCTGCAGGTGATATCGGACGTGCTGTCGAGCCTGCGCACGCCGGATGGCGGCGTGGCTGTCGAAGGCTTTTACGACGGTGTCCAGGAACTGCCCGAATCTGTGAAGGCGCAGTGGCAGCGGCTGCCTTTCGACGACAAGGGTTTTCTCGGCGACATCGGCCTCAGCATCCCCGCGGGCGAAGCGGGCCGCTCGGTGCTGGAACAGGTCTGGGCGCGGCCGAGCTGCGAAATCCATGGCGTCATCGGCGGCTACACCGACGAAGGTTTCAAGACCGTCATCCCGGCCAAGGCAAAGGCGAAGATCTCGTTCCGCCTAGTTGCCGGCCAGGACCCGGAAACGATCCGCGCCGCCTTCCGCGCCCATGTCCGGGCGCGCGTGCCGGCGGATTGCTCGGTCGAATTCATCGACCATGGCGCCAGTGCCGCAACAGTCATGCCGGTCGATGGTGTGTTCCTGCAGAAGGCGCTTGGCGCGCTGACCGAGGAATGGCAGCGCGAGGCGGCTGTGGCCGGCACCGGCGGGTCGATCCCGATCCTCAGTGCCTTCAAGCAGAAACTCGGCATGGACTCGCTGCTTGTCGGCTTCGCCCGTTTCGACAACCGCATCCACAGCCCGAACGAGAAGTACGACCTGTCCAGCTTCCGGAAGGGCATCAGGTCGTGGGCGCGGATTCTGGCGGCGTTTGCTGAAGAGAAGGGCTGAGGGGCGGTTGGCGGCAGTTTGGCGTCCGCTAGCTAGCTTGGCGGAAATTCCCCCTCTCCGTCACGGCTTCGCCGTGCCACCTCTCCCCCACTGCGTGGGGGCGAGGAAACGCCAACCGCCCGATGCCTCGTTAGATCAGACCAAGAGGCGCGGCCTCCCAGAACTTGGGTTCCTCGCCCCCACGCCGTGGGGGAGAGGTGGTTAGCGCAGCGAACCGGAGAGGGGGGCTTGGCACCCGCCGTCCGCATCTTGAAGTGCTCGCCCAAATGACGAGCTACCTCGAAGGGCGCACCTACAACCCCGTTTTCACCACACCACCTTGTGGCTGGCGCCGGTCTGGACGTTGACGAATCCCTCAGGCACTGCATCCGTCGGCGCGACCAGCACCCAGCGCCACGGCGCGCAAGTCAGCGTGGCGAATTGCAGGCGCTCGGGGAAGCCGGGGAACCAGCGCGGCGAAAATGTCGGCTCGTAAAGCCAGTCGATCTTGTTGGCCTCGGCGTAGAGCTTTTCCATCTCGGCATCGAGCGCCTCGGCCGGTCGGTTGGTCATGAGGCCACCGACCTCGTAATGCACGTCGGCGACCACCTTGCCACCAGTGACCAGCGCCCAGCCGCCCTGGTTGTCGACGATGCGGTTGACCACTTCGGCCATCGCCGCGTCGGATGAGCCGACGACCCAGATGTTGTGCTTGTCATGCGCCACTGTGCAGCCGACGGCCGTGTCGGGCGTCTTCGGCCCGCAGCCGAGCCAGAACATCTTCGCCACCTTGCCCTTGCCGGAAAAGCGGTCGACGATAGCGAATTTGGTGATGTTGCGCTCGGTGTCGCGCTGGACCTTTCCGTCCGCCACCCGCAAGTCCGTGGTGATGAAATTGTCGTCCCAGTGGAAGGGCCTCAGCAGGGCAGCCTGCATCGTTTCGCGGCCAGCTTCGGCTGGAATGGCGAAATCACTGGCTGTGAGCTTGCGGCCGATATTGACCGTCTTGGTCGCCCAGTCGGGCCAGTCGATATCAGGCAGATGGCCGGTGAAGGTCTTGCCTTCCGAAACCTGTTCGCCGTCGGCCCAGACCTCTGATATCGACACGGTTGCGGCCTTGTCGAGCAGCACCAGATCGGCGAAGCGGCCAGGTGCAATCGAGCCGACGAACGGCGTCAGCCGCATGTGGCGCGCCGGGTTGATCGACACGCACTGATAGGCGATCTCGGGCGTGAGCCCGCTTTCGATGGCAAGGCGGACATTGTAGTCGGTGGCGCCCATCTTGAGGGTGTCGGAGGCGCTGCGGTCGTCGGTGGCGAAGGCCACCTGGCTCCAGTCGCGCAGGCCGCGCTCAAGCAGGCCCTTGATGATGTCGGGCATCGAATGCGGACGAATCTCAATGAAGATGCCGCGCCTGAGCTTGTCCCAGGCTTCCTCAGGCGTCCAGGCTTCATGGTCCGAGGAGAGCCCCGCGGCGGCAAAGGCGTTGATCGAGGGCAGGTCGCGCAGGCCCGAACCATGGCCCTCGACGACGCCGCGCTTTTCGAACGTCGCCTGGATCATGCCCCATAGCCGCCCGTAGGACGGGTTTTCGGGGTTCCACACGGCAGGCCAGTCCATCACCTCGTCGAGACCGGCGACCATTGCGCTTTCGGCAAGGAAGGCTGCCTGCTCGTCATAGCCGAAATGGCCACCGCCCCATTCATAGGCGGTCGGCGGCACGGCCGAGCCGGGCAGGGGGAAAATCTTCATCGGCGAGCCGGCGCGGCGTGCTGTCAGCCAGAATTGCAGATTGTGCGGGCCGTTGACGTTGGAGAATTCGTGGCTCGCCTCGCAGGTCCAGGTGTTGCCGCGCGGCATGACCAGCGCTGCCTCGTGTTCGGGTGTCAGGTGCGAGCTTTCGATATGCTTGTGCACCTCGCCGAAGCCGGGCACCGCCGACAGATGCGTGCGATCGATGGTCTCGCGGGCGGTGCCAGCATACGTGCCGGCAGGGCCGACATAGGCGATGCGCCGGCCGCTGATCGCGACTTCGCAATCATCCATCCAGGTGCCGGTGTGGACGTCGAGCACGCGGCCAAGCTGCACGAGGCGGTCGGCATCACGCTTGCCCAGCGCTACAAGGACGAGGTGCTGGCGGATGCGGATTTCGTCAGCGGCGTCGATCAGCAGGTCGTCGGGCAAGGTGTCGGTCAATTTTACTACTCGTTCGATATGTCTGGGTATTTCAGCTTGATTCACCTGACCCGAAAATGGGAAGCGAAGCCAGACTTGATTTGAGACTGAAACGAAAGGTCGCGCGATGCAGCAGAACCCCACCCGCACGGTTATCATCGACACCGATCCCGGCATCGACGACGCGGTGGCGATCCTGCTCGCATTGAAGTCGGCCGAGTTCGACGTCAAGGGCATCACGACAGTTGCCGGCAATATCGGCATCGCCACGACCACGCGCAACGCCGGCCGGATACTGGCACTCGAAGGCCGCATCGATGTGCCTGTTGTCGCGGGTGCTGCCGGGCCGCTGTCGCGCAAGGGCTTCGACACCGCCGACATTCACGGCAATGACGGGCTTGGCGGTGTGGCTTTTCCCGATCCGCTGGCATCTCCCATCGGCAATGATGCCGTGGCCTGGCTGCGCGATATGCTCGACGCGGCCGACGCTGGCACCATCGACATATTGGCACTCGGGCCGCTCACCAACATCGCCCGGCTGGTACAGGAGCACCCAGAATCGGCCAAGCGCATCGGCCGCGTCATCGCCATGGGCGGGGCCATGTATGAGCCGGGAAACATCGGACCACGCGCCGAATTCAACATCGCTGCTGATCCCGAGGCCGCCGAGATCGTCTTCGGTGCCGGTCTCGACATGACGCTGATCCCGCTCGACGTGACGCGCAAGGTGCGTGCGACGCGTGACGACACAGCCATGTTGCAGCAGACCAGCGTGCCGGCGGCGGCGGCATCAGGTGCGTTGATCGACGCCTATTTCCAGTCGACAACGGGCGGCGAAAGCCGGCCGCTGCACGACCCGTGCGTGATGCTTCTGGCGCTGGATGAGAAGTTGTTTGGCTGCGAGACGCTGAAGCTCGCTGTCGACACTGGCACAACGCGTGATGCGGGTGCGCTTTCCGTCGACGAAGGCGGTGCGCCGGTTTCGGTGGCGCTCAGGGTCGAAAGTGCTGCGGTGCTCAAGCTGCTCTACGACAGGCTGAAGGCTGAGTAGCGCCTGAAGAGGTTGCGGGTCGCGGAAGGCCCCCTCTCCGGTTCGCTGCGCGAACCACCTCTCCCCCACTTTGTGGGGGCGAGGAACCCAAGTTTTGCGAGGGGGCGCCCTGCGAGATTAGCGCTTCCTCGCCCCCACGGAGTGGGGGAGAGGTGGCACGGCGAAGCCGTGACGGAGAGGGGGCTTTCAGCTCGCGCTAGCGATGAGACTTCACGCCACCGCCAGTTCCTGCTCGACCAAAGTCGTCCAGTACTTCACGCCAGTTGCAATCGCCGCGTCGTTGAAGTCGTAGCGGCTGTTGTGGTGCAGCGCGCCGTCGACAGCCGGGCCGTTGCCGAGCCAGACATAGGCGCCGGGCACTTCCTGGCTGAACATCGCGAAATCGTCGCCGGCGGTTGACGGCGGAAATTCGGTCATCACCTTGTCGACACCCAACGCGCTTTGCGCTGCAGCCAGCGCGCGCCGGGTCGCGTCGCGGTCGTTGACGACGGGCGGCATCTGCCTGAAATAGCGGTAGTCGGCCTCGATGCCGTAGAGTTGCGCCGAGCCGTGCGCCAATGCGCCGATCTCTTCTTCGAGTTGGTCACGCACGGCTGCCGAATAGGCGCGTGATGTGCCGCCGATCCTGACCGTGTCGGGGATGACGTTGAGCGCTTCGAAACTGCCAGCCTCCATGGCGCAGGCGCTGACGACGGCCGGCTGCAGCGGGTCGACGCGGCGTGCAACGATGGTGTGGAGCGCTGTCAGGAACTGGCCGGCAGCGGTCATCGCGTCGCGGCCGAGATGTGGCTTGGCGCCATGGGTGCCGATGCCCCGGAACGTCACCGTCCAGCGGTCGGAGGAGGCAAGCTGCGGGCCTGCAACGACAGCCATGCTGTCGGGTGCGATGCCCGGCATGTTGTGCAGGCCATAGACCGCATCGACGGGAAACTGCTCGAAGAACCCGTCCGCGATCATTGCCTTGGCGCCGCCACGGCCCTCTTCGGCGGGCTGGAATATGAAATGCACAGTGCCGGAGAAGTTGCGGTTGCGGGCGAGCTCGCGGGCAGCGCCGAGCAGCATCACCGTATGGCCGTCATGGCCGCAGGCGTGCATCTTGCCTGGTGCCGTAGACTTGTAGGCGCGCTCCTCGGCCATCTCCGGCATGGCGAGGGCGTCCATGTCGGCGCGCAGCGCGATGCAGCGCGAGCCTTCGCCGAGCTTGAGCGTGCCGACGACGCCGGTCTTGCCGAGGCCCGCATGGACCGCGATGCCGGCTTCCGCCAGCATCTTCTGCACGATGCCTGAGGTGCGGATTTCCTCAAAGCCGAGCTCGGGATGGGCGTGGATGTCGCGGCGCAACGCCGCCAGCATCTCGATTTCGCTCTTGTCGTTGCCGCTGCCCGATGTCATCACGCTCAAACTCCGTCCGGCCTGTATAGTCGATTTCGTGCCGCGCGGGACCGTCCGCGCCGCGCCTCCTTTTGCAACAGAAAGCTCCGAAGTGCCACTCGCTCCGCATGAATTCTGGCAGACCGTCTGTCCCGCAGGCACGTTCGACACGGCGCCCGCCGACGGTTTCACCGATCTCTATCCGGCGACGCTCGTCGACGGCCGCCAGATCGCGCTGCCGATCCGTATCCTGCCCGGTGGCGACGACAAGGCGGTGGCGTCGCTGATTGTCAACCAGGCGAGCTTTGCCGTCGAGGACGCGCTGGCGGATGCCATGGCAGCGCTCGCTTCCGCGCATGATCCGGAAGTCGTCATCGGTGTGCCGACGCTTGGGCTTGTTCTCGCCAATGGCGTGGCGCGGCGGCTCGGCCATTCCAGGATGGTGGCGCTCGGGACGTCACGCAAATTCTGGTACAGCGAGGAGCTGTCGCAGCCAATGAGTTCGATCACCAGCCCGACGCATGCCAAGCGTCTTTATCTTGATCCGCGCATACTGCCGTTGCTTCAGGGCAAGCGGGTGGTGGTGGTCGACGACGTCATCAGCTCGGGCACGTCGATGCTGGCGGTGCTTCGGCTGTTGCGCACGGCAGGCATCGAGCCATTGGCCGCGATTTTCGCCATGTTGCAGGGCGACAATTGGCGAGCGGTGATCGGCGAACACGACGCGCCGCTCGTTTCGCGCATCCACGGCGCGATCCGGTCGCCGCGCTTGAGCCGCACTGCTGACGGCAGATGGCAGGAAACGGCCTCGACATATTGACATAAAGATGTCTTTATGTGACCTGACGGCTTTGTCGCCGAAAGGATGAAAAGTGTCGCAAAACGCCACCTCCCTCGACGCCCTGTTTGGGCCCGTTGCTGCCAAGTCTGACGGCTCGGAGGTGCTTGCCGCGCTGAAAGCCGCGGCGCGCGAGCGCATCCTCATCCTCGACGGCGCCATGGGTACGCAAATCCAAGGCCTCGGCTTCAACGAGGACCACTTTCGCGGCGACAAATTCACCGGCTGCGCCTGCCACCAGCAAGGCAACAACGATCTGCTGATCCTGTCGCAGCCGGCGGCGATCGAGGAGATCCACTACAAATACGCTATCGCCGGCGCCGACATCATCGAGACCAACACGTTTTCGTCGACTTCGATCGCCCAGGCCGACTACGGCATGGAGGACATGGTCTATGAGCTCAATCGCGATGGCGCGCGGCTGGTGCGTCGCGCCGCGATCCGCGCGCAGCAGGAAGACGGCAAGCGCCGCTTCGTTGCCGGCGCGTTGGGGCCGACCAACCGCACCGCCTCGATCTCGCCCGACGTCAACAATCCCGGCTATCGCGCCGTCAGCTTCGACGATCTGCGCGTCGCTTATGGCGAGCAGCTGCGCGGCCTGATCGATGGCGGCGCAGATATCATCCTGATCGAGACCATTTTCGATACGCTGAATGCCAAGGCGGCGATCTTTGCTTGCGAAGAGATCTTCATCGAGAAGGGCGTGCGCCTGCCGGTGATGATTTCGGGAACGATCACCGACCTGTCCGGCCGCACGCTGTCGGGCCAGACGCCGACTGCCTTCTGGAACTCGATCCGCCATGCCGACCCGTTCACGGTCGGGCTCAACTGCGCGCTTGGTGCCGCCGCCATGCGCCCGCATCTGGCCGAATTGTCCGATGTCGCCGAAACTTTCATCTGCGCCTATCCCAATGCCGGCCTGCCCAACGCCTTTGGCCAGTATGACGAGAGCCCCGAATTCATGGCCGCCCAGGTCGAGGAGTTCGCGCGCGAAGGTTTCATCAACATCGTCGGCGGTTGCTGCGGCTCGACGCCTGATCATATCCGCGCCATCGCCGAGGCCGTGGCAAAACACCCGCCGCGCCAGGTGCCGGAATTGAAGCCGCAGATGCGCCTGTCGGGCCTCGAGCCGTTCACGCTCACCGACGAGATTCCGTTCGTCAATGTCGGCGAGCGCACCAACGTCACCGGCTCGGCCAAGTTCAGGAAGCTGGTCACTGCCGGCGACTATGCCGCCGCCCTCGACGTCGCGCGCGACCAGGTTCTCAATGGCGCCCAGATCATCGACATCAACATGGACGAGGGCCTGATCGACTCGAAAAGGGCGATGGTCGAGTATCTCAACCTGATCGCCGCCGAGCCCGACATCGCGCGCGTGCCCGTGATGATCGACAGCTCCAAATGGGAGGTGATCGAGGCCGGGCTGAAGTGCGTCCAGGGCAAGCCGATCGTCAATTCGATCTCGATGAAGGAAGGCGAAGAGGCTTTCCTGCACCATGCCAGGCTTTGCCGTGCCTATGGTGCCGCCGTCGTCGTCATGGCTTTCGACGAGCAGGGCCAGGCCGACACCAAGGCGCGCAAGGTCGAGATCTGCACCCGCGCCTACAAGCTTTTGACCGAGCAGGCGGGCTTCGCGCCGGAAGACATCATCTTCGATCCCAACATCTTTGCCGTCGCCACCGGCATCGAGGAGCACGACAATTACGGCGTCGACTTCATCGAGGCGACGCGCGAGATCACGCAAACTTTGCCGCATGTCCATATCTCGGGCGGCGTGTCGAACCTGTCGTTTTCCTTCCGTGGCAACGAGCCGGTGCGCGAGGCCATGCACGCCGTGTTCCTCTACCACTGCATCCAGGTCGGCATGGACATGGGCATCGTCAATGCCGGGCAACTCGCCGTCTACGAATCGATCGATCCGGAGCTGCGCGAGGCCTGCGAGGACGTCGTGCTCAACCGCGCGCCCAAGGCCGGCGGCACCGCCACCGAACGCCTGCTGGAGCTGGCGGAACGCTACAAGGGCACGGCCGGCAAAGAGGTGAAAGAGCGCGATCTCGCCTGGCGCGACTGGCCGGTCGAGCAACGCATCAGCCACGCTTTGGTCAACGGCATCACCGAATTCATCGACGCCGACACCGACGAGGCGCGGCTGAGGGCGGAGCGGCCGCTGCATGTCATCGAAGGCCCGCTGATGGCCGGCATGAATGTCGTTGGCGACCTGTTTGGCGCCGGCAAGATGTTTTTGCCGCAGGTGGTCAAGTCGGCTCGCGTCATGAAGCAGGCGGTGGCTGGTCTTCTGCCGCATATGGAAGCGGAAAAGCTCGCCAACGCCGCCAAGGGCATCGACAATGGCGAGCGCCAGACCGCCGGCAAGATCCTGATGGCGACGGTCAAGGGCGACGTCCACGACATCGGCAAGAACATCGTCGGCGTCGTGCTCGCCTGCAACAATTACGAGATCATCGACCTCGGCGTCATGGTGCCGGCGACCAAGATCCTGCAGGTCGCAAGGGACGAGAAGGTCGATATCATCGGCCTGTCCGGCCTGATCACGCCGTCGCTCGACGAGATGGCGCATGTCGCCGCCGAAATGGAGCGCGAAGGTTTTGACATCCCGCTTCTGATCGGTGGTGCCACCACCAGCCGCGTGCATACGGCGGTGAAGATCCACCCGCGCTACATCAGCGGCCAGACTGTCTACGTCACCGACGCCAGCCGTGCGGTCGGCGTGGTGTCCAACCTGTTGTCCATGGATGCCAAGAGCGGCTACGTCGAGACCATTCAGGCCGAATACAAGAAGGTCGCCGACGCCCATGCCCGCTCGGAGGCCGACAAGCAGCGCCTGCCGCTGGCCAAGGCGCGCGCCAACGCCCACAAGGTCGACTGGACGTCCTACGACCCGCCGAAGCCGTCCTTCCTCGGCACCAAGGTGTTCGAGAACTGGGATCTGGCCGAACTCGCCCGCTACATCGACTGGACGCCGTTCTTCCAGACCTGGGAGATGAAAGGGCGCTATCCGAAGATCCTCGAGGATGAAGCGCAGGGCCCCGCGGCGCGGCAGCTGTTTGAGGATGCGCAGGCGATGCTCAAGAAGATCATCGACGAAAAGTGGTTCGCGCCCAAGGCCGTCATAGGCTTCTGGCCGGCTAATGTGGTCGGTGACGATGTCAGGCTGTTCACCGACGAAACGCGCGGACAGGAGCTTGCCACCTTCTTCATGCTGCGCCAGCAGCTGACCAAGCGCGACGGCAAGGCCAATGTGGCGCTGTCCGACTTCATCGCCCCGCTCGACAGCGGCAAGGCCGACTATCTCGGTGGTTTCGTCGTCACGGCCGGCATAGAGGAAGTGGCGATTGCCGAGCGTTTCGAACGCGCCAATGACGACTATTCCTCGATCATGGTCAAGGCGCTGGCCGATCGTTTCGCCGAGGCTTTTGCCGAGCGCCTGCATGAGAAGGTACGCAAGGAGTTCTGGGGCTACGCGCCGGACGAAAACCTGGCGCCGGATGATTTGATTGGCGAGCCGTATCGCGGCATCCGGCCGGCACCTGGCTATCCCGCGCAGCCCGACCACACCGAGAAGGTGACGTTGTTCCGCCTGCTCGACGCGGAAAAGAACGCTAGCGTCAGCCTGACCGAAAGCATGGCGATGTGGCCTGGCTCGTCGGTCTCCGGCGTCTATCTGGCACATCCCGAGAGCTATTATTTCGGCGTCGCCAAGGTCGAGCGCGACCAGGTCGAGGACTATGCCCGGCGCAAGGACAAGACCATCGCCGAGATCGAACGCTGGCTAGGGCCGATCCTCAACTATGTGCCCGCGTCATACGCGCAAGCGGCGGAATGAGGCGACGCTCCTGACAGGTCAGTGATCGCCGTCGCATCTTGGGGGCCCTGATAGGGCATGCCAGTCCTGCGTTCATTGAGAACGTGTCGGAGGCATGCTCATCGCGCTTCGCCTTGAGTTGCCGGCACCGCGTCGAAAAGCGCGACGGACGGGTTGCCACGCAGCCTGGGCCGTTCAGGTCACCTCTTGCGCGCCACGATGAAAGGACGGTTGTCGTTGCCCTTCGTTGCGTGGTTTTCAGTGGCAAGAATGTCAAAGCCTGCGGCACTTATATGCTGGTGCAGCTCCGTCGCCCGAAAGACACCTGCATAGGGTGCCTTGCCGATCGCGCGCATCGCGGGCAACAAGGCAAGCCGGATGAGTGGGTTCATGTCCCCGACGCAGGGTGTCTTGGAGATGAAGAGGCCCTCGGCTGCAAGCAAGGTGTGGATGCGGCGCAGCGTGCCAGGCAGGTCGCGCACCAGATGGAGATAGTTGAACCCCAGGATGGCGTTGAACTGTGATGTACCAGGCGTGAGTGCTTCTGCGGTCGCGGTGCGGAAGGCAAGGGCCGGGATGGGGTCGGCGGCGTGCTTCTCATTGGCAATCGCGATCATTCCGGCTGAAATATCCGTCGCAAGATAGTTTTGAACATTGCCCGCGAGCCGAAGCGCCGTTGTTCCTGTTCCGCAGCCCAGTTCCAGCACCTTGTCGCCTTGAATCAACAGGGTGCGAGTCCGGTCCAGCGTGCGCGCATATCCGGCCTGATCGGCGATCGTGCCCTTGGCGTACCGCCGTGAAGTCCGGTCCCAGAAACGCGCGTCGCTCGCTATGCTCATGATGGTTGCTCCTCAGATCGCGACCTTGCCCTGTTTGGCGTTGAGAAACATTGAGAAGGTCGGATGCGAAGCTGTGCCCGCCAAGTCAAACCCCGCAGAAGCTGATGCGGCTATCGGCGGTTATCTGGCAAAACATCGCGCAATCGGCGGCAAGTGGCGGAGAGGGAGGGATTCGAACCCCCGATGGGCTTGCACCCATGCCGCATTTCGAGTGCGGTGCATTCGACCACTCTGCCACCTCTCCGCGGTCGTGATCGGCCGTTGCCGGCGCGGCGCACTAGATAACGGCTCATGGCCTATCGCACAAGGCCAAATGTGGCCGCGATCAGCTATCTTTTCAGCTGGCGCGGAAATAGGCGCAAGACGCTGCGTCAGCTGCGCTGCCGGCATGCCGATTCCGCCCTCTTTTTGCTCGAATGCTCCTGGCCTGGCAGATATGGAGTGCCTGCAAGGCGGTTGCGTCCAGAACCTTCCGGTGCCCTATCCGAGCGTTGCCGCATGCAGGTGGACGTACGCCTTGAGTCAGTGGGCTGTGGCCGACAGAGCAGGGCTGCGCGCGACCGCACGGGTGGGGCTTTGGTCGTGACAGGCGAGGTGGCGTGCCTGCGATTGTCGATTCTGGCACAGGCGTGTATCCGAGAGTTGGCCTCCGTGCCTGATGGCAGGAGTGAAGGCCCGGGTGCGCCCCGCGAAACGGCGGTTTGCCGGGGTGTTCGCCTTGACTCCATGGCAACCTTCGGTTACGGGACCCCTGCATTCGGCGTGGAGGGTTCTCTGCGCCGTTTGTCATGAACCCGTACGACTGACAAAAAGACGGCCCGAACCGCCCAGGTGGTTCAACAAGGCCGACCGAACAGCGAAAGGCATAAAATGTTCGCAGTCATCAAAACGGGCGGCAAGCAGTATCGCGTTGCCGCCAATGATGTGATCAAGATCGAAAAGCTCGACGGCGCCGTCGGCGACACCGTTGAATTCATTGAAGTGCTCGCCGTTGGCGAAGGCGACAACGCCGAGATCGGCGCGCCCTTCGTGGTCGGTGCCGTGGTTACGGCGGAAGTTGTGGTTCACGGCCGCAACAAGACCGTCATCGCCTTCAAGAAGCGTCGTCGCCAGAATTCGCGCCGTGCGCGCGGTCATCGTCAGCACCACACGACTGTCCGGATCTCCGAGATCCTGACGGGCGGTGCGAAGCCTTCGATGAAGGCGGCAGTGAAGGTCGAAGCCGCAGCTGACGTAGCTGCAGAAAAGCCCGCGAAGAAGGCAGCGCCGAAAAAGGCTGCAGCCGTCGCGGAATCAGAGTAATCAGAGCGACTGAAGGAGAACACCCATGGCACATAAAAAAGCTGGCGGTTCGTCGCGCAACGGTCGCGATTCAGAGTCGAAGCGCCTTGGCGTCAAGAAGTTCGGCAGCGAATCCGTGATTCCGGGCAACATTATCGTTCGTCAACGCGGCACCACCTGGCATCCCGGCGTCAACGTCGGCATGGGCAAGGATCATACGCTTTTTGCGCTCGAAGCAGGCGCGGTGACCTTCAATAAAAAAGCCAATGGCCGAACCTACGTATCGGTGAATCCGATTCTCAAGGCCGCGGAGTAGCCGGTTCCGCACTACAACACCGGCGCCCCATCTCGGGAACCGGTGTCTGGCCAAGCCAGGAAAAGGATCAGGGGAGATGGGTTGCCATCTCCCCTTTTTCATTTTTCCTGGAGGATTTTGACATGGTTGCCGAGAAGGAAGACAGCGAAGACGAAAGGCTGTCCGTCGATTGCCCCATATTGCTGACCGAGCGGCTGGTCCTGCGCCCGCCGCATGAAGACGACATCGCCGAGTTGGTTGAGCTGGCGGACAACCGCCACATCGCCGAGATGCTGTCGCGCATGCCGCACCCCTATGGCGAGGCCGAGGCACGGGCCTTTCTTTCGCTGGCGCGCACCCGGCGCGGCGGCGTGGTCTATGCGATCACCATTGCCGACACCGGTGCCTTTGTCGGCTCGGCCGGGCTCAATGTCACCGATCGCGGGCTTGAACTCGGCTACTGGATCGGTGAGCCCTATTGGAAGTCGGGCTATGCCACCGAGGCCGCGCACGCGCTCGTCGATCTCGCCTTCCGCGCGACCGACGTCAATGTGCTCAACGTCTCGTGCCGGGTCATCAACCCGGCGTCGCGGCGAGTGATCCACAAGTGTGGCTTCCAGTATGCTGGCCAGGGCATGCTGAACTCGATCGTTGCCGGCCAGGTGCCGGTCGAGCGCTACCGGCTCGACCGCAAGACCTGGGCGAGCCTCAGGTCGTGGGCGCGCAGTTAAGGCCGTCTCAGGCCAGCTCGAGCCAGACCGGCTGGTGGTCGGAACCGTTCGCGTTGCTGTCAATGCGGATGGATTTGACCTTGGCTGCGAGGTTGGCCTGAACGAAGGCGTAGTCGATCAGGCGGGCTTTTCCCGGACGGGTCGTGTCGGTCCAGGAGACCGATCCATCGGGAATGCTCCCGAGCGCATAGGCGTCGACGGGATGGTGGGCGACGATCTGGGCGCCTTCGACAGTGTCGGGCACGCCGGTCATCGCGAGATGTTCAGGCGAGCGGGGCACCATGTTGAAGTCGCCCAAAAGCACGAATTCTTCGGGGCAGGGGAGCTCGGGGAATCCGTATTCGGCAGCGCCTGATATGGCGCCGCCTTCCATCGGATAGGCGTAGACCCGCTCCTTGAGGTGACGGATCTGCGCCATCCTCTCTTCGAGATTGACGTGATCGAGATGCACCGAATAGACGCGCAGCGGACCGGACGGCGCCATGATGAGCGCTTCGAGTGCTGCGCGTTGCAGATTGCCGCGGTTGAGGCGGCGGGTGCGCGGCAAAAGCAGGTTGCGCGACGCCACGATCGGCCAGCGCGACAGCACCATGTTGCCGAACTGCAGGCGCTTGTTGGCCGGCTTGCCGTCTTCGAGCAGGCCGAAATCGATGTCCATGGCGACGCCGTAGACGTGGAAATAGTCGGGCAGCAATTCGGCGAGCCCGGCGACCATGTCGGCGCCGTTGTTGCGCATGAAGTTGCGGGTGACTTCCTGCAGCGCGACGATGTCGGCACCTTCGACGGCCGAGGCGATGCGCTCAAGGTCGTAGCGGCCGTCACGGCCGATGCCATACTGGGTGTTGTAGGTGACCAGCTTCACTGTCGAAATCTCCCGTCATTCCAGGCGGTTTTTAATCCGCACTCGCCCTTCGCCGCGCCTTGCGCTATGGCAGGTTCGCTGAAACAACCAAATAGCAGCAGAAGACGAACAGCCAGATGAAATTTCTCGATCAAGCCAAGGTATACATCCGCTCCGGCAACGGTGGCGCGGGCGCGGTGTCGTTCCGGCGCGAAAAGTTCATCGAGTTCGGCGGGCCCGACGGCGGCGATGGCGGCCGTGGCGGCGACGTCTGGCTGGAAGTCGTCGACGGGCTCAACACGCTGATCGACTATCGCTACCAGCAGCATTTCAAGGCCCAGACCGGCGTGCACGGCATGGGCCGCAACATGACCGGTGCCAAGGGCTCCGACATCATCCTGAAAGTGCCTGTCGGCACGCAGGTCTATGAAGAAGACAACGAAACGCTGATCTGCGACCTGACCCAGGTCGGGCAACGCTTCCTGCTCGCCAAGGGCGGCAATGGCGGCTTTGGCAACCAGCATTTCAAGACCTCCACCAACCAGGCGCCGCGCCGCGCCAATCCCGGCCTGGATGGCCAGGAAATGTGGATCTGGCTCAGGCTCAAGCTGATTGCCGATGCCGGGCTCGTTGGCCTGCCCAATGCCGGCAAGTCGACCTTCCTTGCCTCTGTCACGGCGGCCAAGCCGAAAATCGCCGACTATCCCTTCACCACGCTGCATCCGGGCCTTGGCGTTGCGCGCATCGACGCACGCGAATTTGTCATCGCCGATATTCCCGGCCTGATCGAAGGCGCCCATGAGGGCGTTGGCATCGGCGACCGTTTCCTTGGCCATGTCGAGCGCACGCGCGTGCTGTTACATCTCGTTTCGGCGCAGGAAGAGAACCCTGGCAAGGCCTACAAGGTCGTGCGTGGCGAGCTCGAGGCCTATGGCCATGGGCTGACCGACAAGGTCGAGATCGTGGCATTGTCCCAGGTCGATACGCTCGACCCGGACGAGCGCAAGAAGAAGGTGGCGTCGCTGAAGCGCGCGGCCGGACGTGCGCCGATCCTGCTTTCAGCCGTCACCCGCGAGGGCGTCGAAGAGACCTTGCGCGCCCTGATGAGCGTTGTTGAGGACGCACGCCGGCTGAGCGGTGAACCGGCGCCTGCCGACGCACGCTGGACGAAATAGGCTGCCTGCCATGACGATCCCTTCGCTGAAGACCTACAAGCGGATTACCGTCAAGATCGGCTCGGCGCTGCTGGTCGATCGAACAACCGGGCTGAAGCGCGAATGGCTCGCCTCGATGGCCGACGACATCGCGACGCTGGCTGAGGCCGGGGCCGACGTGCTGGTCGTCTCATCAGGGGCGATCGCGCTTGGCCGCACCATTCTGGGCCTCGGCAAACGGGCGCTGAAGCTCGAGGAAAGCCAGGCGGCGGCGGCCGTCGGCCAGATCGCGCTGTCGGGCGCATGGGCGGAAGAACTCGGCCGCAAGGGGCTGAAGTCGGGCCAGATCCTCGTCACGCTCGGCGACACCGAAGAACGCCGGCGCTATCTCAATGCGCGCGCCACCATCTCGACGCTGCTCAAGATGAATGCTGTGCCTGTCATCAACGAAAACGACACGGTGGCGACGAGCGAAATCCGCTATGGCGACAATGATCGTCTTGCGGCGCGTGTCGCAACGATGATGGGCTCCGACCTTCTGGTGCTGTTGTCCGACATCGACGGGCTCTACACGGCGCCTCCGGCACGCGACCCTGATGCGAAATTCATCCCCGTCGTCGACCGCATCACACCTGACATCGAGGCGATGGCTGGCGACGCGGCTTCCGAGCTGTCGCGCGGCGGCATGCGCACCAAGCTCGACGCCGGCAAGATCGCCACTGCGGCGGGCACAGCGATGATCATCACCGCCGGCACGCGGCTGTCGCCGCTGATGGCCATCGAGCGCGGCGAGCGTTCAACCTATTTCCGCCCGAGCGGCAATCCGGTGAAGGGCTACAAGACCTGGATCGCCGGCCAGCTGGAGCCTGCGGGACGGCTTACTGTCGATGCGGGCGCTGTTGGCGCTCTTTTGTCGGGCAAGTCGTTGCTGCCTGCCGGTGTTCGACTTGTCAGCGGCAATTTTTCGCGCGGCGACACGGTGGCGATCCTGTCGCCCGAGGGTCGCGAGATCGCGCGTGGACTGGTTGCCTATGACGCTGCGGATGCCGTAAGGATCGCTGGGCTGAAGACGACGGAAATCGAAACCGTGCTTGGCTATGAGGCGCGTTCGGCGATGATCCATCGCGACGACCTCGTGGTCAGCCACATGGACAAGGTTGCGGTGCAAGCGGAAGGGTAGGACATGCTGAAGGCGCATGAGAAGTCCCATGAGGATACGGCGCGGCTGATGGCCGAGATCGGCCGCAAGGCTCGTGCCGCCGCCCGCCCGCTCGCCATCGCCTCCGCCGAGCGCAAGCATGCCGCCCTGATCGGCATGGCTGAAGCCATCATGCGTCGCCAGGATGAAATCCTCGACGCCAACGCCATCGACGTGAAGAACGGCGAGGAGGCGGGGCTCAGCGGCTCGTTCATGGACCGGCTCAAGCTGACGGCTGGCCGCATCCGCGACATGGCTGATGGTATCCGGGCGATCGCTGAGCTGCGCGATCCTGTCGGCGAGGTCATCGCCGAATGGGACCGGCCCAACGGCCTGCATATCGAGCGCGTGCGCACGCCGCTTGGCGTCATCGGCGTGATTTATGAAAGCCGCCCCAACGTCACGGCCGATGCCGGCGCGCTGTGCCTCAAGGCCGGCAATCCGGTGATACTGCGCGGCGGCTCGGATTCGCTCAATTCGTCGCTGGCGATCCATGCCTGCCTGGTCGAAGGCCTCAAGGCGGCGAAGCTGCCCGAGGATGCGATCCAGCTGGTTCCTGTGGCCGACCGCGCCGCTGTCGGCGAGATGCTCAAGGGCCTGTCGGGCAATCTCGACGTCATCATTCCGCGCGGCGGCAAAAGCTTGGTCGAGCGCGTGCAAAACGATGCGCGGGTGCCTGTCTTCGCCCATCTCGAAGGCATCTGCCATCTCTACATCGACAAGTCGGCCAAGCTCGACATGGCGGTAGGCATTGCCGTCAACGCCAAGATGCGCCGCACCGGCATCTGCGGTGCCGCCGAGACCCTGCTTGTCGACCGCGCGGTGGCTTCCACCCATCTGGTGCCGGTGCTGGACGCGCTGCGCAAGGCAGGTTGCGAAATCCATGCCGACGAGGAGGTCCTTGCGGCCTTCACTGACGCCAAGCCCGCGACCGAGGCCGACTGGGTGACCGAATATCTCGACGCGATCATCTCGGTGAAGCTTGTCGACGGTGTTGCAGGGGCTATTGAGCATATCGAGACGTTTTCTTCGCACCACACCGAGGCGATCGTCGCCGAGGATGCGCGTGCGGTGGAACGCTTCTTCAACGAGATCGACTCGGCGATCCTGCTGCACAATGCCTCGACGCAATTCGCCGATGGCGGCGAGTTCGGTATGGGCGCCGAGATCGGCATCGCCACCGGCAAGATGCATGCGCGCGGGCCGGTCGGCGTCGAGCAACTGACGTCGTTCAAGTACCGCGTGCGCGGTTCCGGCCAGGTGCGGAGTTAGCTTGCGGCGGCAAACAATCGTGCTACATTGTGCACATGAGCACACAATCCGAGACCGTTACCGTTCGTCTCGATAGCGAGACGAAATCGAGGCTTGAGGAGTTGGCGCTGCACACGCGGCGTACGAAATCCTTCCTCGCTGGCGAGGCCATTGCCGACTATGTCGAGCGTGAACTAGCAATCATTGCCGGCATTCAACGGGGGCTCGATGATGTGAAGGCGGGGCGGACAGTGCCGCATGAGGTGGCACGAAAGCGGATCATGGACACCCTTGCACTTGCACGCAAGCAATGATGCGTGGCATCGAATGGTCGGAAGATGCACTCGCTGATTTCGAATCAGTCATCGCCTACATAAATCGCGATAATCCTGTAGCCGCTTCCAAAATTGCCGATCGAATTCTTGCAACCATCGACAATCTGGCTGAATTTCCAACGGGTCATCAGGGCCGAATGACCGGCACCTACGAGAAACTCGCGCAAAAAACGCCTTTCATCATCGCCTATTCGATGTCGGATCTGACCGTCTACATCCTGCGCATCATTCATGGCAGCAGGGACTGGCCGGATGGCGAGTGGCCGACCGAATGAGTTCCCACGATATTCCGTCTCAATATCTCCGCATGCCGCATGCGATGAAGGGCATGCAGATCGGGCTGTTTGGCGGTTCGTTCAATCCGCCGCATGCTGGCCATGGCCTTGTCGCTGAAATCGCCATGCGCAGGCTTCAGCTCGACCAGTTGTGGTGGATCGTCACCCCGGGCAATCCGCTGAAAAGCACGCGCGAGCTGGCACCGCTGGCCAAGCGTATCGAGTTGTCGGAGGCGATTGCGGAAAACCCGCGCATCAAGGTCACTGCCTTCGAGGCGAGTTACAATGTACGCTACACCGCCGACACGCTGGCTTTGATCAAGGCGCGCAATCCCGGCGTCGACTTCGTCTGGATCATGGGGGCCGACAATCTACGCGAATTCCACCGCTGGCAGCGCTGGCGGCAGATCGTCATGACCTTCCCCATCGCCGTCATCGACCGGCCAGGAGCGACGCTGTCGTTCCTGTCGTCGGTGGTCGCCAAGACCTTCGACTATGCGCGCGTCGATGAGGGCGATGCGTCGCGCCTGGCGCGGATGAAGGCCCCGGCATGGACCTTCATCCACGGGCCGCGCTCGCTGCTGTCGTCGACGGCATTGCGAAACGGCACGGCCAAGTAGACGCAGCCGAAGTTCGCCGCGCGACACTGGCGTGCAGAGCGGAAAATTGGCGCCGAAGCGGTGCTCCGAGCCGTTCGCCAGGCAAACGACTGGGCTGTCGTTGGGTCAAGGGTGTCACTTTCCCCGGTTCAAACCAGAACAAAACAGAGACACTTCTGGCCTTTCTGCCCCGAATCACTACATTCGGGGCAGATGTCAGACTTTCCGGACGACATGCCCTTTTTTGACGAGCCCGGCGCAGCGCCGTCGCGGCCCGCTGGCGCACCTGCGCCCAGCGGTATCGCCGCGCGTGCCATGGCCGCGCGCCAGGCGCCTGCCGCGCCCGACTATCTCAAGGGCCTGAACCCCGAGCAGCGCCTCGCCGTCGAGACCACCGAGGGGCCTGTTCTGGTGCTTGCCGGTGCCGGCACCGGCAAGACGCGCGTGCTCACCACCCGCATCGCCCATATCCTGAGCCAGGGCCGCGCCTACCCCAGCCAGATCCTCGCCGTGACCTTCACCAACAAGGCGGCGCGCGAGATGAAGCAGCGCATCGGCCTGCTTGTCGGCGAAGCCGTCGAAGGCATGCCGTGGCTGGGCACCTTCCACTCCATCGGCGTCAAGATGCTGCGCCGCAACGCCGAGCTTGCCGGCCTGCGCTCCGATTTCACCATTTTGGACACCGACGACGTCATCCGCCTGATCAAGCAGCTGATCCAGGCCGAAGGCCTGGACGACAAGCGCTGGCCGGCGCGCCAGTTCGCCATGATGATCGACGGCTGGAAGAACAAGGGCCTGGGCCCCGCCGAAATCCCCGAGGGCGACGCCCGCGCTTTTGCCAACGGCAAGGGCCGCGAGCTCTACA
Source organism: Aminobacter sp. GW821-FHT11F06 (assembly GCF_058808215.1). Classification (NCBI taxonomy): domain Bacteria; kingdom Pseudomonadati; phylum Pseudomonadota; class Alphaproteobacteria; order Hyphomicrobiales; family Phyllobacteriaceae; genus Aminobacter; species Aminobacter sp. GW821-FHT11F06. The sequence goes on along the minus strand of NZ_JBXARL010000006.1, from coordinate 338,829 downwards.
AGGCCTATCAAGACCGGCTCAAGACGCTGAACGCCTGCGACTTCGGCGACCTTTTGTGCCACCCGATCCGCATCTTCCGCGCCTATCCGGATGTGCTCAAGGAATACCACAAGCGCTTCAAATACATCCTCGTCGACGAGTACCAGGACACCAACACGGCGCAGTACATGTGGCTGCGCCTGCTCGCCCAGGAAACCGGCGCGCCGGGCCAGAAGAACGTCTGCTGCGTCGGCGACGATGACCAGTCGATCTATGGCTGGCGTGGGGCCGAGGTCGACAACATCCTGCGCTTCGACAAGGATTTCCCCGGCGCCGTCGTCATAAGGCTGGAGCGCAACTACCGCTCCACCGCCCATATCCTTGGTGCCGCATCCCATCTCATCGCCCATAATGAGGGCCGCTTCGGCAAGACGCTGTTCACCGATCGCAACGACCCCGAAGACGGCAAGGTCAATGTCCATGCCGCCTGGGACTCCGAAGAGGAAGCCCGCGCCGTCGGCGAGACCATCGAGCAGCTGCAGCGCCAGAAGCACAACCTCAACGACATGGCGATCCTCGTCCGCGCCTCGTTCCAGATGCGCGAGTTTGAAGACCGCTTCGTCACCCTTGGCCTCAACTACCGCGTCGTTGGCGGCCCGCGCTTTTACGAGCGCCAGGAAATCCGCGACGCCATGGCCTATTTCCGGGTCGTTGCCCAAGGTGCCGACGACCTCGCCTTCGAGCGCATCGTCAACATACCCAAGCGCGGCCTCGGCGAAGCCGCCATCCGCCAGGTTCACGATACAGCCCGTGCGCTCAGTGTGCCGATGCTCGAAGCCGCCCGCAACCTCGCCGAAAGCGACGAGCTGAAGCCCAAGCCGCGCGCTGCCCTGCGCGAGGTCGCGGCTAATTTCGAGCGCTGGCAAAAAGCACTCGACAACACGCCCCACACCGAACTCGCCGAGACCATTCTCGAAGAGAGCGGCTACACCGACATGTGGAAGAACGACCGCTCGGCCGAAGCGCCGGGCCGGCTCGAAAACCTCAAAGAGCTGATCCGCTCGATGGATGAGTACGAGTCCTTGCGCTCGTTCCTCGAGCATGTCGCGCTTGTCATGGACGCCGACAAGAACGAGGAGCTCGATGCCGTCAACATCATGACGCTGCATTCGGCCAAGGGCCTGGAGTTCGAGACCGTCTTCCTGCCAGGCTGGGAGGAGGGCCTGTTTCCGCATCAGCGCGCGCTCGACGAGGGCGGCCGCTCGGGCCTGGAGGAAGAGCGCCGCCTGGCTTATGTCGGGCTCACCCGCGCCAAGAAGAACCTGCATCTGTGGTTTGTCTCCAACCGCCGAATCCACGGCCTGTGGCAGTCGACGATCCCCTCGCGCTTCCTCGACGAGTTGCCCGAGGCCCATGTCGAGGTCGCCGACGCCGGCAACTCCTATGGCGGCTACGGCGGCGGACGCCAGAACCCCTATGGCGCCTCGCGTTTCGACAATGTCGGCGAAAAGTCCTTCTCCAACACCTATGCTACGCCCGGCTGGCAGCGCGCGCAGGCTAACCGCACCGAGGCCACCGACCGCAACTGGGGCTCGCGCTCCGGCCATTCGGTCGAGCGCATCGGCTATGGCGAGACCGATTCAGGCTTTGGTGCTGGCCGCGGCTCGGTCAAGGGCCGCATGATCGAGGGCGAACTTGTCGCCAAGTCCGTCGCCACCGAACCCTCGCGCTTCAACGTCGGCGACCGCGTCTTCCACCAGAAATTCGGCAACGGCAACGTCGCCGTCGTCGACGGCAACAAGTTGACCATCAACTTCGACAAGGCCGGCCAGAAGAAGGTTCTGGACGGGTTTGTGAACGCGGTGTGAGGTACTTAGCCGAAAGCAAATGCGACATAGGTTGCCGCTATTTTCAAAACTTGAACTTGAAGAACATTGGGGGAGCGCTATGGCAGGCAATTTCGATAGGTTCAAAGGGGATCTAGAAAAACTTCTTAAACTGGGTGATTCCTTGCAGAATGCCATTCAGTATGAATGCTACCCTAAAGAATTTATGGAACAACTCCGAGGCATAATGCCTACCAAAGGTGAGTCATCTAAAACAGCTTCAGATGAAGCTATTAAAAATTTTTTAAAAGAGCTTCCAGATTTTGGATCCTCCTACCAGTCGTGGTATTCTCCAGCAAAGTCAATTATTTCGGTAATAATACCGAATAGAATTAACGATTTCGTAAGTCACTATGAAAAGCAAAAAAACAGAAAGGAAATAACTTGCGAAAACTACGTTATAAATGACTACCTTTAGGGAATCCAAGTAACCCAAGGCGGCACAGTCAAAGTTAGATCCGATTCAGCCATTCCTCAGTTTCGCCAGCAGCTTGCCATTTTGAAATCTGCGAAGACGCGTTTCGATAGTTCTCTATTCGACATTCGGCAGATGGTGCTTGCAGATGTTATCGATTCTGAGATCGAAAGCGCAAAAGAGCTTATCAAGAATGGATTCTTCAGGGCATCCGGAGCTATATCAGGCGTGGTTCTTGAAAAACATCTACTAACCGTCTGCATAAATCACAACATAAATACTTCAAAGAAGAACCCAAGCATCTCTGATTTTAATGATATCCTAAAAAAGGAGGACATTATGGATACGGCAACCTGGAGATACATTCAGCATCTGGGCGATCTGCGCAACCTATGCGACCATAATAAAGAAAGAGAACCATCCAAAGAACAAGCTCTAGATTTGGTCTCTGGCGTTGAAAAGCTTACCAAGACGCTGTTTTGATGGCAACGCTGTCAATCGCCACCAAAACCCACATGGTTTAGTTCATCAAGAGAGAGTTCGCCATGCAAGAATCGAGTTGATGAGCGTCTAGTAAATCATCTTCGCCTCTGCCCACGTCACCCACCCTTGCCCACCCAATACCTTGGCCCCGGCCCAAGTCGGCTGGCGCGGTCGTCGGGGTTGACCAGCTGGCAGCGCTCCAGGGACAGGCAGCCGCAGCTGATGCATTCGGTGAGCCCGATCTTGAGCCGCTTCAGCTCGTTGATCCGCTCGTCGATGCGGTGTGTCCAGCGGTTGGACAGTTGCGACCAGTCTTCGCCCGTCGGCACATGGTCCGATGGCAGCCGCGCAAGTTCGACACCGACCTCCTCCAGCGACATGCCCAGGCGTTGCGCAAAGACGATGAAGGCGACGCGCCGCAGCACCCAGCGCGGAAAACGCCGGTGCCCCGATCCGGCGCGCTCGGAGCGGATCAGCCCGCGCTCCTCATAGTAGCGCAAGGCCGACGCAGCGACACCAGAGCGCCTGGAAATCTGGTTGATCGTAAGCAGTTGTTCCATCGCGTTATCAAAGCAAAAATGTCGCTTGACTTCAAGTTAACTTGAACTTGTACGACGCTGCATCAACCGAAAGATGGAGCCTTGCAAATGACAATTCTGGTGACCGGCGCGACCGGCAATGTTGGCGGTGCGATCATTCGCGAACTGGTCGATCGAGGTGCCCGCGTCCGCGCCATGACCCGCAATCCCGGCAGCGCCAAGTTGCCGGAAGAAGTCGAGGTCGTATCAGGCGATTTCAGCAACCTCGACAGCCTTGCGGCCGCCTTCTCCCGCGCAAAAGCCCTGCACCTGATCAACTACGACGCCAGCGCAGGCGCGCATATGAAGAACCCCGAAGCCGTTGTCGCCTTGGCGAAAGCCGCCGGCATCGAGCGCGTGACGTCGTTTCGTGGCGAGGAATCCGGGCCACTTGAGCGGGCATTGCAGCAAAGCGGGCTTGCCTGGACGGACTTTTTCATTCCGGTCGAATTCATGACCAACGCGCTGCAGTGGGCACAGTCGGTCGGCAGGGACGGAATCGTCAGGGCGTTCGGTCCGACCAAGAGCGCGATGATCCACGAGGCCGATATCGGCATGTCCATCGCCAATGCTTTGACCGCAGTCGGTCATGCCGGCAAGAGCTACACCCTTACCGGCCCCGAGGCCCTGACGCCGCAGGACAAGGTCGACGCCTTGGGCGAAACGACAGGCAAGGCGATCAAGCTCATCGAGCTCACCGAAGCGGAGGCGCGCGCCAAATGGCAGGCGCTTGGCACGCCGGAACGCTTCATCGAGTTCCTTGTGGATTGGCACATCAACACGCCCGCAAGTGCCTATACGGTGCTGCCCACTGTCGAGCAGCTGACCGGCTGCGAGCCACGTACCTTCCGGCAATGGGCGTTTGAACGCGCAAATGCATTTCGCGGGCCGGCCGTGGTTTAAGCGCCAGCCTCCGGCGCGTCGTCTTGTGAGTTGCCGCTTCCTGCTTGCGGGATTAATATTAGCCGGTTCTCATATGGAAATCGCTGGGAGGCGAAGACGATGCGCCAATATATCGACTGCCGTGAATTCCCGAGCGAAATGAAGTGCACAGTGGCTATAGCGGCCGACACCGAGAAAGAACTCATCGATGCGGCCGTCCAGCACGCTGTGTCGGTTCATGGTGAAAAGGACACGCCGGCGTTCCGCGCGGAGATCAAGAAGGTCATGCACTCCGGCACCCCGCCGGCCTGACCGCATCACGGGCGCCGGCGCTTAGCCGGTGCCCGTGCTCGCCACGCCGCATCGATCGCACGGAAAAGCCGTGACAACGGCGTTGATCGCGGGGGCGAAGGTGCGCGTTTAAACCAGATAGACGGCTATTGCCGGCGCGCGTTGCCGCCGCTGCGCATAGCCTTCAGCCGTTCGGCGGCGGAGGCCGCCAGATCGGCGTAGCGGTCTTCCAGCTTCTCGGCGGCGACCAGCACTTCGGGCTCGAAGTCGTTGGCTTCCAGCACCTGCCGCAGTTTTTCGACGAACTCGGCCTGCTGTTCGAGCGCGGCAAACAGCTTTTTCACCTGATCACGGCTGATGTCGGGATTGGCAAGCGTCACAGGCACCTCGCGGGCCATTTCCGCGCCGGTCTCAGCCTGTTCCTTGAGGATGTCCAACCAATCAATCACGCCACACCGTACCCAATTCGCAACAATCTTGTGCCCGACATGGGCTATCGTCAACCTTGGCGCTACCCCTTCGATTTTGACCTCGCCCGCGAGTCATGCCGCTTTGCCGCCTCTTCGCATTTGCGGCGGATTTCCTCGACCTCGGATTCGGTCAGGTGCTCGATGCCGATGAACAGGTTCTGGGCTGCGCCGACGCGGATCAGTTCGTCGAGTTTGGCCTGGATCGCCGCACTATCGCGGTTCTGCGTGTTCTGGATGAGAAAGACCATCAGGAAGGTGATGATGGTCGTGCCGGTGTTGATGACGAGTTGCCAGGTATCGGAAAAGCCAAAGAATGGGCCGGACACCGCCCAAACAACGATGATCAGGCAACAGGCCGCAAAGGTTGGCGGCAGACCGGCAGCGTAGGCCACCTTGTTGGCGATCCTGGTGAAAACCTTCTCGTACATGGGAAATCCCTTCGCGCAGCGAAAGGAAACAATCGGCACCCGCTCCGGGTTCCCTGCGCAACGGTCGAGGCGGGACTCAGTCCTCCAGGACCTCCTTCAGCACCACGGCCTGGTTGTGCGCCTCGTCATGGGCTGAATACACCAGCGTCAGCGGCCCCTTGGCTGCGTGCCTGCGCAAATCTGCGACCAAGGCCTGTTGCCCAGCCAGTTCGATACGATAGCGCGAACGAAACTCGTCCCAGTGCTGCGGGTCATGGCCGAACCATTTCCTCAGCTCCGTCGAAGGCCCGATTTCCTTGAGCCAGAGATCGACAGCAGCCTTTTCCCTGGTCACCCCGCGCGGCCAGACCCGATCGACAAGCACGCGAAAACCATCGTCGTCAGTCTTCGCCTCATAGACGCGCTTGATCCTGATGCTGCCCATCTCGATCCTCCCGTTTTCCAAGCCAAAGATAGGCTTCCGGGTATCGAAAGCGAGGCGCCCGGCCGATTGTTGTGGCCGAGCGCAAGCCAAAACCCTTCAAGGCCGTGTCCGATTGGTCCTAGCTCTTGATCGGCAGCCAGAGCTCATAGCCGCCCTTGCCCGTCACCGGATCAAAGCTTTCGGGATAGAGCTCGAAATGCGGGGCGTCGGCTGCCTCATGGCCCGAACTTGGAAACCACTTGCTCCACACGGTGTTGGTGATGCGCCGGATCGCCGAAATGTGCTCGGTGGTGGCGAACACGACATAACGCTGCGGCGGGATGCGCAGGCGGCTGAATTCCGATGTCAGGCCGGAGAAGTCGGTGACCTCGACACCTGCGATGTATTCGAAGGTGTCGTCGTCGAAATTGCAGCAGACGCCGTAGCCGACCATCCCTTTCTGGCCGGGCACGCTGCCGAAATGCGGGCCGAAGCGCTGCCATAGAGAAGGAATGGCGATGCTGGTCTCGCAGGTGTAGCGCTCGCCGAAGCCGGCGATGAGCAGGGTGCCGCCGTCGACAAAACGCGACGGGACAAGGTTTTCGACAAAGGTTTCGTCCATTTTGAGGTGCTCCACGCATTCGGGTTGGGGAACAGCGCCGTTCGCGCGCACCTCCTCGGGCGTGAGTCCGAAGCGGTCGCGAAAGGCCCTGGTGAACGCCTCATGCGAGCCGTAGCCGGCATCGAGCGCGACCGCCAAAATGTCGGGCGCGCCCTTGGCCAGCGTGAACGCCGCGTCGGTCAGGCGGCGGGCTCTGATGTAACCTATGACCGAATGGCCAGTGGCGGCACCGAAAGCGCGGGACATGTGGAAGCGCGATACACCGCCAATGGCGGCAATCTCGTCCAGTCCGATGTCCCTGGAATAGTGGCTTTCGATGAACCAGATGGCTTTTTGAACGGGGGTCATTGGTCTTTCCTGCATGAGAACGCACCCGGTATGCTCCTTGCCGGCGCGTCCCGTTTGATCACGCTTGCTGCACGGTCTCATCTCGCACGAAATGTCGATCAGCAAAAACGCGTGCGCGCTCCTTTTGATCCAGGCCAGTCAATTGGCCAAGCCAGTCATCCGATGTCGCTTTTGCAGCTACGCATGGCAGCCAAGGCAGGCGAGGTTGGCGGCATGGAACAAAAGCACGCGACAGGCCAGGATGACGAGCCGCCCGCGCCGGTGATTGCCGTTGCCGGCGTCATCCTGGCGATGGCGCTGGTCGCCGTCGGCAATGGGCTGATGTTCGGTTACATCCCGGTTACGCTCGGTGCCGCCGGCTACGCGCCGACTTGGGCCGGCACCATTCTCACCGGGCTCTCCGCTGGCGGGCTTGCCGGTTGCCTGCTCACCGGGGCGTTGGTGCGCCGGGTCGGCCATGCACGCGCCTATATGGTGTTTTCCGCCCTTATCGTGCTGTCCAACGTGGCGATAGGTGCCGGAACCTTCCCGATTGTCTGGATCGCGGCGCGCGTGCTCTACGGTTTTGCCATATGCGGGCTCTTCATCGTCGCCCAGAGCTGGCTCAACGATGCCGTCGGCAACGAAATCCGCGGTCGCGTCATGGCGATCTTCTACGTCTCTTATGTCGTTGGCCTGGGCGTCGGCTCGTTCATGCTCGGTTTCGTCGACATCGCGACCGCACAGGCGCCGCTTATCGGCATCGCATTCAACGCCATCTCGATCCTCCCGGTTGGCTTGACCCGCCTGCGCCAGCCACCGCCACCGCAGGCGGCCTCGGTGGCCTTGGCACGCGCCTGGCGCATTTCGCCGGTCGGTGTCGCCGGCATGCTGGCCGTCGGCGGGGTGTCGATGCTGATCACCGGCTTCGCGCCGATCCATGCCACGGCAAGCGGATTCAGCCAGCAGCAGGTGGCGACGCTGTTGTTTGCCATGCCGCTCGGCACGCTGTTGTTCCAGATCCCGTTCGGCTGGATCTCCGACCGCACCGACCGGCGCTATGTGCTTGTGGCGGCAGGCCTGCTGGTGGTGATTGCCGGGCTTGCCGCCAGCCGCTTCGACGGCAGCGCGCTGCCGATCATGGTCGCGATCTATGTCGTGTGGAGTGGGGCGAGCGAGTCGATCTATTCGCTGTCGAGCGCGCATGCCTCCGACCGCGCCAGCAAGGACGATCTGGTGGCCTTGTCGAGCAGCATGCTGTTTGCCTGGTCGCTGTCGGGTTTCATCGTGCCCGGCCTCGGCACGGTGCTGACGGCCGTCTACGGCACCTATGCCTTCATGTATGTGGCGATTGCCATCGGGGCTATCTTCACCGCCTTCGTCTTGTGGCGGTTGCGCATGACCCAGGCGGTTCCGGTGGGGGAAGCCGGCAGTTTTTCGCCGATGTCGGCACAATTGCCGCCGTCGGTCGATCCGTAGCCGATGGCAGGAAAGTTGGGTGCTACTGGCTTGTTGTCAGGTGTTTACGCGCCCTTGTCTTGAAACTGTAGCCCAACTCTGCCTATCTAAATGGTGTCGTCCGAGTTCAGGGCGATTTGGTTGTTCCTGTCGGAAAGGAAAGACACTGAGAACAGCACTTCGGAAGAAGGCGGAAATCCTGCCTTCGCCGGCCGGGATAGGCGAATACGACGCTGTTGCCCGCGCCATCAAGACAGTCCTTGCCAGTCTGGAAGACTCCAAGGCCGAAAACATTGTCTCCATCGACATCCAGGGGAAATCGAGCCTAGGCGACTATATGGTCATCGCCTCGGGCCGGTCGCACCGTCATGTCGCCGCACTTGCCGATCATCTCCTCAAAGCGCTGAAGGATGCCGACCTCGGCACTGCCCGCGTCGAGGGGCTGTCGGGCGCCGACTGGGTGCTCATCGATTCAGGCGATATCATCGTCCATATCTTCCGGCCCGAGATCCGCGAGTTCTACAATCTCGAAAAGATGTGGCAGGCGCCGGATCTAGAGGAAGAAACGGTTCATTGAACCGTTAGACGCCAGGGATGAAGGTAGCGATACATGCCGTGGGCCGGATGAAAGCCGGCCCCGAGAAGGAGCTTGCGGACCGCTATCTCGACCGGTTTTCGAAAAGCGGCGGCGCGCTCGGCTTCGACTTTTCCGGCGTCACCGAGATCGCCGAAAGCCGTGTCCGCGATGTCGACGAGCGCCGGCGCGAGGAAGCCGACAGGCTGCGCGCCCAGATGGCGCCCGGAACCGCGCTGATCCTGCTCGACGAGCGCGGCAAGAATCTCTCTTCGCAACAATTCGCCGACAAGATCGCCTCGCTGCGCGACGGCGGCCAGCGCGGGCTGATGATCGCCATTGGCGGACCCGACGGCCATGATGAGGCGTTGCGCAACGAAGCGCAGCTGTTGATTTCCTTCGGTGCCGCGACCTGGCCGCACCAGATGGTTCGCATCATGCTTGGCGAGCAGCTTTACCGTGCCGCGACCATTTTGTCGGGACATCCCTATCATCGAGCGTGAGCGCCCGGAATTCGACAAAATGGCTGGTCAAATGTCCGCTTGCGGTCGTGCCCGGCAAACATGGTTGATGGTTCGTTAACGATGCCGCCACTAAGGTCGCTGACATACAACCGGATCATCGCATGGCGCGGAATTTACCTCTGAAGGCGTGGCTATCGCCGTGCCGCGGCATTGTCGCGGCGGGACTGATTGCGCTTGCCTGCGGAGCGGCTTCGTCCCAGGTGGGGCCTCCGTTGCCAAATCCCGACCAGACGCGGTCCGTATACGAAAGTGTCGCGCGCGACATCCAGTTGTCGGCTGAGCGCCGCGAAAAACTGGCCGCCGAGATCGCGCAGGTGAAGAAGGATCATGCCTCGATCACCGCAGCCCTGATCCAGTCGGCCAAGACCGAGCGCAAGCTCGGCCAGGACATCGAAGACATTGCCGGCAAGCTCGAGGGGTTGAAGGAGCAGGAGGCGGGTATCCGCACCTCGCTCAACATGCGTCGCGGCGTGCTGGCCGAGGTTTTGGGCGCGCTGCAGCGCATGGGGCTCAATCCGCCGCCGGCGATCCTGGTCAAGCCGGAGGATGCGCTGTCGTCGATCCGCAGCGCGATCCTGTTGGGTGCGGTGGTGCCCGAGTTGCGCTCCGAGACCGACATACTGATGGCCGATCTCAAGGAGCTGTCGCGGGTGGTTGCCTCGATCGAGGCCGAGCGCGACCGGCTGACCACGGCGATGACGGCCCAGGCTGGCGAGAAGGCGCGACTCGATCTTTTGCTCGAAGCCAAGAGCCGGCTACGCTCAGAATCCGAGGTGGCGCTGGCCGACGAAACAAAAAAATCGGCCGAACTTGCGGCGCGGGCCGACAGTCTCAAAGATTTGATCGCAGCGCTCGACAAGCAGGCGGCGAAGAAGACAGCCGATGCCGAGGCCGCGCGCGTGGCTGCGGAGGAAGCCGCCAAGGCCGCGAACCAGCCTGTCGTGCCGGTGGTGCCGGAAGCCAACCAACTCGTTGCTTCCGCACCGTTTTCCCTGCTGCAGGGGCAGGTCGCGCTGCCGGTCACCGGGCGCATAAAACGTCGCTTTGGCGGCGCCGACGGCATAGGCGGAACCATGCTTGGGGACATGGTTGCGACACAATCGGGCGCCATCGTCACGGCTCCGGCGGATGGAAGTGTTCTTTATGCGGGGCCTTTCCGCTCCTATGGTCAACTCTTGATCCTCAATGCCGGCGACGGCTATCATGTCGTCTTGGCGGGGATGAGCAGAATCAGCGTCGCGCCGGGTCAGTCCGTACTAGCAGGCGAGCCGATCGGTGCGATGGGTGAGGCGAGGGTGGCGAGCACCTCAGCTTCGGAAAATGCGAATGCGACGCCGGAACTCTATGTCGAGTTCCGCAAGGATGGAAAACCCGTCGATCCGACCCCATGGTGGGCGGACCGCACCTCTGGAAGGACATAAATGATGCGTAAACTGTCGCTTCTGCTTGCCGGGGCGCTGATGGGAGCCTCAGCGATGAGCCTGGTGTATGGTGCACCTGGCTCAACAGCGAATGCGGCGGGGTCGGAGACCTACCGCCAGCTTGCTATCTTCGGCGATATCTTCGAACGCGTGCGGGGCCAGTATGTGACCCCGCCGGACGAGAAGTCGCTGATCGAAAACGCCATCAACGGCATGTTGACTTCGCTTGATCCGCATTCGTCATATCTCAACGCTGAAGCCGCCAAGGACATGCGCGTCCAGACCAAGGGCGAATTCGGCGGCCTCGGCATCGAGGTGACGATGGAAAACGAGCTGGTCAAGGTCATCACCCCGATCGATGATACCCCGGCTTCCAAGGCTGGCGTTCTGTCTGGCGACTACATCTCCAAGATCGACGGTGTCGAAGTTCGCGGCCTGACGCTGAATGATGCGGTCGAAAAGATGCGCGGCCTGATCAACACGCCGATCAAGCTGACGATCCTGCGCCAGGGTGCCGACAAGCCGATCGAGCTTTCGATCATGCGCGACGTCATCAAGGTCAAGGCGGTCAAATTCCGCGTCGACAACGATGTCGGCTACATGAAGATCACCTCGTTCACCGAGAAGACCTTCGATGACCTGCAAAATGCGATCGCCGAGATCAAGAAGCAGGTACCGGAAGACAAGCTGAAGGGCTACGTGCTCGACCTGCGCCTCAACCCGGGTGGCTTGCTCGATCAGGCGGTCAGCGTTTCCGATACCTTCCTCGACCGTGGCGAGATCGTTTCGACCCGTGGCCGTGATCCCAAGGACATCACCCGCTTCGACGCTCGTCCGGGCGACGACATCGACGGCAAGCCGCTGGTCGTGCTGATCAATGGCGGTTCGGCGAGTGCGTCGGAAATCGTCGCCGGTGCGCTGCAGGATCTGCGCCGCGCCACCGTGGTGGGCACGCAGTCCTTCGGCAAGGGCTCGGTGCAGACCATTATCCCGCTGGCCGAGAATGGCGCGCTCAGGCTGACGACGGCGCTCTATTACACGCCGTCGGGCAAGTCGATCCAGGGCAAGGGCATCACGCCCGACATCAAGGTCGACCAGCCGCTGCCGGCCGACCTGCAGGGTCGTGACGTCACGCGTGGCGAGTCCGAGCTCAAGGGCCACATCAAGGGCGTGGAAGAGAGCGACAAGGGTTCGGGTTCGGCGGCCTATGTGCCGCCGGAGCCGAAGGACGACCTGCAGCTCAACTATGCGCTGGAGTTGCTGCGTGGGCAAAAGACCGATCCGTCTTTCCCGCCCAACCCTGACAAGGCTGTGATGAACCAGCAGTAAATCAGGTCGTCGCCGGCCCTTGGGGCTGGTTGCTCGATCGAGGCAATGCAAAACTGCCGGGGCCGCAAGGTTCCGGCAGTTTGATTCGGGGAGCTGGCTGAGAGCGCGGGGTGGTGCAGATCGAAAAAGAAATCGACCGTCCGCTCGGGCAGGTTCCACGCCGTCCCGCTGGCAAGCGCTTGGCGTGGCTGCGCAAGGGGCCATTGCTCGCCGGCCTGTGCGCTGTGGCGGTCGTTGCTGCATCCGCCTCGATTGCGCTGCGCCAAAAACCGTTCCGCACCCCGGAAGTCGTTGCGGTTGCAATGCCGGAGACCGTTGCCGTGCCCGCCCTGTCAGTGGCCAAGCCGAAGCCGGCAACCGCCCCAACGCCGGGCGGCCCTGCGATTATCCGCGTCAATCCACCGGTGGGTGAGGACGGCGTCGTTGTGATCCGCGATCCGTCCGCCGTCGGACAAAATGTGCGTATCGCCCATCTGCCCGACAAAGCACTGATCGAAGACAGCGGGAGCGGGCCGCTGCCGATACGCGCTGCCGACGGGCGGCGTCCGTTCGACGTCTATGCCCGCGCCTGGTCGGGCGCGCGGGGCGCGCGGGTGGCGATCGTCATCGGCGGGCTCGGCCTGTCGCAGACGGGAACGCAACAGGCGATCGGCAAGCTGCCGCCGGAAATCACGCTCGGCTTCGCGCCCCAGGGCAATAGCCTTGGCCGCTGGATGCAGGCAGCACGGCGCGAGGGCCATGAGGTCGTCATGCAGGTGCCGCTCGAGCCGTTCGATTTTCCCAACGTCAATCCCGGCCGCAATACGTTGACGGTCGAGGCAAGTGCTGACGAAAACCTCAAGAACCTGCGCTGGACGCTGTCGCGGACGACCAATTACACCGCCGTGATGAACTATATGGGGGCGCGCTTCTCGGCGAGCCCGGAGGCGATGGGCGCGATGATGGCCGAGCTCGGCAAGCGCGGTATCGGTTACATCGACGATGGCTCGTCGGCGCGGAGCCTGGCACCAGAGCAGGCGCTGAAAAACGGCGTGCCGTTCGCGGCGGGCGACGCCATCATCGATGCGGTCCAGGATCGCGGCGCTATCCTGAACAAGCTCGACGAGCTGGAGCGGACCGCGCGCGCCAAGGGTTTTGCCATCGGCACGGGCAATGCATTCGACGTCACGGTGGACGCCGTGACCTCATGGGCAAGCGAGGCGCGCAAGCGCGGCATCGAGATCGTGCCGATCTCGGCTGTCGCAAGCGATCCCGAACGAGGATAGGACTGATGTCGAAGACCAAGACCGCACCCGAAGACCTGCCTTACCGTCCATGTGTCGGCATCATGGTGCTGAACACCAGGGGGCTGGTCTGGGCCGGGCGGCGGATCGCTGAACCTGACAGCGAATTGTCTGATACCGACAAGCTATGGCAGATGCCGCAAGGCGGCATCGACAAGGGCGAGGAGCCCTATCCGGCTGCCACGCGCGAGCTTTACGAGGAGACCGGCATGCGCAGCGTCACGCTGGTTGCCGAAGCGCCCCGCTGGATCAACTACGACCTGCCGCCGCATCTCTTGGGCGTCGCCTTCAAGGGCAAATATCGCGGCCAGACGCAAAAATGGTTCGCCTTTCGCTTCGATGGCGAGGAGAACGAAATCGCCATCGACCCGCCTCCCGGCGGGCATTCGGCCGAGTTCGACCGTTGGGCCTGGAAGCCGATGGTCGAGCTTCCGGAGCTGATCGTGCCGTTCAAGCGCAAGGTCTATGACGAGGTCGTCGCTGCGTTCAGGCACCTGGTGAAATAGCCCCTCCGGCCGCCGCCCTTGACAAGCAAGGCAGGGTCGGCGACTCTTCGCCTATGTGCACCATCGCTCACATCGGCAGCTTTGCCCTATTTCGGGTCTGCCCCATCGCGGGATACTAGCCCCGGCTCGGTCGCTATGCGACTTCCGAGCCCTTGGGGCCGATTTTTCAAAGCATGAAATCATGAGCACCGGAGCCGCCTGGCGGCTCGGGTGGAATATTTGGGCACGTCCGTTCCACGGACGGACCGGTCGCGCGCTTTTTTAAATGCGCCGGCCGGACGACAACCTATGAGGCTTCCATTGCGCCAGAACATCAAGCAGCGCCGCGAACACGAGATCGTGGTGAGCGAAAACGACTATGCCAGGCTGACAGGCCTCGCCGAATCCAGTCTCGAACGCCTGCCGGGCATCGCCGAGGAACTGCTCTCCGAGATGGAGCGGGCCAAGATCAAACCACTCAACCGCATTCCCGCCAATGTGATCCGCATGGGCTCGACGGTGACGTTCCGCAGCGGCGATGGCGAGGTCAAGACCGTGACGCTTGTCTATCCCGGCAAGGCCGACATCGCCGAAGGCAAGGTCTCGATCCTGACGCCGGTGGGTGCTGCGCTTATCGGCCTTCGTGAAGGCCAGTCGGTTGCCTGGACCTCGCGCGACGGCCGTCGTCTTGAACTCGAGATCATGGCGGTCGAAGTGCCGCGCGAAGACGCCAATTGACGGGCGCGAGCCGCAACAGCAGCCCGATTTTCGAACCATGCCAGTGCCGGGCGAAGCCCAGCACTTGTGGAGCTATGCCATGTCCAAATGTCAGCTGACGACCAAGGATTTCGCCATCGTCAAGACGATGCTTGACCGCCTGGCCTGGTCGGGCGGCCCACTTGTCGCCCTTTTGCGCCGTAAGCTTGCTTCGGCGCATGTCGTGTTTTCAAACGAGGCCGATGCGGACGTGGTCACGCTGAACAGCCGCGTGACCTTCAGTGTCGATGGTGGTGCGCCCCATACCCGCATTGTCGCGCACGGGCCCATGGACGGCATGGTCGGCCAGATCATCCCGATCTCCGTGCCGCGCGGCCTGGCTCTGCTTGGCCTACGCAAAGGTCAGTCGATCGTGGTCGACTGTGGTCGTGGCTCGACCGAAACCATTCGTGTCGACGAGATTCACTATCAGCCCGAGGCCGCGCGTCCGGGAATCACCACGCCGGAAGGCGATACCGAGGCATCCGGCCGCCGCTTCCCGGTGCTGGTGTTCAGCGCCGATGAGCCACAACCCCTTGGCGTGCCAAGAAAAATCCGGCACACCTCGGGAAATGGCGATGACCCGGGCCCTTCTGCGGCCTGACGGGCGGCGCCTATGAGTTTGTGCATGCCTCGTTTTCGGGGTCATGCATCTGGGGGCGCAATGAAGGTCATAGTCGTCGGCGGCGGCGTCATCGGGGTGACGACCGCCTATTATCTTGCCGAGGCAGGGCACGAGGTGGTCGTCTACGACCGCCAGAAGGGGCCGGCCCATGAGACCAGCTATGCCAATTCGGGCGAGATTTCCTCCGGCTACGCCTCCCCGCTGGCGGCACCCGGCGTGCCGCTCAAGGCGCTCAAATGGCTCGCGATGAAAGACGGGCCCTTTTCCTTCCGGCCGAAATTCGATCCCAAGATGTGGATGTGGCTGGCCAGGATGCTGCGCAACTGCACAGCAGAACGCTATCAGGCGAACAAGGCGCTGATGATGCCGCTCGCCGAATACAGCCGCGACATGCTGCGCGTGCTGCGCCAGGGCACCGGCATTTCCTACGACGAGCTCAGCCATGGCACGCTGCAGCTGTTTCGCACCCAGGAACAGCTCGACGGCATCGGCTCCGACGTTGCCGTACTCGACAAGTTTGAGGTGCCCTATGAGATCCTCGACGCGGCCGGCTGCATCGCGGCCGAGCCAGGCCTTGCCGGTGCGCGCCAGAACATCGCTGGCGGCCTGCGCCTGCCTGATGACGAGACCGGCGACTGCCGGCTTTTCACCGAACGTCTGGTCGAACTGTGCAGCGAACGCGGCGTGATCTTCCGGTTCGGCAAGCGTGTCTACTCGCTGGAGTATTCAGGCGGGCGCGTTCATCAGGTCGTTTCGGACGATGGCATTGCCAATGCCGACGCCTTTGTGCTGGCGGCTGGAAGCTATTGCGAACGCTTCATGCGCAAGCTGCACCAGCGTGTGCCGGTCTATCCGCTCAAGGGTTATTCGCTGACCGTACCGATCACGGATGCCGATCGCGCGCCGGTTTCGACGGTCATCGACGAAACCAACAAGGTCGCCATCACCCGGCTAGGCGACCGCATCCGTATCGGCGGCACGATGGAAATGTCGGGCTTCGATCTGACCTTGGATGAATCGCGCCGTGCGCCGCTCGAACGGTCGCTGCGACAGCTGTTTGACGGTGCGGGAAGCCTGCGCGACGCGCATTTCTGGTGCGGTCTGCAGCCGATGACACCTGACGGTCCGCCGATCCTGGGCAAGACGAAGTTGTCGAACCTGTTCATCAACACCGGCCACGGCATGCTCGGCTGGACCATGGCCTGCGGCTCGGGGAAAATCCTCGCCGATATGATCTCCGGCCGCGAGCCGGAGATCGACGCCAGCGGGCTTGGCCCCGAGCGTTATTGGGCCTGAACCGTTCAGGCAGCCTTCAGCGAACGCGGCACTTCCGCCGATTGGTACATCGAAATCGTGTGGCCGTCAGGATCGGCGAATTCGGACGACCAGCCGCCTGGCGCATGACTCACCGGAGTGACGATGGTCACGCCCTTGCCGGCCAGCGACGAGACGACGTCGTCGATGCCGCCGTCGGCGATCTCGAACACGATGATGGGGGAGTTGCCGGGCCGCGATTCCATCTCGAAGAAGATCAGGTCGACGCCGTTTGCGGTGCTTGCGATCAGCCAATCGCCTTCACCCTCTCCGTCGCTTTCCATGCGCTGGACATCCAGCCCCATGACATCGCGGTAAAAGGCCTCGGTTTTGTCGATATCCGAGACGTAGTAGCAGATATTGCCGAGTTTGCATTTGCCGAACATTAGGTCACTCCGTGATTTCAGTTGCACGTCTGTTGAGTTGCCGTGCGACAGGGTTTTGTGAGGTCCCGATCACAAAAAGGTGCCCGTCGGGATCGTGGCTTGCGAGCAGGGCGCCCGGCTGCCTTGTCATGGCGAGCAAGGAACGCCTGATGCTGCCGAAGGCGAGCGCGCCGGCGAGGCCCGGAATCTCCGCGACCGGATCGCCACCAAAGGCCAGCCAGCGCCGCCGGATCTCGGCGATGCGCTGGCGAAGTGCCGGATCGGCAAGGCCTTGCAGCCAGGCGATCTCCTGTCGCGTATGACCAGTCAGGGCGAGAAGCGTCGTCGTACGCAGGCGGGGCGGCAAGGTCGCGACAAAGCGGACAGGCACGATTTCGCGGTCAGTTGGCTCGCAACTGCCGGCAGCGAATGGCGTTTCGCGCTTCCTGCGCCGGACGGCCGAACGCGCGTCGAAGGCAGCGCGCCGCCGCAGCGCGCCTTCCAGCCAGCGCCGGTTCTCGATCTTCGACAGGTCGGTGCGCCCGGCTTCGACCGCCGCGACAAGGACTGTCTGCAGCAGGTCCTCGGCCTCGTCGGCGCGTCGTGTGGCGCGCCGGGCCTTGCGCAGCAATTCTGCGTAGGGGCGGGGCAGCAAATCGGTTTCCTCGCTTGAAACGCCAGTGTTAGCGGATGTGCGAGATTGTCGGAAGGGTTTAGATGAACAGCGCCCGTTCGCGCTCCACCGACTTGGTGATGAAGCCCGCCACCGTCTGGATCCGGCGCAGCGGGCGGACGGACTCGTGATAGACCAGCCAATAGGCGCGGCGGATCGGTGCGATCGCCGTCACCGGCACGATCTCAGAAATGGTGCGGGCGATGAAGGTGTGCAGGATGCCGATGCCGGCGCCCGAGCGCACCGCCTCGACCTGTCCGAGCGCCGACGAAATCGAAAAGGCGGATTCCCACGACGGGCTGAACTCGGCGGCGTAGTCGAGCGACGGGCTGACGACCAGGTCGGGCACGTAGCCGATAAGGCGATGGGCGGACAGCTCCGCGCGCGACGAGGGCAGGCCATGCTCCTCGGCATAAGAGCGCGAGGCAAACAGGCCGAGCGAATAGTCGACGAGTTTTGCCGCCACCAGCCGGCCTTCGCTCGGCCGCTCAGTGGTGATGGCGATGTCTGCCTCGCGCCGCGACAGCGAAAAGGTCCTGGGAACCGGCACCAGTTGAATGCGCAGATCGGTGTGCTGTGCGGTAAGCGTGCCCAGCCGCTGCGCCAGGAAGGCAACGCCAAAACCATCAGGCGCGCCGATGCGCACCGTGCCCGACACCTCGTCGCCTTCGCCGGAGATTTCGGCGCGGGCGGTCAGCATGTCGGCTTCCATGCGCTCGGCGACTTCGAGGAAGCGCTCGCCGGTCGGCGTCAGCTCGCTACCGGTGGTCAGCCGGCGGAAGAGTTTGGTCTTCAACGCCTCTTCAAGTGCCGCAACGCGGCGTGAAACCGTTGCGTGGTTGAGCTCGAGGCGCCGCGCCGCGCCAAGGATCTGGCCGCTACGCGCGACGGCGAGAAAGATGCGGACGTCATCCCAGTTCATAGAGCCTCCCATGCGGATGTCGTTCCTCTCCCCGTTTGCGGGGCGAAGGAAAGACCACACCCTACTATGCATGAAATCGCATTCAAGCTCTCGTCGGTCTATATTTTTTGCACAACGGTTGCGTTCACGCTCGCGTTGCAAAGGCGCGCGTTAAGCGGGACAATGCGCCATCAACAAAGAATTGGGAGTGAAGCAATGGTCGACTACGGTCATTTCATCGGCGGCAAGCATGTCGCCGGCACCAGCGGACGCAAGCAGGACGTTCTGCAGCCGATGGACGGCTCGGTGCGCGCCACCGTGGCACTCGCCTCGGCGCAGGAACTGCGCGCCGCTGTCGAAAATGCCAAGGCAGCACAGATCGGCTGGGCCGCCACCAATCCGCAGCGCCGCGTGCGCGTGCTGATGCGCTTCCTCGAACTGGTCAACAAGGAATACGACTCGCTGGCCGAGCTTCTGGCACGCGAGCACGGCAAGACCATCGCCGACGCCAAGGGCGACATCCAGCGCGGCCTTGAAGTGGTCGAAGTCTGCATCGGCGCCCCGCACATGATGAAGGGCGAGTTCACCGATGGCGCGGGCCCCGGCATTGACGTCTATTCGATGCGCCAGCCGCTTGGCGTGGTCGCCGGCATCACTCCGTTCAACTTCCCAGCGATGATCCCGCTGTGGAAGATCGCCCCGGCTATCGCTTGCGGCAACGCCTTCATCCTGAAGCCGTCCGAGCGCGATCCGGGCGTGCCGATGCGCATCGCCGAACTGTTCCTCGAAGCGGGTCTTCCGGCGGGTGTTCTCAACGTCGTCAATGGCGACAGGACGGTTGTCGACGCGATCCTCGACGATCCCGACATCAAGGCCATAGGCTTCGTCGGCTCGACGCCGATCGCGCAGTACATTTACAGCCGTGGTTGTGCCAACGGAAAGCGCGTGCAGTGCTTCGGCGGCGCCAAGAACCATATGATCATCATGCCCGACGCCGACATGGACCAGACCGTCGACGCGCTGATCGGCGCCGGCTACGGCTCGGCCGGCGAGCGCTGCATGGCGATCTCGGTTGCTGTTCCCGTCGGCCACGACACCGCAGAGCGGCTGATGGAAAAGCTGATTCCGCGCGTCGAAAGCTTGAAGGTCGGCCCCTCGACCGACTCGTCGGCCGATTTCGGTCCGGTGGTGACGCGTGAGGCGCTCGAGCGCATCAAGGGTTACGTCGACATCGGCGTCAAGGAAGGCGCCAAGCTCGTCGTCGACGGCCGCGGCTTCAAGATGCAGGGCTATGAAAACGGCTTCTACATGGGCGGCTGCCTGTTCGACAACGTCACATCCGACATGCGCATCTACAAGGAAGAGATCTTTGGGCCGGTGCTGTCGGTGGTGCGTGCACCCACTTACGAGAACGCCATCAAGCTCGCCAACGACCACGAGATGGGCAACGGCGTTGCCATCTTCACCCGCGACGGTGATGCGGCCCGCGATTTCGCATCGCGTGTCCAGGTCGGCATGGTCGGTATCAACGTGCCGATCCCCGTGCCGATCGCCTACTACACCTTCGGCGGCTGGAAGGCGTCGTCCTTCGGCGATCTGAACCAGCATGGCCCGGATGCCTTCCGTTTCTACACCAAGACCAAGACGGTGACCTCGCGCTGGCCGTCGGGCGTCAAGGATGGTGCGGAGTTCGTCATCCCGACGATGAACTGATCCATCTCCCAAGACTGAAAACAAAGCGGGCGCCCTTGGGCGCCCGTTCTACGTTTCGTCTTCTTGTTCCGGGCCCGGCTGATATTCGAGCAGGTCGCCCGGCTGGCAATCGAGCTCGGCGCAGATGCGCGCCAGCGTCGAAAAACGTACGCCGCGCACCTTGCCGGATTTGAGCAGCGACAGGTTCTGTTCGGTGATGCCGACCTCTGCCGCGAGCTCCTTCGAGCGCATCTTGCGGCGCGCCAGCATGACATCGAGATTGACGACGATCGGCATCTCAGACGAACCGCTTGTTGTCGTCATCGATCTCGGATGCCACCGCAAGCAGATGGCCGAAGACGATGAGAATGCCCGAGACCATGACGGCAAGCAGCTCGGGCGTGCCGACACTGATCGCCAGGAAGCGATGGCCGACTGGCATGTCGAGGCTGACGATCAACGAAACCAGCGGCGGGGCCAGAACCATGGCGATCGCGTTGGCCAGGAAGGCGACGCCCGACAGCCGCATCAGCCGCGCGCTCTCGACGCCGACGATGTCATGCAGGGCGATTTCGCGGAATGCCCGCCGCAACGTCTGCAGCGCCCAGATCAGCAACCCCGCCTGAACGAGAAATGTCGCCGCCAGCAGCGTTATGGTCGTAGCCGACAGCTGCGCCGGTTTGGGCAATGCCAGCTTGTCGATGACGAATGTGCCGATCCAGGCCGGATCCGACCACGCCACCCACAGGCCGTAGGCGACAAACAGGGCGACCACGCCGATCAGGGCAGAGATCAACATCTCCATTCTCCGGCTCAGCAACCGGGCACGTTCGCGTGCTGCCTCCATCTCCAGTCCCTTCAAATTTCGTTTGCAAAAATTATCGTAAAACAATAAGTCGACACTGTCAAACAACCATATGGAGGCAGCATGACCGTTTATGCACGTTCGATTGTGGCACTGGCCGGGCTTGTCGCTCTGTCTGCTTGCGCCTCTCTCAATCCGATGGCGTTGGCCAAGCTCGTCAGGCTCGATCCTCTGGAGATCGCGCCAGAGCAGATGAGCGTCGCTGCCGTCATGCCGGTCCCGCTTCGGCTGCGCACCGGCGACGTGGTCCTGAGTTTCGTCATGGACGCTCCGGTGCCCCATGGTCCCGTCAACGAGACGCTGCCGCTCGAGATCGTCGCTGGTGACAACGCGCCGGGCGTGTCGGCGAGCCCTTCCTTTGAAAGAATCCAGATCGCGCGTGTCGCGCAGGCTGATGTGGGGCGGCTGGCTGCAGCGCAGGCCAAGGCACGTGCATTCAGGGCGACCGGCAGGAAGGACGGCAATGGCAGCATATCGGTCCAGATCACGGGCGGCTGCCGCGACGGCGTCATCAATCGCGGTTCGCTGATCGCCGAGCTCTACATGCGCAGCAAGCCGGACGAGCAATATTTCCCTTTGATGTCGTCGGTGGATCTGAGGAAGCTTTTGAGCGACGAGGCGATCGCGAAATTGCCGTTGTGCGAGGAAATGAAGGGCTGATGGGCGCCCTGCTTGTCTTGCGATATGGGCCTCACCATATCGAATCCAGGGAGCGCGATAACGCTCCCCGAACGACAGACCGGAAACCAGAAAGGAGCGACGCGATGAAGACGTCGGACCCGGCCTGGAGCGCTCCGGCACACTGAGGCGGCTCATGTGCCTCCCTTCGCCGGAGCGTCAAGGCAAAGGAGGTGCCACATGGCACGCAATTTTTCGTTTCGATGGATCAGGATGGCCACGCTCGGCGCTGCGATGGCGCTGTCGTCGCTTCCCGCCCAGGCGCAATTTGTCTGCGGCGCGCACAGCGACCTGGTGATGCGCCTGGCGCAGGCGTTTCAGGAAAAACGTATCGGCTATGGCTTGTCCGGCAAGGCAGCTGTGATTGAGGTTTTCGTCTCGACGAGCGGGACGTGGACCATGCTGGTGACTGACGTGAAAGGCCAAAGCTGCATCGTCGCCGCCGGCGATGGATGGGAGAACACGCTCACCGTCGTCGCCTCGGACAAGGGTGGCTGAGCGTCGCTTGCCAGCCTGTTTGCTGCCGCTTCGCATCCTTGCAAGATGGGTCATTGCGAGCCTTGAACGAGCAAGTTGATCGCCTTATAGTAGTGTAAATAACTACATATTGGTGATCGCATGGACGAGACAATTTCGGCTGCCGATGCCAACCGGGAGTTTTCCCGCCTGCTGCGGGAGGTACGCGACGGCAACAGCTTTGTGGTGACCAGCCACGGTCGGCCTGTCGCGCGCGTGGTGCCTGCCACTGAGCCCAGCCAAGCAGCGCGTGCGGCAAAGCAGGTCCTGTTGGATCGCCTGCGTCGGCAGGCTCCGGCCAACGCAGGGCGCTGGTCCCGCGAAGAGCTTTACGACGACTGATGCGGTTCGCGCTGGACACCAACATCCTGGCCTATGCGGAAGGCGTAAACGACGCCGAACGCGCAGCCTTGGCGCTCGACCTGCTTGCACGCATTCCGCAAGACGAAACCCTGGTGCCGATCCAGGTTCTAGGCGAACTGTTCACCGTGCTGGTGCGCAAGGCGGGTCGCAGCCCGTTGGAGGCGCGCGACGCGATCCTGCAATGGCGCGACACATTTGCCGTCGCCAATACGACGCCGGATGTCATGTTCATGGCGGCCGATCTCGCTGCGGACCATCAATTGAGCATTTGGGACGCCGTTATTCTTTGTGCCGCGTCAGGCGCCGGTTGCCGACTACTGTTGTCCGAGGACATGCAAGATGGTTTTACCTGGGGCGGGGTTACCGTCGTCAATCCGTTTGCAAAAAGCCCGCATCCGCTCCTTGCGGCGCTGCCGTGAAGCCTGAAGCCGAGTTCACCGCGTCGCCGCAGCCTCGGCATGACCGCGCAGCATCGTCATCAATCGCTCCGCTTCCTGGGCGGCACCGTCCTCGTCGTGTTCGAGGATCGAGCGGATCAGCGCGACGTGATGTTCGGCTGATGCTGCGAGCCCGGTGTCGCGCTGATAGCGGAACCAGAAGCGGCGGCTGTGGGTCTGCAAGGGCGCCGCGAGACGGGCGGCGAAGTCGTTGTCGGCGGCGAGTGCCAGTGCCTCATCGAGCGCCTTGTCGGCTTCGAGGAAGCCAAGCACGTCGGTGGTGATCACCGCTTTTTGCATCGCAAGGGCCGCGGCATGGAACTGATTGGCGGCGTCGCGGGTGACAAAGCGTGCCGCCGAGCGGGCAAGCACGACCTCGATGCCACGGCGCGCATCGAGCACGCGCAGCCAGTCGCCGGGGTGCAGCGGTGCGATCGCCAGGCCGGCACGCGGTCGGATTTCAACCAGTCCTTCCCATGCCAGACGCTGGATCGCCTCGCGCACCGGGGTACGGCCAAGACCGAGCAGATCGATCAATCCGCCTTCGGTGGCGACACTGCCAGGGGCGAGTTCGAGGGTCACGATTAGCCGCTCCAACTCGAGATAGGCTCGTGTCGCAGCCGGTTCCAGTTTCTCAGCTTGCATGACCGAATCTCTTGAAAGCGCAATGATATATTTTTGATATATCAGATGCGAATGCCGATTGACAATGTTGGTCGCTTCGTCATATATCACTGATATATCAGACGGAGGAAGCGCCATGTGGGCCGGAGTCATCCCAGCAGTCACCACCAAGTTCACGGCGGACGACCGCCTCGATCATGCCGAGATGGAGCGTTGTTTTGCGCTGCAGATGGAGGCTGGATGCGACGGCCTGATCGTCGCCGGTTCGCTCGGCGAAGGCCCGATGCTGTCGCATGACGAGAAGATCGAAGTGCTGAAGACGGCGCAGAAGGTCGCCGCCGGCAAGCCGGTGCTGCTGACCGTCAATGAGGCTGGCACCCGCGAAGCCGCTGCCATTGCCAAGCGCGCCGCCAAGGAAGGCGCTTCCGGCCTGATGGTGGTGCCGAGCCCGATCTACCACACCAATGCCGAAGAGACGGTGGCAGCCCTTCGCGCCGTCGCCGAAGCCGGCGACCTGCCGGTCATGATCTATTCCAACCGCCTTGCCTACCGCGTCGACGTCACCGTCGACCAGATGGAGGAACTGGCGTCCGACAAGCGCTTTGTTGCTGTCAAGGAATCGTCCGACGACATCCGCCGCTCGACCGAGATCATCAATCGCCTGGGCAGCCGCTACGACCTGTTCACCGGCGTCGACAATCTCGCCTTCGAGGCACTTTCGGTCGGCGCCATCGGCTGGGTCGCCGGTCTGGTCGTCGCCTTCCCGCGCGAGACGGTCGCCATCTACCAGTTGATGAAGCAGGGCCGCCGCGAAGAGGCACTCGCCATCTACCGCTGGTTCCGTCCGCTGCTCGATCTCGACGTCTCGACCTACCTGGTCCAGAACATCAAGCTTGCGGAGGTCTTTGCGATCGGCACCAATGACCGGGTGCGCATGCCGCGCAAGCCGCTGTCGGGCGAGCGCCGCAACGCGGTTGAAAAGATCATCAAAGACGCGATGGCCGTGCGGCCCAAGCTGCCGTCCTTCTAACCGGGGAGGGGAGGTCCTGGGGAGGAGCAAAGCATGAGCGCAGCGGTCGAGGAGATCGACATCGCCATTATCGGTGCCGGTATCGTCGGCATCGCGGCGGCTGCCTATCTCGTTGATGCCGGTCGCAAGGTGACGGTCTTCGACCGCACCGGCATCTGTGAGGAAACCAGTTCCGGCAATGCCGGAGCTTTCGCCTTCTCCGACGTGCTGCCGCTTGCCCACAAGGGCATGATGCGCAACGTGCCGAAATGGCTGGCCGATCCGCTTGGCCCGCTCAGCATTCCACCCGCCTATTTGCCCCAACTCGCGCCGTGGCTCTATCGCTTCTGGCGGGCCGGCGCGCCCGCCAATTACGAGGCGAGCCTCACAGCGCAAGCCGGGCTGATGAAACTCGCCGAGCAGGAATGGGCGGCGCTGATGGCGCGCTCCGGCACCGGCTCGATGCTGCGCGAGGACGGCTCGCTGGAGCTCTATGAGAGCGAGGCGGAATTCAAGGCTGCGCTGCCGAGCTGGGCCGCGCGTGACCGATTTGGCATCACCTGCAAACATCTCGAAAAGAGCGAGCTTGCCAGCTATCAGCCCGGCCTTGCCGACCGCTTCACGCGTGGCACCTTCGTGCCCGGCTGGAAGACGGTCACCGACCCGAAGGATCTCGGCAAGGCGATCTGGCGCCATGCCGAAACCAATGGGGCCAACTTCATCAAGGGCGATGTCGGCCTTGTCAGGCTGACCGGCGACCGCATCCTGATCCAGCTCAAGCAGGGTCGCACGCTGTTTGCCCGACAGGTGCTGATCGCGGCGGGTGCCTGGTCGCATCTGCTGGCGCGCCAGCTTGGCGATGTCATCCCACTCGAAACCGAGCGCGGCTACAACACCACACTGCCGACTGATGCCTTCGACGTGAAGCGCCAGCTGATCTTTTCCGGCCACGGCTTTGTCATCACCCCGCTTGCCACCGGGCTGCGTGTTGGCGGCGCTGTCGAGCTCGGCGGCATTTTGCGCGCGCCGAACTACGCCCGCTCGAAGGCGATGCTTGAAAAGGCAAGACGATTTCTGCCGGGGCTCGACCCCTCGGGCGGACGCGAATGGATGGGTTTTCGTCCGTCGCTGCCCGACTCGCTGCCGGTCATCGGCGGCTCGCGCAGCCATCCCAACGTCCACTACGCCTTCGGCCATGGTCATCTCGGCCTGACCCAGGCGGCGGCAACCGGCCGGCTGGTTCGCGACCGCATGCTCGGCCAAAAGCCGGTTCTCGATCTCACCCCCTTTTCGGCCCAACGTTTCTGACGCAAGGTATCACCTATCATGGCGCGCCATTCCTTCTTCTGTATCGACGGCCACACCTGCGGCAATCCGGTGCGGCTGGTGGCGGGCGGTGGTCCGCGCCTCGAAGGCTCGACAATGATGGAGCGACGGGCGCATTTCCTTGCCGAATATGACTGGATCCGCACCGGGCTGATGTTCGAGCCGCGCGGCCATGACGTCATGTCAGGTTCGATCCTCTATCCGCCGACGCGCGAGGACTGCGACGTCGCCATCCTGTTCATCGAAACCTCAGGCTGCCTGCCGATGTGCGGCCATGGCACCATCGGCACGGTGACGATGGCGATCGAGCACGGGCTGATCAAACCGAAGACGCCGGGCATCTTGCGCCTCGACACGCCCGCCGGCCTCGTCATCGCCGAATACAAGCAGGTCGGCGACTATGTCGAAGAGGTTCGCATCACCAATGTGCCGTCGTTCCTCTATGCCGAGGGCCTGTCGGTCGAGTGCCCTGTGCTCGGCGAGATCAAGGTCGATGTCGCTTATGGCGGTAATTTCTATGCCATCGTCGAGCCGCAGGAAAATTACCGCGACATGGCCGACTACAGCGCCGGCGACTTCATCGCCTGGAGCCCCATCGTGCGCCAGCGGCTCAACGAGAAATACTCGTTCGTTCATCCCGAAAATCCCGGCATCAACCGTCTGTCGCACATGCTGTGGACCGGCGAGCCGAAGCATGCGGAAGCACATGCGCGCAATGCCGTATTCTATGGCGACAAGGCGATTGACCGCTCGCCCTGCGGCACCGGTACATCGGCGCGCATGGCTCAGCTCCATGGCAAGGGCAAGCTCAAGGCTGGCGACGATTTCGTGCATGAATCGATCATCGGCTCGCTGTTCAAGGGGCGCGTCGAGCGCGAGGTTGAAGTGGCCGGCAAAAAGGCCATCATTCCTTCGATCGGCGGGTGGGCACGGATGACCGGATTGAACACGATCTTCATCGACGACCGCGATCCGTTCGCACATGGTTTCATAGTCAAATAGTCGTATGGCAGCGAGGTGGAACAGCCAATATGTCTAGACAATCTTAGAAGGGAGATCAGCGGTAAGACGCAAGAAACTGTTGCCGTTAGGTTATAGAGCGCTACATTCTTCGATCTTGGCGCGCAAAATCACCGGAATCGGCAAAGACATTGCGTTGAGCCAATGATAGGTTTCGCAATGGTCCAGGGCCTGGACAACATAAAAACAGAGACGGCTTCAAATGCCGTCCGGCATGCGGCAGCGGGTGTAAGAATCACGTTGCAATCCAGGCTCGAAACATTAGGACTAGGGGAAATATCAAAAAGGAATGCGTGCATCGCGCGACATTCCAGGGGAGCCGCATACATATGCAGTACTTCGTCCAGCAGATGGTCAACGGGCTGACTCTGGGGTCCATCTATGGCCTCATCGCAATCGGCTATACGATGGTCTACGGCATCATCGGCATGATCAATTTCGCCCATGGCGACATCTTCATGCTCGGGGCTTTTGTCGCACTGATCGTGTTCCTGATCCTGAGCAGCATCTTCGTCTCGGTCCATGTCGTGCTGTTTCTGCTTGTCATGATGGTCGTGGCGATGCTGATGACCAGTCTCTACAACTGGACGATCGAAAAGGTCGCCTACCGCCCGTTGCGCGGTTCATTCAGGCTCGCGCCGCTGATCACTGCAATCGGCATGTCGATCGCGCTGTCGAACTTCGTCCAGGTGACGCAAGGTCCGCGCAACAAGCCGATCCCGCCGATGGTCTCGACGGTCTACAATGTCGGCGGCATCTCAATCTCGCTGAAGCAGATCATCATCGTTGTCGTCACTGTGTCGCTGCTGGCGCTGTTCTGGTACCTGGTCAACAAGACCTCGCTTGGCCGCGCCCAGCGTGCCTGCGAGCAGGACCGCAAGATGGCCGCCTTGCTTGGTGTCGATGTCGACCGCACCATCTCCATCACCTTCGTCATGGGCGCGGCCCTTGCCGCCGTCGCTGGCACGCTGTTTTTGATGTATTACGGCGTCGTCGCCTTCTCCGACGGCTTCGTCCCGGGCGTCAAAGCCTTCACCGCGGCCGTTTTGGGCGGCATCGGCTCGCTGCCGGGCGCCATGCTGGGTGGCCTGATGATCGGCTTCATCGAGAGCATGTGGTCGGCCTACTTCTCGATCGACTACAAGGATGTCGCGGCGTTCTCGATCCTCGCCATCGTGCTCATCTTCCTGCCCTCCGGCATCCTCGGCCGGCCCGAAGTCGAGAAGGTCTGAGACAATGGCCAATATCGCACAAGCTCTCCGCGAAGAGACCGCAACGCCGTTCCAGCGCGGCATCAAGGAGGCACTCTATGCGGGTGCCATCTCCTTTGGCCTGTTCTTCCTGTTCATCGGCCTCAGGACCGACCAGAACATCCGCAACGAACTGATCCTTGTTCCGCGCTGGGGCCTGCTCGCCATCATCGTCGGCCTGGTGATGATCGGACGCTTCGTCTACGTCGCCTACGGTCAGCCATTTTTGGCGCGGCAGAAGATCGTCAACATTGCCAGCGGCTTGCTGCCGGACAGCGTGGCGACGCGGTTCTTCCGGCTGCCCACTTTCATAGCGGCACTCGTGATCGCTGCCGTGCTGCTGATCTTCGCTGGTTCGCTCGACGGAATATTCGGGCCGACACTCGCCGGCTATATGCGCTTCTTCCGCGCGCTGACGATCATTTACGCCCTGGCGTCGGTGCTGTTTTATTTCCGCGCCTTCATCCATGCGCATTTCTCGGCGCTGGGTATCGGCGTTCTGGTGATCTATCCGATCTTTGTGGTGGTAACGCTGACGCTGATGTCGGGGTCGATGGCGTCAGGCTTCCAGGGCTCGCTCAAATGGGTCGACAATTTCGGCATCCAGATCCTGATCTATGTCATGCTCGCCTGGGGCCTGAACATCGTGGTCGGTCTCGCCGGCCTGCTCGACCTTGGTTACGTCGCCTTCTACGCTGTTGGCGCCTACGCCTACGCATTGCTGGCGACGCATCTCGGCTGGTCGTTCTGGATCCTTTTGCCGGTGGCCGGCTGCATGGCCGCCTTCTGGGGCGTCATGCTCGGCTTCCCCGTGCTGCGGCTACGAGGCGACTACCTGGCGATCGTGACACTTGCCTTCGGCGAGATCATCCGCCTGGTGCTGATCAACTGGCGCGAAGTGACAAATGGCGCGGCTGGCATTTCCGGTATTCCGAAGGTCAGCTTCTTTGGACTGATGTCGTTCAACGTCTCGGACCCCAACTACATCGCCAAGGTGCTCGGCATCGCCCAGTCCGGCGCCTACTACAAGATCTTCCTCTATTATCTCATCCTGGGCTTGGCGCTGCTGACCGCCTTCGTCACCATCCGGCTGCGGCGCATGCCGGTCGGACGTGCCTGGGAAGCGCTGCGCGAGGATGAAATCGCCTGCCGCTCGCTTGGCATCAACACGACGACGACCAAGCTGACGGCCTTTGCCACGGGTGCGATGTTCGGCGGTTTCGCCGGCTCGTTCTTTGCGGCGCGCCAGGGCTTCGTCTCGCCTGAATCCTTCGTGTTCCTGGAATCGGCGATCATCCTTGCCATTGTCGTGCTCGGCGGCATGGGCTCGCTTGTCGGCATCGCGGTCGCGGCCGCGGTGATGATTGGCGGCACCGAAATCCTGCGCGAGATGGAGTTCCTCAAGGTGGTCTTCGGTTCGGACTTCACGCCGGAGCTGTATCGCATGCTGCTGTTCGGCATGGCGATGGTCATCGTGATGCTGTGGAAGCCGCGAGGTTTCGTCGGCAGTCGAGAGCCCACCGCCTTCCTGCATGAGCGAAAAGCCATCTCCAGCTCCTTCACCAAGGAAGGGCACGGCTGATGAACGCGAGCGTTTCGATGAACACGCCGATCCTGCAGGTCGAGCATCTGTCGATGAAGTTTGGCGGCCTGGTTGCCATCGGCGACCTGTCGTTCGACGCCAAGCGCGGCGAAATCACCGCGCTGATCGGCCCGAACGGCGCTGGCAAGACCACGGTCTTCAACTGCATCACCGGCTTCTACAAGCCGACCGAAGGCATGATCCGCTTCACCGGCCGTGAGGGCGGAGAATTCCTGCTCGAGCGCATGCCCGACTTCCAGATCACGGCCAAGGCCAAGGTGGCGCGTACCTTCCAGAACATCCGGCTGTTTTCGGGCATGACGCTGCTCGAAAATCTGCTGGTGGCTCAGCACAACAAGCTGATGAAGGCCTCGGGCTACACCGTCATCGGCCTGCTCGGCCTTGGCGGCTATCGCAAGGCTTCGGCTGAATCGGTCGATATCGCCAAGCACTGGCTCGAAAAATGCGAGTTGATCGACCGTGCCGACGATCCGGCCGGGGATCTGCCTTATGGTGCGCAGCGCAGGCTCGAGATCGCACGTGCCATGTGCACCGGCCCGGAACTGCTTTGCCTCGACGAGCCGGCAGCCGGTCTCAATCCGAAGGAATCGTTGGCGCTCAACACGCTGCTTCTCGACATCAAGGAGAATACCGGCACGTCGATCCTGCTCATCGAGCACGACATGTCGGTGGTCATGCAGATCTCCGACCATGTCGTGGTGCTTGAATACGGCCGCAAGATTTCCGACGGCGACCCGATGTCGGTCAGGACCGATCCGAAGGTCATCGCCGCCTATCTCGGCGTCGACGACGAGGAAGTCACAACCGTCTTGGTCGAGGTCGGCGACGAGCAGGTGATCGAAGAACTCGAAGGTGTGCCCGATCCAGCGCATGGCCCAGGCTCATCATCGTCGATGATGGCCGGTCCGGTGAGTGAAACCATCGGTCACAGCAATGGCGATGGCGAGATCGTGACCATCTCCAAGGGCGCATCGAAGGCGGCACAGGTCGAAGCCCGCGATGTCGCTCGCTCGGCGGCTGCTGAAGCGGCTGCGGCCAAGCCAAAGGCCAAAACGCCGAAGGCAAAGGCGGCAACGGCACCTGCAGCGGGGCTGATGGCTGCGCCCAGGCCGGTCAAGGCTGTACCTGCCGCAAAGGCGCCCACCAAGCCGAAAGCCTCGTCCAAGAGCGCTGCTTCGGCCGCACCTGATACAAAGGCTCCGGCAAAAACCGCACCGGCAGCGGCCAAGGCTGCACCGAAAGCCACGGCAAAGACGACAAAGGCTCCAGCGGTGAAGGTCGCGGCGAAGCCGGCCACGGCAGCGCCAAAGGCGGTGGCTGCAAAGGGCGCGACGGCAAAGGCCGTCAAACCCGCGCCAAAGGCTGCGCCGAAACCCGCAAAGACGGGGGCGACAAAAACTGCCAAGGCCGCGCCTGCACCGAAATCAGCTCCGGTGAAAACAGCGGCTGCGCCCAAGGCTGTGGCGAAGTCGGCCAAACCTGCCACGGCGGCGAAATCGGCTACAGCACCCAAAGCTGTGTCAGCCAAGCCTGCTGCGAAGGCTACGGCCAAGGCGCCCGCTGCCAAAGCAGCTGCCAAGCCTGCGGCGAAGACGCCTGCCAAGGCGCCTGTGGCCAAGACCATCGCCAATGTGCTTGCAGCAC
Organism: Aminobacter sp. GW821-FHT11F06; assembly: GCF_058808215.1. Classification (NCBI taxonomy): domain Bacteria; kingdom Pseudomonadati; phylum Pseudomonadota; class Alphaproteobacteria; order Hyphomicrobiales; family Phyllobacteriaceae; genus Aminobacter; species Aminobacter sp. GW821-FHT11F06. The sequence goes on along the minus strand of NZ_JBXARL010000006.1, from coordinate 307,330 downwards.
CGCGCGGCGGTGTGGCGGACCGGCTGATCCTGATCAAGGGCATCGGGCCGGTCAACGAGAAGAAGCTCAACGACCACGGCATCTTCCATTTCGACCAGGTGGCCGGGTGGAAGAAGTCGGATATCGCGGCGGCGGAGGCTTATCTCGCCTTCGACGGGCGTATCGAGCGCGAAGATTGGGTGGGGCAGGCCAAGGCGCTGGCGCGTGAAGCGGCCAAGCCGGCGAAAGCCAAGCGCGGAGGTGGCAAGTGACGGCTAAGACCTTGCTCGACATCAAAGGTGTCGAGACCTACTACGGCAATATCCGTGCGCTGAGCGGCGTCGATGTTTCGGTCAATGAAGGCGAGATCGTCGCCCTTATCGGCGCCAACGGTGCCGGCAAGTCGACGCTGATGATGACAATCTTCGGCACGCCCAGGGCGCGCCGCGGCACCATCACCTTCGCCGGCACCGACATCACCGACCTGCCGACGCATGAGATCGCCAGGCTGCGCATCGCGCAATCGCCGGAGGGACGGCGCATCTTCCCGCGCATGACGGTGATGGAAAACCTGCAGATGGGCGCAAGCCTCGACAACCTCAAATATTACGATGAGGACGTCGAGAAGGTGTTCACCCTGTTCCCCAGGCTCAAGGAGCGTATCGCCCAGCGCGGCGGCACGCTTTCTGGCGGCGAGCAGCAGATGCTGTCCATCGGCCGTGCGCTGATGGCGCGGCCCAAGCTGCTTTTGCTTGATGAGCCGTCGCTGGGTCTGGCGCCGCTGATCGTCAAACAGATCTTCGACGCCATTCGCGAGCTCAACCGGACCCAGGGGCTGACCGTGTTCCTTGTCGAGCAGAACGCCTTCGGCGCACTGAAGCTCGCCACGCGCGGCTACGTCATGGTCAACGGCTTGGTCACGATGAGTGGCACGGGCAAGGACCTTCTCGCCAATCCAGAGGTTCGTGCGGCCTATCTCGAAGGCGGCCGCCACTAGGAGGATCCATCATGCACGGCATTCTCTACGAGGAAGCCTCGATCTGGCAGTTCTTTTTCGTCACCTGCGTTTTGGGCGGATGGGCGGCCTGGATGACCGGTCGCGCCTGCGCGCAGACCTGGCGAAGCTACGCCAAATTGGTGCTCTACATACTAGGGCTAGGTATCGCTATACGCTTTATCCATCATGCGTTGTTCGACGGCACGATGTTCACGCTGCAATTCTATATCGTCGACACTATCGTGCTTATGGCGTTTGCACTGACTGGTTATAAATACACGCGAACAAACCAGATGGTCACGCAATACAATTGGCTTTATGAAAAGGTTTCGCCTCTTTCTTGGAGATCGAAGTCCTGAGGGGCAAAGGCCAAATATCGGCGCTGATTCGCCAATGAATCGGCGTGACAACTGCCGGAAAATCGGCAAACTCACCTTTCTGCGATATGGGTGGGCATCGCAAGAAAGAAACTCCACGCCCACTCAATTAATGGGAGTGTTTCAATGAAAAAGTCACTTTTGTCGGCTGTTGCACTGACCGCGCTCGTAGCGTTCAGCGGCAGCGCATGGGCCGATATCATCGTCGGCGTTGCCGGCCCGATCACCGGACCTAACGCAGCCTTCGGAGCGCAGCTCCAGAAGGGCGCCGAGCAGGCTGTTGCTGACATCAACGCAGCCGGCGGCATCAATGGCGAGCAGATCAAGCTTGTTGTCGGCGACGACGTTTCCGATCCGAAGCAGGGCATTTCAGTCGCCAACAAGTTCGTCGCTGACGGTGTCAAGTTCGTCGTCGGTCACTTCAACTCGGGCGTCTCGATCCCGGCCTCGGAAGTCTATGCCGAAAATGGCATTCTCGAAGTAACCCCGGCTGCGACCAATCCGAAATTCACCGAGCGTGGCCTGTGGAACGTGTTCCGCACTTGCGGTCGTGACGATGCGCAGGGCGGCATTGCCGGTGCTTATCTCGCCTCGAAGTTCAAGGACGCCAAGATCGCCGTCATCCACGACAAGACGCCTTACGGCCAGGGCCTTGCCGACGAAACCAAGAAGGCGATGAACGCTGCCGGCGTGAAGGAAGTCATGTATGAAGGCGTCAACATCGGCGACAAGGACTTCTCGGCGCTGATCGCCAAGATGAAGGAAGCCGGCGTTTCGATCGTCTACTGGGGTGGTCTTCACACCGAAGCCGGCCTGATCATCCGCCAGTCGGCTGACCAGGGCCTCAAGGCAACGCTCGTCTCGGGCGACGGCATCGTCTCCAACGAACTCGCCTCGATCGCCGGCGACGCCGTTGCCGGCACGCTCAACACCTTCGGTCCGGACCCGCGCCTGATCCCCGACAACAAGGGTCTGGTCGAGAAGTTCCGTGCCGCTGGGTTCGAGCCGGAAGCCTACACGCTCTACTCCTATGCCGCGATGCAGGCGATCGCCGAGGCCGCAAAGGCCGCCGGTTCGACTGACACGCAGGCTGTTGCCAAGGCTCTCAAGGAAAAGGGTCCGTTCAAGACGGCTCTCGGCGACATCTCCTTTGACGAAAAGGGTGATCCGAAGCTGCCAGGCTACGTCATGTACGAGTGGCAGAAGGGCGCCGACGGCAAGTACACCTACGTGCAGCAGAAGTAATTCTGCAAGCACCGCCAGCCAACAGATGCCCGGCGCTTCGCGCCGGGCATTTTTTTGTGCCGTGGAAAATATGGCTGTCTGACGCTACGGAAATTAAATCGATTTAAGGGTGTGGGTTTTCGGTTGCACCGCAGCATTTTCCCGCTAATCATTCGCCGCCTCTTAAATATCCAGCGTCTGGAGCGTTTTCGTGCCGATCAGCAAGATCCTCGTCGCCAACCGATCCGAAATCGCTATCCGCGTCTTCCGCGCGGCCAATGAGCTGGGGCTCAAAACCGTGGCGATATGGGCGGAAGAGGACAAATATTCGCTGCATCGCTTCAAGGCCGATGAATCCTACCAGGTTGGCCGTGGACCCCACCTGACAAAGGACATGGGTCCGATTGAAAGCTACTTGTCGATCGAAGAGATCATTCGTGTCGCCAAGCTGTCCGGCGCTGATGCGATCCATCCCGGTTACGGCCTGTTGTCCGAGAGCCCGGAATTCGCCGAGGCCTGTGTCGAAAGCGGCATCACCTTCATCGGCCCCAAGCCCGAGACGATGCGCCGCCTCGGCAACAAGGTCGCTGCACGCAACCTAGCCATCGAAGTCGGCGTGCCGGTGATCCCTGCGACCGATCCACTGCCCGACGACATGGACGAGGTGAAGAAGCTCGCCGCCAGGATCGGCTATCCGGTCATGCTCAAGGCGTCATGGGGCGGCGGCGGTCGTGGCATGCGCGCCATCCGCAGCGAAGCCGATCTCGCCCGCGAGGTCGTCGAAGGCAAGCGCGAGGCCAAGGCGGCGTTCGGCAAGGACGAGGTCTATCTCGAAAAGCTGATCGAGCGCGCCCGGCACGTCGAAGTGCAGGTGCTGGGCGACACCCATGGCAACGCCGTGCATCTGTTCGAGCGCGACTGCTCGATCCAGCGCCGCAACCAGAAGGTCGTCGAGCGCGCGCCAGCGCCCTATCTCGGAATGGCCGAGCGCAACGAGCTGTGCGAGCACGCCCTGAAGCTCGCCCGCGAGACCGCCTATATCGGTGCTGGCACCGTCGAGTTCCTGCAGGACGCCGACACCGGCAAATTCTACTTCATCGAGGTCAATCCGCGCATTCAGGTCGAGCACACCGTTACCGAGCAGGTGACGGGCATCGATATCGTCAAGGCGCAGATCCATATCCTCGACGGGTTCGCCATCGGTACGCCTGAATCAGGTGTGCCGGCGCAGGCCGACATCCGGCTCAACGGCCACGCCCTGCAGTGCCGTATCACCACCGAGGATCCCGAGCAGAACTTCATTCCCGACTATGGCCGCATCACCGCCTATCGTGGTGCAACGGGATTCGGCATCCGCCTCGATGGCGGCACAGCCTATTCGGGCGCGGTCATCACGCGTTTCTACGACCCGCTGCTCGAGAAGGTGACCGCCTGGGCGCCGACGCCCGACGAGGCGATTGCGCGCATGCACCGCGCGCTGCGCGAGTTCCGTATTCGTGGTGTGGCGACAAACCTGACCTTCCTTGAAGCGATCATCACGCACCCGGCCTTCCGCGACAACTCCTACACCACCAAGTTTATCGACTCGACGCCCGAGCTGTTCGCGCAGGTCAAGCGCCAGGACCGGGCCACCAAGCTGCTCAACTACCTCGCCGACGTCACCGTCAACGGCCACCCCGAGACGCGCGGACGTGCCGCGCCCAAGCCGGAGGCCGCAGCCCCTGTCGTGCCATGGTTCACCGGTGCCATCCCCGACGGCACCAAGCAGCGGCTCGACGATCTCGGGCCGGAGAAATTCGCCGCCTGGATGCGCGACCAGAAGCGGGTGCTGATCACCGATACGACAATGCGCGACGGCCACCAGTCGCTGCTTGCCACGCGCGTCCGCACCCATGACATCGCCAAGATTGCCGGGACCTATGCTCGCGCGCTGCCGCAGCTTCTATCGCTCGAATGCTGGGGCGGGGCGACCTTCGACGTCGCCATGCGCTTCCTGACCGAAGACCCTTGGGAGCGGCTCGACAAGGTGCGCCAGGCAGCACCCAACATTCTGCTGCAGATGCTTTTGCGCGGCGCCAATGGCGTTGGCTACACCAACTATCCCGACAATGTCGTCCAGCATTTCGTGCGCCACGCGGCCGCTGGCGGCGTCGATCTGTTCCGCGTCTTCGACTGCCTCAACTGGGTCGAAAACATGCGCGTGTCGATGGACGCGGTGGGTGCCGAGGGTAAGCTTTGCGAGGCGGCGATCTGCTACACCGGCGACCTGCTCGATCCGAACCGCGCCAAATACGACCTGAAATATTATGTCGGGCTGGCCAAGGAGCTGGAAGCCGCAGGCGCCCACATCATCGCGGTCAAGGACATGGCCGGCCTGCTCAAGCCAGGTGCCGCGCGGGCGCTGTTCAAGGCGCTGCGCGAGGCGACCGACCTGCCGATCCATTTCCACACCCACGACACGTCAGGCCTGTCGGCAGCGACGGTGCTGGCTGCGGTTGAGAGCGGGGTCGATGCCATCGACGCGGCGATGGATGCCTTCTCCGGCAACACCTCGCAGCCTTGCCTGGGCTCGATCGTGGAGGCGCTCCGCGGCTCGGACCGCGACCCGGGGCTGGCGCCCGAATGGATCCGCCGCATCTCGTTTTACTGGGAGGCGGTGCGCAACCAGTACGCCGCCTTCGAGAGCGACCTCAAGGGGCCGGCCTCGGAGGTCTATCTGCATGAGATGCCGGGCGGCCAGTTCACCAACTTGAAGGAACAAGCGCGCTCGCTCGGGCTCGAGACGCGCTGGCACGAGGTGGCGCAGGCCTATCACGACGTCAACCTGATGTTCGGCGACATCGTCAAGGTGACGCCGTCTTCAAAGGTTGTCGGCGACATGGCGCTGATGATGGTGAGCCAGGAACTGACCGTCGCCGATGTCGAGAACCCGGCCAAGGACATCGCCTTCCCGGATTCAGTGGTGTCGATGCTGCGCGGCGATCTCGGCCAGTCGCCGGGCGGTTGGCCGGCAGCGCTGCAGAAAAAGGTGCTCAAGGGTGAAAAGCCGATCACGGCGCGCCCCGGCTCGCTGCTCAAGGCTGCCGACCTCAAGGCGAACCGGAATGACGTCGAAACCAAGCTTGGCCGCAAGCTCTCGGAAAACGAGTTCGCCTCGTGGCTGATGTATCCGAAGGTGTTTTCGGACTTCGTCGGCGCGCAGGAGAATTACGGCCCGGTCAGCGTCTTGCCTACGCCGGTCTATTTCTACGGCATGAAGCCCGAGGACGAGGTCTTCGTCGATATCGAGAAGGGCAAGACGCTTGTCATCCGCTGCCTCGCCGTCGGCGACGTCGACGAAAAGGGCATGGTGACGGTGTTCTTCGAACTCAACGGCCAGCCGCGCCGCGTCAAGGTGCCGGACCGCGCGCATGGCGCATTGGCTTCCAAGGCACGCCGCAAGGCCGAGGCTGGCAACGACGCCCATGTCGGTGCACCGATGCCGGGCGTGGTGTCGACGCTTGCCGTCACGGCTGGACAGCCGATCAAGGCGGGCGACGTGCTGCTGTCGATCGAGGCGATGAAGATGGAGACTGCCCTGCACGCCGAGCGCGACGGCACGATCGCCGAAGTGCTGGTGCGCATCGGCGACCAGATCGACGCCAAGGACCTGCTGGTCGTCTACGGCTGACGTCTTGCCAGGCCAGGGGCTAGAACAGCCCTTGGCCGGCCTTTGCTTCCTCCGCCGCGCTGCGGCGGATGAGGTTCTTGTACATGTAGCCGCGCTGGCCCTTGTAGACGACCGTGCACCAGTTGCAGTCGCTCTCGGCTTCGATGGCGGCGTTTGCCGGCACGACCAGGATCACCTTGGACTCGTCGGCAGGGCCGTCGCGCAAATTGCCCCATTTGGCGGCCTTTGCCGGGCGCAGGTCGGGCAGGGGGCCGTCGAGCAAGCTGGTCGCCTGGGTGGCGCTTGCGTCGACCATTCCCGTTGATGTTTCCAGCATGGCGACTTCCGCGTCGGTCTCGGCGACCTGCACGTCCAGCGAGCCGCGCAGGCCGTTGGGGGCAATCGCGGTTGTCGGCGCAGGATCGGGCGTTGCGTCGAAGCCGCCGATGGCTGCCGCTGTCGTGGCCATGGGGGCTGAGCCCCGCTCGTCGGGGCCGGCTGCCATCTGCTGGTCCGTCTGCTTGAAAGTCGAGGCAGTAGCGGCGGCCTGCATCGGCGGCGCGGCCGGGCGCGTTTGCCTGTCGGATTTGGCGTCGACCGTTGTGCTCGATGCGGGTGCGGCGTTGGCCACCGTCACCGGGCTGCCGGTCGCCGTCGTCTGGGGCATGACCGGGTGAGGTGGAACCGCGGCCGTCTGGGTGGGGTCGGGCGCGGACATGCCGATGAGCACGGCGGATGCCACGATTGCGGCTGCTGCCGCGCAGCCGCCAATGAGCACGGCTTTCGGCCTCGGCATTTGCAGTGCCGGCAGCGATTTGGCGGCCTGCCTGAAGCCTTGGGCGAACTGGCTGGATATCCCGGCGAGCCGGAACTGCGGGTTATTCATGGTACAAGACTCCACAACGGTGCGACGCGGCAAACAGCCGGCGTCGACCCCCCAACCCGTATTGACATGCAAAATGCGAAATGTGCCTGCGAGCGGTTGGTGTTGCCTGTTCCGCTGCAGTTCCTCTGGTTCCGCCTACATCTGCTATTGGACGGAAATCGGGCGAGGCGGTGTCAGGATATCGGTCCTGGCCCAATAACTGCTCGAAATCGGGCATTGACTGTCATCTAAATCGATTTAGATTGCGCCGATGTAATTACCGCATCGCGCGTGCCTGCCGCGATCAAGGGCGCGGTAACTTTTTGAATCTCCCGGTCACGACAGGCTGAAATCGATTTCAGCTGTCGGGCCCATATGTTAGGAGTCGCGTTCGATGAACGCCACAAACGCAACTGACATCGCAACACGCACCGTCGCCACGCGCGGCCGCTGGGCCGTGGCTGCGGCCTTTTTCATCAATGGCTTTGTCACCGGAAGCTGGGCGCCACAGATCCCGTTGCTGTTGACCCGGTTGGATATCAGCGAGTTCGTGCTCGGCCTGCTGATCCTGGTGTTCGGCCTTGGCGCGCTGACGGCGATGCCGTTCTCCGGTTACCTGATGACCAAGCGCGGCTCGCGACCCGTGGTCATCGGCTTTGCCTGGATCGTGGTCTTTGCGCTGCTGCTGGTCGCGCTTGCCCCCAATGTCTGGCTGGCGGCGCTGACGATGTTCGTCTTTGGTGGCTCGATTGGCGCCATGGACGTTGCCATGAACGCCAATGCGGTTGCCGTCGAAAGGAAACTTTCACGTGCGGTCATGTCATCGTCGCACGGTTTCTGGAGCCTGGGCGGCTTTGCCGGTGGTGCGCTCGGCGGCATTCTCATCCAGAATTTCGGCCACCTGCCACACGCCATGTTCGTCACCGTGACGGCGGCTGTGATGACGGCATTCGCCTTGCGTCATCTCGTTGGCGAGGACAAGCCGGTGACGCATGAGCACAGGCACTTCCGCCTGCCGCGCCTTCCCACGATATATCTGGTTGGCATCATGGCGCTATTCTCGATGATCCCCGAAGGTGCGGTGCTCGATTGGGCCGCGCTTTATCTCAAGCAGGAACTCGGCGCTGATATCGCCACCGCAGGCTTCGCCTTCGCTGCCTTCTCCGGCATCATGGCGCTGATGCGCTTTCTTGGCGATGGCGTGCGCAACCGCTTCGGTGCGGTCAACACGCTGCGCTTTTCGGCGTTGCTGGCGGCCACCGGCATGCTCGCCGCCGGCCTCGCGCCCAATCCATGGATCGCCATCGCGGCCTTCGCCATGTGTGGCCTGGGTGTCGCCAACATGGTGCCGATCGCCTTTTCGGCTGCCGGCAACCAGCCAGGCATCGCACCGAATATCGGCATGAGTGTCGTCACCACCATGGGCTATTCAGGCATCCTGGTGGCACCCTCGGCCATCGGCTTCGTTGCCGGACATACAGGCTTCGCGCCGATCTTCGTCACGCTCTCGGGCTTCCTTGTGGTTGTCAGCCTGATGGCAGGTCTTGCCCGCCATGCCGACTTCCGGGCCGTGCCTCAGGCGACACCGGCCGAATAACGCTTCAGCTCCTCGTGCAGGAAATCGGCGACGCGGCGGATACGCACGCTGGCGCGCACGTCGCGGTGCATGGCGAGCCACACCGGAAGTGCTGGCAGTGTCAGCTCCGGCAGGACGATTTCGAGCAGCGGCTCGCGCCGGATGAGCGGTTCCTGGGCGATGCCGATGCCGTTGCCGGCCCGTACCGCTTCCCAGAGCACGATGTGGTTGTCGCTGCGCAGCCGAAAGGCATGCCGCGTGATGCCTGGCAGGAAGTGTTCGAAGCCGCGGATCATCTCGTCGCTGCGATCGAAACCGATCAGGACATGGTCGCGCAAATCCTCCGGCACTGACGGACGGCCACGACGGTCGAGATAGGCTGACGCCGCGCACATGCAAAGTGCGATGTCGGTGACCTTGCGCGCCACCAGTTCGTTCTGGGCGGGCCGCACCATGCGGATGGCGATGTCAGCGTCACGGCGAAGCAGGTTCTCGACGTGGTTGGAGGCAACAATCTCGACCTCAATGCCAGGTTCTTCGACACCGAGCCGAGCAAGCATTGTCGGCAGCACATGGGCCGCCACCATCTCGCTCGCGGCGATGCGCACTGTGCCTTCGATCGCTTCCACCGAGCCCAGCGCAAGCCTTGTGAAGGCGGTGGCCTCCTGGCTGACGGCGCGGCCACGCTCGAACAACAAGCTGCCGGCCTCGGTCAGCACATAGCCCTGCCGGCCACGCCGGAACAGCGTGACATCGAGTGCTTGTTCGAGCTCGGCGATATGGCGGCCAAGCGTCGGTTGGCTCGATGCCAGGCTGCGCGCAGCCGCTGACAGGCTGCCGGTCTCGGCAACAGCGACAAAGCTTCGGATGAGGTTCCAGTCGATCTCGGACATCTATTCAAAATTGAATATCAAGATGCCATCTTGAGTCAATTTATTTCCGGCAGTGAATGGACGAAATTCAGGTCACCACAAATACAGGAGTGACCGACATGACCAAGATCGCAATTCTGGGTGCCCGTGGCCGGCTCGGCCGCGCCGTCGCCAAGGCCTTCCTCGAGGCTGGATACGAGGTGCGGGCCATCACCCGCGACGGCAAGCTGCCGACGGAGCTTATGGGTGCGGAAGTCGCCGCCGCCGATGCGCTCGACCGCCAGTCGCTGATCGATGCCACGAGAGGCGTCGACATCATCTTCAACGGCCTGAGCCCGATCTATTCCGACTGGAGCTCGGTCCTGCCGATGGCCGAGAATGTTATGGCCGCGTGTTTCGCCAATGGCGCGCTGCACATGGTTGCGGGCACTGTCTACAATTTCGGCTCGCCGATGCCTGCCGTCATCACCGAGGATACGCCGCAGCGTCCAACGACCGAGAAAGGCCGCATCAGGGCGGCCACGGAAGCGCTGTTCCGCCGCGAAGCCGATGCGCGCCGCGTTCGCACTGTCTTGCTCAGGGCCGGCGATTTCTTCGGCGGCAAGGGCACCGGTTCGTGGTTCGACCTGGTGGTGACTTCGAAGCTCGCCAAGGGCGTCTACACAGCGCCGGGGCCGGTCGATCTGGTTCACGAATGGGCATATCTGCCCGATTTCGCCGCAGCCTTCACCGCCCTTGCCGACAACCACGAAAAGCTCGGCTCCTACGAAAATCTCAATCTGCCCGGGCATGCGGTCACCGATCTGGAGATCAAGGCATCGATCGAGCGTGTGTTGGGCCGCAAGCTCAAGCTCCAATCAATGCCCTGGTGGGTGCTGCGCGCCGGTAGCCCGTTTATGCCGATGTGGAAGGCAATCGTGTCGATGTCGTACCTTCGTTTCGAGCAGCACCGGCTGGTGTCGCAGCGCCTCGGACCCATCATCGGCCACATCCCGCATACGCCGCTCGACGAGGCGGTAGCAGGCGCACTCGCCGATCTCAGCTTGCTGCCTCAAGCAAAGGCTGCATGACTGACGCAAAAGAAAACGCCCGGACTATCGTCCGGGCGTTTTGCCGTTCAGCTGGCTTCGGGGCAGTCAGACGCGGCCCGTCAGCATCAGCACCAGAAGGATGACAAGGAGCACACCGACGATGCCCGAAGGCCCGTATCCCCACGCGCGTGAATGCGGCCAGGCCGGCACCGCGCCAAGCAGGATCAGGATCAGGATGATGAGCAGCAGCGTCGAAATCGTCATCGTTCATGCCTCGGATTGTTGCGTTTTATCAAGGCAGCAACGCAAAAGGCCGCCCGGTTGTTCCTGGGCGGCCTCTCTTATGACGTTAGTCGGCTTGTCTATTCCGCAGCCTTGGGGAAGGCGACAGCGGGTTGGTCGTCCATCGGCGGAGGCGGTGTCGGGGTGGAAGAACCCTTGCCGAAACGCGCCTTGATCCAGCGGAACAGCCGGGTGAACCAGCCAAGCTGGCCGGGCTTGCGCTTGTCGCGGGTGAACACCATCAGCATCGCCGGCGTCACCACCAGGGTGAGGACGGTGGCGAAGGACAGGCCGAAGACGATCGCGCTCGACAAGGCGATCCACCACTGGGTCGAGGGCGCATTGATCGTCGTCTCGTGATGGAAGATCTCGAGGCCGAGACCAAACGCGATCGGCGCCACGCCCAGGATGGCCGATAGCGCGGTCAGCACCACCGGGCGGGCACGTTCGCGGCAGGTCTGCAGCACCGCGTCCATCTTGTTCCAGCCTTCTTCGCGCAGCCGGTCATAGGTGTCGATCAGCACGATGTTGTTGTTCACCACCACGCCCGCCAGAGCGATCATGCCGATGCCGGACATGACGATGACGAATGCCTGGCCGGTCAACAGCATGCCAAGCAGGGCGCCGACCGTAGCCATCACCACGCAGGACAGCACCAGGACCACGCTGGTGAACTTGTTGAACTGCGCCAGAAGCACGATGAAGATCAGGAAGATCGCCGCACCGAAGGCATTGCCCAGGAACGCGCTTGCCTCGGCACTGTCTTGGTTGGAGCCGGCGAGTTTCCAGTCGACGCCAGGTTGTGCCATGTCGCCGACAACCTTGGTGACTTCAGCCTGCACTGACGCGACCTGGAAGCCGGAAGCGACGTTGCCCTGGATGGTGATCGTGCGCTTTCCGTCGATACGATTCAGGATGCCGACGGTCAGTTCGGGCTTGCGCGAAACGAAGTTCGAGATCGGCACCGAGCCTTGCGGGGTCTCGATGCGCAACTGGTCGAGCGCAGCCAGGGTGCGACGGTCCTCCGGCAGACGCAGCCGGATATCGACCGCGTCATCGGCACCGGCCGGGCGATAGTCGGTGAGCTTGAGGCCGGTCGTGACCAGCTGGACCACCGTGCCGACCGCGGTCGGGCTGACGCCGTATTGGGCTGCCTTGGAGCGATCGACATCGAGCGCCCAGTCGATACCGGGAGGCGGCAGGCCATCAGAGATGTCGATGACCCCGGGCACCTTGGCGACCGCTACCGCGACCTTCTTGGCGTATTCGTTCAGCCCCGCCGGATCGACGGCGGACAGCTGTACCTGAATAGCCTTGCCGCTCGGTGGACCTGCGTCGGGCACGCGCACCTCGACGTCGACGCCGGGAATGCCGGCCATCGTGGCCCGCAATTCGTCAAGGATCACATGCGCCGACTTGCGCTCACGCCAGTCGACGAACTCATACTGGATCACGCCGACGACATCCTCGGGAATGTCCTGGCCACCGCGGGTCTTGCCGGAGCGCGTGTATACCGACTTGATGCCTGGCCAGCCGAGAATCCGGTTTTCGGCCTCGCGGGTTGCGGCATCCATTTCTTCAAGCGAGAGGTTGCCACGTGCATGGACGTAGAGCAGGCCGTAATCCGGCTCGACCGTCGGGAAGAATTCTACGCCATTGCCAAACTTGACATAGGAGTAGAACCCGCCGGCGAGCAGCGCGAGCGTCAGCACCAGGGCCGTGATCGGATAGTGGACGGCCTTCTTGACGACCGCCATGTAGACGCCGTCCTTGTGCTCTTCCTCGGCATGGACGGGTGCCTTGGCGAACAAGGCCCCGAGCGTCGGCGCAAAGATCAGCGCATAGGCCATCGACGCCGCCAGCGTGACGATCAGCGTGATCGGCAGATACTTCATGAAGTCGCCGATGATGCCGGGCCAGAACAGCAGCGGCGAGAACGCCGCGATGCGGGTCATCGTGGCGGCGATAACCGGACCGGCCATACGCTTGGCGGCCAGCTCGAAGGCCTGTTCCTTGGGCATGCCTTCCGACATGCGCCGCTCGGCGAACTCCGTCACGATGATGGCGTCGTCGACAAGCATGCCGACTGCCAGGATCAGGCTGAACAGCACGATCATGTTGATCGTGTAGCCCATCAGCGCGAGCGCCAGGATGCCCATCAGGAATGATGACGGGATGGCGAGGCCGATGAGCAGCGAGGCGCGGCCCGACAGCGCGTACAAGATGACGATGAACACCAGGATCACGGCGATCAGCACGTGGTTCTGGAGGTCGTTCAGCAGCTGGTTGACGAAGACCGACTTGTCTTGCGTGTAGGTGACCTGCATGCCTTCCGGCGCGGTCTTGACGAAAGCATCGGCGACTTTCTTGGCGCCTTCGATCGTCTCGACGATGTTGGCACCGATGCGCTTCTTGACTTCGATCGCAATCGCCGGCTTGCCGTCGAGCCGGGTGATCGTCTCGGCGTCCTTGAAGGTCGCGCGGACGGTAGCCAGATCCTGGACGCGCACAACCGCGTTCGGCGTCGCCACCACCGGCAGCCGCGCCACATCCTCGGGCGTTTCAATCAGCGCCGGAACCTTGACGGCATATTTGCCCTCAGAGCCCTCGATGGCACCAGCCGCAACGAGGCTGTTGGACAGGCCGATACCCTGGATCAGCTGGTCGAGCTGCAACCCGTAGGACGACAGCTTGACCGGATCGATGATCGCCTCGACCAGTTCGTCGCGCGAGCCCTGGAGCGTGCCTTCGAGCACGCCGGGCACTTCCTCGATCTGGTCGCGCAGCTTCTTTGCGGCGGCCGTCAGCGCCCGTTCAGGCATGTCGCCCGACAGCGTGACGACAAGGACCGGAAACTCCGACAGGTTGACCTCGTTGACTGTCGGCTCATCAACACCGGCGGGCAGGTCGCGCTTGGCGTCCTGCACCTTGTTGCGCGTATCGATCAGCGCGTCGTTGAGGTTCGTGGAGGGATGGAACTCGACGATCACATTGGCGCCGCCCTGAAAGGCGTTGGAGCGCATCTGCTTCAAACCCTTGAGGTTCTTGAGCTGCGATTCAACGGGCCTCAGAAGCAGCCGCTCGGCGTCTTCGGGCGAGATGCCTTGATAGGTAAGGCTCACATACATGATCGGAATGGCGACGTCCGGTTCGGCTTCCTTCGGCACGGCGCGGTACGCAAGCGTACCGGCTATGACAAGGAAAAGCAGAATCGATAGGGTCAGCCGCGCATTGCGGATCGCAAGCTTGACGATGTCCATTGTTTACTGCGTCCCGGTCGCATCTTCGATGAGCTTTTTGACCATCGCCTCGTCGGCGACCTGAGCCTTGACCTCGTCGCCGTCCTTGACCAGGTCCTGGCCGCGAATGATGATCTGCGCGTCGGCGGGAATGCCCCCGAGCACAAGGCCGTTCTGGGTGTCATCGACAAGGTCGATCGGGTAGAACACCACCTTGGATGACGCATCGACGGCGCGAATGCCGAGATCGCCTTTTTCGTTCAGCGTCACCACCGAGCGTGGCAGCACCACGGCATCGACGGGCTTGGCGCGCACAGTGATCTCGGCCGTCATGCCGGCGGGGATTGCGCCGTCAGCGTTGGGAATGGCGATTTCGACCGGGAAGGTGCGAGTCTGGGACGTGGCGTCGCGGCTGATGTAGCGCAGCGTACCTTTGACCACTTCGCCATTGACCAGCTTCACATCGGCTTCGTCGCCGATCTTGATGTAGCGCAGGTCGCGTTCGCTGATTTCGCCTTTGCCAAGGATCGGATCGAGGTTGAGGATCGTGGCGATTTCCGCGCCCTGCAGCACCGAGCTGCCGATCTCGACACTGACCTTGTCAACGACTCCGTCGAAAGGCGCCTTGACCTGGTTGCGCGAAAGTTCGGATTCAGCCGCCTGGATCAGGGAAAGAGCGGTTGCATAGTCGGACCAGGCACTGTCGGCCTGAAGCTTGGTCCTGGTGCCGGACACAACCAGCTTCTGCGCGACTTCCCATTCGGCCTTGCGCTGGGCAAGCACTGCTTTTGCCCTGTCGAGGGCCGCGGTCTTTTCCTCGGCATCGAGCATCATCACCAGGTCGCCCTGTTTGACGCGATCACCTTGCTTGACGGGAAGCTGGGCGATGACACCGCTAACCCGGCTGGCCAGCGTCGCCCGCTTGTCAGCCTCCGTCTTGCCCGAAACGCGGATGGCGCGGGCGTGATCGAAGCGCGGCGGCACGACAACCATCACCGTGCGCAAAGGCGCCTTGGGCTGTTCGGCCTGGACAGGCTTTGCTTCGGGGTCGGGCTGGGCGCTGCCCACTGAAGAGAATTCGCCTGTGCCCATCCACGCCGCAAAACCGACGAGCACGACCAAGGCTGCAAGCTTGTGGAACCTAATCTTCGACATTGTCGTTATCCGTTGGGGACGGTTGCGGCGACCGCCGTCTTGCCTGGCGCGTCGCCCCGATATGGTGGCGCGCAATGCCGCATGCAAATCCGCCATGGGGGCAAAGTGGCGGGAGGGCGTCTTCTACATCAAATGTAGATCGCAAAATAGTGATAAAAAATAATGGAAACATCATCCTGACAAAACTGGCAGGAATTGTCAGCACGCTGCGGTTGCCGAGGCAAAAAGGCGGATTTTCGCGGGTTAGTTGTGCTGGCGAACGGCTGCCGGCCTGGTTCTGGTGGCCAAAAACTCGCGTACACGGCGGCCGGCTGCCGGTCCGTGCAACGGCCTGAAGCCGTCGTCCAGTTGCCCGGATAGGTCGAGTGTTGCCTTTGTGCCGACCGAATCAAAGTTGTCTTCGAGCCAGTCGCTGGCCGCGGTTCGGCCAAGGTCACGCAAGTATTCGAGGAACGCCCATTCGGCGTTGACCTTGGACGATGCCGAAAGATCCTTGAAAGCCTCGTCGGCGTCTATGCGATGCATGCGGATGTCGCGGAACTCGCCATGCGGCAGGCGCCCTGCGGCGATCAGTTCCTTGATGAAGGCGATGGCACGGAATTCGCGCAGCAGCCCGGCGTTGAAAGTGATCTCGTCGATACGGTTCTGGATTTCGTTGGCCGTCTTGGGAGTCTGCTCGCGGATCACCGGGTTGATCTGGACAAGCAGGACGTCTTCGGTGTCATTGGCCTTGAAGAACGGGTAGATCGCCGGATTGCCGCCATAACCGCCGTCCCAGTAGGGCACGCCCTTGATTTCGACGGCCTGGAAGATCTGCGGCAGGCAGGCCGAGGCCATCACTGTATCTAGGTCGATCTCGCCGTCGCTGAAGACGCGCAGCTGGCCGGTCTCGACATTGGTCGCCGAGATAAACAGGTCGATGTCCTTGCAGGCGCGGACATTGGCGAAGTCGATCTCTTCGGCGACCACGTCGCGCAGCGGGTTGAGGTTCAAGGGGTTGGCGACATAAGGCGAAAACACCCGTGACATGGTGTCGAACCAGACGTAGCCAGGCGTGTTTTCAATCGACCAGTTGCCCCAAAGCACGTCCCATGGCGAACGCTGCACCGGGCTGAAACGGCCCTTGCGCGCCACCGCACGCCAAAAGTCCTCGAGCTTGGCACGCGCGCCTTCAGCACCGCCACGCACCCAGCCGTCGGCCAGCGCCACGGCGTTCATCGCGCCGGCACTGGTGCCCGATACCGCCTTGATGTCGAGACGGCCGTCTTCCAGCAATCGGTCGAGCACGCCCCAGGAGAAGGCTCCGTGCGAGCCTCCGCCCTGGAGTGCGATGTTGATGGGCTTCTTCTCCTCCGCCTTGCCGTTTCCAGTCATGGCGGTCTTTTCCTTTGAGGCGTTCACTGAGCCGTCCAGCCGCCATCCACCGAGACATGCGTGCCGTTGATCTGGGCAGCGGCCGGGGAGGCGAGGAACACGGCAGTCGCTGCGACCTGCTCGACGGTGACGAATTCCTTGGTCGGCTGGCGGTCGAGCATGACCTCGCGGATCACCGTCTCGCGGTCCATGTTGTGCGCCTTCATCTGGTCGGGGATCTGCGCCTCGACCAGCGGGGTCAGCACATAGCCGGGGCAGATGGCGTTGCAGGTGATCTTGTCGAGCGCGACTTCCAGCGCCACCGTCTTGGTCAGGCCCAATATGCCGTGCTTGGCCGCGACATAGGCCGACTTGTAGGCCGAGGCGACGAGGCCATGCGCCGAGGCGATGTTGACGATGCGGCCGCCACCCGTCTTCTTCATCAGCGGGATCGCGGCCGCGGTGGTGTGGAAGGCCGAGGTCAGGTTGATGGCGATGATCGCATCCCACTTTTCGATCGGGAAGTCCTCGACGGGCGCGACGTACTGGATGCCGGCATTGTTGACGAGGATATCGACCGAACCGAATTTGTCGGCGGCCCTGGCGACCAGCGCCCGGCAATCCGCCGCCTTCGACATGTCGGCCTGGATATAGACGGCGGCGACCTTGTATTGGCCTGCGATCTTTTCGGCGATGGCGTGATCGGACGGCGTGTCGGAGAACGAATTGACGATGATGTTGCAGCCTTCGGCTGCGAATGCCTCGGCGATGGCAAGGCCGATGCCGGAAGTCGAGCCGGTAATGATGGCGGTTCTTGTCGCGGTCATGGCAGGAAAATCCTTCGGGAATGCCTATGTTGCAATGCAGCATATATGCGCTGTGTGGCGCAATAGAAGCACGACTGTCGCACAGTTTCGTGAAATTATGGTGGAATCGGCCTGTCTGGTTGGGATGCGCACGGCTCTTGGCGGGCGCGGCGACCTGCGATATTGACATGACGCGCCGCGCGCGCCACCTCAGACGCGGATACCTCGAGCATAAAAAGGCCGTCCGATGACCGGCTACTTCTCCTCCCCATTTCCCCGCCGCAAATCGGTCGGCGTCAGCGTTGGCGGTGTGATCGTCGGCGGCGAAGCGCCTGTCGTGGTGCAGTCGATGACAAACACCGACACAGCCGACATCGACAAGACGGTGGCGCAGGTTGCAGCACTCCATCGCGCCGGCTCCGAGATCGTGCGCATCACCGTCGACCGCGACGAGAGCGCTGCCGCCGTACCCCATATTCGCGACCGGCTTGCCCGGCTTGGCGTCGATGTGCCGCTGGTCGGCGATTTCCACTATATCGGCCACAAGCTTTTGGCTGATCATCCGGCCTGCGCCGAGGCGCTGGCGAAATACCGCATCAATCCTGGCAATGTCGGCTTCAAGGAAAAGAAGGACAAGCAGTTCGCCGACATCGTCGAGATGGCGATCCGCCACGACAAGCCGGTGCGCATCGGCGTCAACTGGGGCTCGCTCGACCAGGACCTGTTGACCCGGCTGATGGATGAGAACCAGAAGAACGGCTCGCCGCTCACCGCCAACCAGGTGATGCGCGAGGCGATCGTGCAGTCGGCGCTGATTTCGGCCGACCTTGCCGAAGAGATCGGCCTGCCGCGCGAAAAGATCATCCTGTCGGCCAAGGTCAGCGGCGTCCAGGACCTGATCGCCGTCTACACCATGCTTGCCACCCGCTCCGACCATGCGCTGCATCTCGGCTTGACCGAGGCTGGCATGGGCTCGAAGGGCATCGTTGCCTCGTCGGCAGCCATGGGCATCCTTTTGCAGCAGGGCATCGGCGACACCATCCGCATTTCGCTGACGCCGGAGCCCAATGGCGACCGCACCCGCGAGGTCCAGGTGTCACAGGAATTGCTCCAGACCATGGGCTTCCGCCAGTTCGTGCCGATTGTCGCTGCCTGCCCGGGCTGCGGCCGCACGACCTCGACGGTGTTCCAGGAACTGGCCCAGAACATCCAGGACGGCCTGCGCAAGAACATGCCGGTGTGGCGCGAGAAATATCCCGGCGTCGAAGTGCTGAAGGTCGCGGTCATGGGCTGTATCGTCAACGGCCCAGGCGAATCCAAGCATGCCGACATCGGCATCTCCTTGCCCGGCACTGGCGAGACGCCCACGGCCCCCGTCTTCATCGACGGCAAGAAGGCAGCCACGCTGCGCGGGCCGGCCATCGCTGCGGATTTTGAGAAAATGGTCGCCGACTATATCGAACAGCGCTTCGGGCGCGCCGGCAGGGCGGCAGCCGAATAGAGATGGGGAACCTGGCGAGGACGGCGCTGGCTTTCCTCGTTTCGTCGGTTTTGTGCGCGCCAGCACTGGCCGATCCGCCCCGCTCGCCCAAGAAGACCCATGTCGCGCATGTCTGCGATCTGATCGATACCCATGCCAGGCGCCACGGCCTGCCGAGCGAGTTCTTTGCTCGCCTGATCTGGAAGGAAAGCCGTTTCGATCCGAACGCGGTGAGCCCGGCGGGTGCCGAAGGCATCGCCCAGTTCATGCCGGGAACCGCCGCCATGCGCGGCCTTGCCGATCCCTTCGACATGGAACAGGCGATCCCGGCTTCGGCGCGCTATCTCGGCGAGCTGAAGAGCGGCTTCGGCAATTTGGGCCTGGCCGCCGCTGCCTATAATGCCGGTGAAAACCGTGTGTCGCGCTGGCTGTCGTCGGGCGGTTTCCTGCCGCTCGAAACCGAGGACTACGTGCTCGACATCATGGGCGAGCCGGCCGACAATTTTTCCGACAAGGCCTATGCCGGCACCAACCGGCCGCTCGATCCGAAGATGTCGTTTGCGGCTGCCTGCCTGAACCTGCCGGTCATCATGTCGGCGACGGTGCCGATGGCCAATATCAACATCAAGCCGTGGGGCATTCAGGTCGCGGGCAACTTCCGCCGCTCGGCGGCGATCAAGCAGTGGCAGCGCCTCGAAGGGCGTTTTCCGAAACTGCTTTCATCGCACGAGCCGGTCGTCAGCCGTGTCCGCACGCCGATGGGGCGGCGCGGCATTTATGCCGTGCGCATCGGCGCTGACGATCGCAGCGAGGCGGCTGTCATCTGCCAGAGCCTGCACAGTGTCGGCGGCTCCTGCATCGTCGTCAGGAACCGCTGAAACATTGTCTGTTCAGGCGGCAGCTGTCACGTTCGCTGGCGGTTGATCGCTCGTGAGCATGCGATGGATGCTGTTTGCATCCTCGGCCTTGCGCAGCCGCGCCACATTGCCGGGATCACGCAGGAAACGGGCGATCTTGGCCAAAACGTTGAGATGCTTGAGCGGCGAGGCCTCTGGCAACAGCAGCAGCACGACAAGATCGACATCCTGATCGTCGACGGCTTCGAACGGGCAAGGGGCTTTGAGCCGCGCAAAAGCGCAGAACGGCGTTTGCAGTCCGCGCACCTTGGCATGTGGTATTGCCACGCCTTGCCCAAGACCAGTCGAGCCGAGCTTCTCCCGCGCCGAAAGCACCGAGACGATCTCGCCAGCCGGGCAGCCCGTGCGCCGGGCTGCGTGCAGCGCAAGCTCCTTGAGCAGCCGCGCCTTGCCGTCGGGCTTGAGGTCGAGGATCACGTCCTCGACCGAAATCACGTCGCGGACGTCCATCGTCAGCTTGAAAGCATCGTGGCCAGCGCCAGCCCGCCCAGCAGCAGGCCGGTGACGAAAAACAGGCGGGTGAACATGAAGGGCTCGGTCTGGCCTTTGACCGGGCGGTGGTCGTTTGCCGGCGCGTGTCGCGCTGTTTCGACTGTCCGCGCGCTGACGAACCTGTCCGGCATCTGGGTGCGAAGCATCTTCAACTTCCTTTTGTTCGCGCCGGAGCGGCAAAATTGCCGTCATCCGGTCGCGGTCAGGAAGGTAAAAGCCCCAGCATCAGTATTCGAGAGAGGCTAACGCCCCAAGAAATAAGAAAGTCATAGCTATCATCATAGGTATCTTGGGCAGCTTTACGCCGACTGAACCAGCTCGGCGCTCTCGCTCAACCACGTGCCTATCTTGGCGCCGAGCTTGTCCGGCGATACCGGCTTGGGCAGATAGTCGTCCATGCCGGAATCGATGCATTTCTCCCGGTCGCCCTTGAGTGCGTGCGCGGTGACGCCAATGATCGGCGTGCGGCTGCCATTGGCTGCTTCCTCAGTGCGGATGGCGCGGGTCGCCTCATAGCCGTTCATCTCCGGCATCGACACGTCCATCAGGATCAGCTTGGGCTTGAAGGTGCGGTACATCTCCACCGCCGTGCGTCCATTGCCGGCGATACGATGGCTGAGGCCAAGCCCGGAGAGGATCTGGCCGAAGACGAGCTGGTTGACCTCGTTGTCCTCGGCCACCAGCACGTCGAGCCCGCTGCCGTGCAAAGGCGCTGGCTCGGGATGGGCAAGCGGCGCCTGCGCGGGTCCATGGATGACGGTGAAGGCGGTTGGTGCATGACGGGCCGGCTCGCGGACGAATTCAATCCGGCCAGCCTGTGAACGAGCCTTTTGCACCGCTGCGATGACCGTGCCGAGCAGCACCGCCGAACGTGCCGGCTTGGTCAGATGCGCCGAGATGCCGAAATCCAGCACCATGCGGGAGAAATCGACCTGGTCGACCGAGGTCAGGAGCACCACCGGGATCGACGAGATGCGGCTGTCGGCGGCGATCGCCTTGGCGACATCGGCGCCGTTCATGCCTGGCATCTGGTAATCGAGGATGACGCAGTCGACGGTGGCGCCGAGCTGGGCTGCGCGGTCGAGGAAGGCGAGGCCGATGGCGCCGCTTTCGGCGGCTGCACAGTCGAAGCCCCAGCTTTTCAGCTGCTCGAGCAGGATTTCGCGGTTGACCGGGTTGTCGTCGATGACCAGCACGCGCGCGCCGGTGACGTCGACCGGCACAATGCCGCTTGTCTGCTGCGCTTCATACTTGGGCAGCATGGCGGTGAACCAGAACACCGAGCCCTTGCCGAGTTCGCTCTCGACGCCGATATGGCCGCTCATCAAATCGACGAGGCGGGCAGCGATGGCAAGCCCAAGGCCGGTTCCCTCGTGGCGGCGGGTCGAGCTGCCGTCGACCTGGGCGAATTTTTCGAACACGTTCTGTAGCTTGTCCGCGGGGATGCCGATGCCGGTGTCTTCGACGCGGACCTTGAGGGCCACGTTGTCGTCGATCATGTCGCCCGTCACGTCGACAAGCACATGGCCGCGTTCGGTGAACTTCACCGCGTTGCCGAGCATGTTGGTGATGATCTGGCGGAAGCGGCCGACATCGCCAACGACATGGCTCGGCAGGCGCGGATCGATACGCACAATGAGCTCGAGGTTCTTTTCGGCGACACGGGCCGAGATCAGGGTCGCGACGTCCTCGACAGCTTCGCCTAGATGGAAGGGTGCGGGGTCGAGCGTCAACTGGCCTGCATTGATCTTGGAGAAATCGAGCACGTCGTTGATGATGGTCAAAAGCGCGTTGCCCGACTTCACGATGACATCGGTAAAAGTCTTCTGGCGCGGCGTCAGCTCGGTTCGCGCCAAGAGTTCGGCCATGCCGAGCACGCCGTTCATCGGCGTGCGGATCTCGTGGCTCATATTGGCGAGGAATTCCGACTTGGCGCGGTCGGCGGCTTCGGCCTTCGACAGCGATTGTGCACTTTCGGCAAAAGCACGGCGGATGGCATTTTCCATCGGCCGGAACACCCATACGGCGACACCGCCGATCACCAGCACGAGCAAGGCGGTGGCGGCCATCAAAAGCCGGTCGCTGCGCGCCTCGGCGTATCGGCGCTCGCTTTCCATCGCGCTACTGGCGCGCAACAGCATCGGCTGGGCGAACAGGTCGTTCTGGTTGCGGATCTCGCGCGAACTCCACTCGTCAGGCGACTGTGCGGTGGCGAGTGCACCCAGGTTGCGGGCGATGTCACGTGCCGACCAGAACAGGTCGCCATTGACCGAGGCGCTGTCGAGTTCGCGCTGCGACTTTTCCGACAAATGCGGGCGCACGGTATCGATCGTGTTGGTCAGGGCCTCGATGCCGGCTTCGAGCCGCGCCGCGTGGTTGCGGCCCGCAATCGCGAGCGCCTCCTGCGTTTCGGGGCGCCAGGCGGTGGGCGTGGTTTCGGCGAAGTTGGTGGCGTTGCGCAGCTCGCGGGCAAAGGACAAAAGCTCGGACGCGATGGTGTCGACATTACGCCGGTAAGAATTGCCCTGGCTGAAGGCAACCATCACGGCCATGGAAGTAAGCGCAAAGATCAACAGACCAGACAGATATCTGATCCGTATCGAACGGATGAAGGACGAGTGCTCCGGCATGCGCAACCCCAACACATACGCACAATTTTACAGAGCCGGAATAGACACCATTAACATTAAGAGTTTCTGACCCGCAGATATTGCCAGGTCTGGGGCCATGTGGGTCCGCCGATTCTCAACCGGGTCAGCTGTTGCGCTCGGCAACAAAACTGGCGGCCGCCTTGAGCATGATCGCGCGCGCGCCGAAGGGTTCGAGCAGGTCATGTGCCTGGGCGACCAGGCCGGCGAGCTGGGCACGAGCCCAGTCGGCGCCATGCAGCGAAACCAGCGTCGCCTTGCCGGCGGCGGCGTCCTTGCCGGTCGCCTTGCCCATCGTCTCGGCGTCGGCGGTGAGGTCGAGCAGGTCGTCGGCGAGCTGGAAGGCAAGGCCGATCGCCGAGCCGAACTCGGCCAGCCTTTCGCGGTCATCAGTGGAAGCACCTGCCAGCATCGCCCCGGCCTCGCAGGCGAAGCGGATCAGCGCGCCGGTCTTCATCGCCTGCAGGCGGATGATGCCCGCCTCGTCAGGCTTGTTGCGTTCGGCGTCGAGGTCGAGCGCCTGTCCGCCGACCATGCCGCCGGGGCCGGCAGCACGTGCCAGGGCAAGCACCAGCGCTGCCCTGCGGTCCGCAGGCAGCGGGGTTGCCTCGTCGGCAATGATGTCGAAGGCGTGGGTCAAAAGCCCGTCGCCGGCCAGGATCGCTGTCGCCTCGTCGAAGGCCTTGTGCACAGTAGGCTGGCCACGGCGCAGGTCGTCGTCGTCCATTGCCGGCAGGTCGTCATGGATCAGCGAATAGCAGTGCACGCATTCGAGTGCGGTGGCGACGCGAAGCGCTGCTTCGCCGTCGGCGTCAAACAATGCCGCGCTCTCCAGCACCAGAAATGGCCTGAGCCTTTTGCCGCCATTGAGCGCGCCATGGCGCATCGCCGCCATCAGGTGCTCCGGACGGGTGATCTCGCCGGGCAGGATGCGCTCGCCGAGCAATTGCCTGAGCTCGGCCTCTACGGCATCCGCGCGCATGCGAAGGGCGGTTTCGAACATGATATCGCTGTCGATCGTCATGGCGGCGAGCGGTAGCCGACAGTCAGACGTTGCGCAAGAAGCCAAGCGCCTTTATGCCGAAAGGCTGACAGACAAGGGCGGACGGGTTGGCCGAACCGATCATAGAGCCGGAAACCGAAAGGCTGGAGATGGGAGCAAGACGCGGGTTCTCCTCGCGTGGAAGCCTGCGTCGCTGGGTGCGGCTCGGCGCCCTGATTGCCGCGACCATGGCAGCGCTGCCGGTCGTGCTCACCATCTTGTATCTGCCGCCCTTCGTTCGTCCGATCTCGACGCTGATGATCAAGGACCTGATCACCTTGCAGGGTTATGACCGGCAATGGGTGCCGCTGGACGATATCGCCCCGGTCATGGCGCACTCCGTCATCATGTCCGAGGATGGGCAGTTCTGCTTCCACAAGGGAATCGACCTCGGCGAGTTGAGGGGCGTCATCAACGATGCGCTCGAAGGCGAGGCGACCCGTGGCGCCTCCACCATTCCGATGCAGACGGTGAAGAACCTCTATCTGTGGAATGGCCGCTCTTTCCTGCGCAAGGTGGTCGAGCTGCCGCTGGCTGTGTATTTCGATGCGCTGACGCCGAAGCGGCGCATCATGGAAATCTATCTCAACATTGCCGAATGGGGCCCCAACATCTACGGCATCGAGGCGGCCTCCCAGCACTATTTCGGCAAGCCGGCGAGCCAGCTTTCGCGGCGCCAGGCAGCGCTTTTGGCTGTCACCTTGCCCAACCCGGCGACGCGCAATCCAGCCAAGCCGGGGGCTGGTCTCAAGCGGCTTGCGTCGGTCATCGAGCGCCGGGCCGCCAAGGCCGGTGCTTATGTCCAGTGCCTGGACTAGATTGACACCGCTGCGACCGAAAAAAGAGTCGCTTCGGGCTGGTCAAGCCGACTTTCGCCGTGTATAGGCTCGCCAACTTTCTCAGTTTCCGGCCCTGAACGCGGCCCTTTCACGAGGGCGGACAGGGTCATTTGACCGATTGGTGGAGTATATCCATGGCTGTTCCAAAACGAAAAACCTCCCCGTCCAAGCGCGGCATGCGCCGCTCGGCAGACGCGCTCAAGGCCCCGACCTATGTCGAGGACAAGAATTCCGGCGAAATGCGCCGCCCGCACCACATCGACCTGAAGACCGGCATGTACCGCGGTCGCCAGGTTCTGACGCCGAAGGAAAGCTAAGCAGCTTTTCCTCAGCAAGCGTATTGAGAAAGGACCGGCCAGCCGGTCCTTTCTTTTTGCGTGTTAGGTGGTTTTGAAATCTCTTGACGCCTGGGCATCAGGGGATTCTAGAAGATGCCGGCGCAACGCGGAGACTGGTCCATGCTCGCGGGCATTCCCCTTCTGATCATCCCCTTCGTCCTGTTCAATATCGGTCTTGCCGGCCTGTTCGGCAGCGGTGTGGGCGGCGATCCTTGGGCGAGCGAGATCCTGTCGCTCAACATGATGTCGGGTGGCGTCTTCACACTGACGCTCGGCGACCTGTTGATCGTCGTCGCCTTGCTCCTGCTCTTCGTGGAAATCGTGAAGTCGACGCGCACAAGCAGCGCGTCCGTGGTCGATCATCTGTTGTCGACCTTCGTCTTCGTTGCTTTCCTGGTCGAATTCCTTTTGGTGCGCGGGGCCGCGCACTCGGTTTTCTTCACGCTGATGGTCGTGGCTCTGATCGACGTTCTGGCTGGCTTTTCGGTTTCGCTCCGGTCCGCCAGCCGCGATGTCACCTTCGACCGCGAGTAGGTCAGCGCATCCACCGGATGCGCAATAGATCAGACCTTCGCGACGAAGCCGGCCGCTTCAATGCCGGCCATGGCAGCCAACTCGTCATTATCAGACGTATCGCCCGAAATGCCGACCGCGCCGAGCACGTCGCCATTCTTGTTGCGAACCAGCACGCCACCTGCCACCGGCACGATCTTGCCGCCCGATACAGCTGAAAGTCCCTGGAAGAAATGCGGACGCTCGACGGCGGCAACGCCAAGTGCGCGCGAGCTGGAGCCGACGGCAAGTGCGCCATAGGCCTTGCCGGAGGCGACTTCGGCACGGATGAAGGGCGAGCCGTCCTGGCGCTGGAAAGCAAGCAGATGGCCGCCCGCGTCAAGCACGGCGACGCCGAGCGGCTTGAAGTTCTTTTCCGCGCCTAGCTCAAGCGCTGTGGCGATGATGGTGTTGGCCTTGGCCAGCGTCAGTTCGGTCATGTTGGTTCTCCTGTTGTCGCGTGCATAGCAAACACGCTTGGGATGCCGGGCAAAACCCTGCATCCGGTTGAAACTGCCTTACCTGAATGGGTGGGAGAGGGGCTGTGCCTACAGCCTTTGAACTCTCGGTTCACTCCGGGATTTGGAGAGGCTCTCCGGCCCTTCGCTGTCGCTCCGGGCGTTCGACGCTCGGAAAGCCAAGCAATTGGCTTTCCGTCGGCCTGCGGCCGACCGCGTCTTACCCCATAGAATCAATCTTCCGCTGCATTGCAGCAAGCTGCTCCTTGAGCTCCTTGAGCTCGCTCGGCTTCTCCGGAGCGTCGTTTTTGGCCGGCTCGGCGGGTGTTGCACCCGCGCCAGGCATCGGGAAGGGGGTGAACATGCGCATCGCGTTTTGGAACATCTCCATGTTGCGCCGCGTCTGTTCCTCCAGCGCCTTCATCGGCGCGGCACCCTTCATCACGTCGATCGGCGCCTTGCCGAAGGCCGACTTCATCTGCTCGCGGAAGCGCTCGTGCTCTTTGGAGAAGGCGAGCATCGACTGTTCGAGGAAGCTCGGCACAACCATCTGCATCTGGTCGCCATAATACGAGATCAGCTGCCTGAGGAACGGGATCGGCAGCATGTTCTGGCCGTCCTTGTTCTCCAGTTCGAAGATGATCTGGGTGAGCACCGGATGGGTGATGTCTTCGCCGGTCTTGGCATCCTGCACGGTAAACTCTTCGCCCTTCTTGACCATCTCGGCCAGGTCCTCGAGCGTGACGTAAGTACTCGTGCCGGTATTGTAGAGCCGGCGGTTGGCGTATTTCTTGATTACGATCGGCGTGTCTTTAGCAGCCATCAGCATCCTCCCCCGGAAGACCGGAATGCCATGTAAGCAGCCGGTAACATTTCGCCAGTCACGAAGATAAGCGCAAAGCAATCGCAAATCCAAGCGGTTTGTGCACTGCAAGAAGGCAAGCCGGCCCAGCGCCGGCAAAAAAATGCTGCGCAGCATTGCTGCACTGCGGCTGCAGCATCGGCCATCAGGCGATTTTCCGGTTTGACTCGGGTCCTGGAACGGGCAAGAAAAGTCATGAGCGCCAACGTCTTCGACGCGCAACAAACATTCGTCTCACGAAGTCTGGAGAGAAACATGTCCGCCTCGTCCTCCATCGTCGTCGCCAGCGCCGCCCGCACGCCGGTCGGCTCTTTCAATGGCGCCTTCGCCAACACGCCGGCACATGAACTGGGCGCCATCGCCGTCCGCGAAGTGTTGGCCCGCGCCGGCGTCGATCCCAAGGAAGTCGACGAGGTCATCCTCGGCCAGATCCTTACCGCCGGTGCCGGACAGAACCCGGCCCGCCAAGCCGCGATGGCCGCCGGCGTTCCGCAGGAGGCGACCGCCTGGGGTCTCAACCAGCTTTGCGGCTCGGGCCTGCGCACCATCGCCATTGGCATGCAGCAGATCGCCATGGGCGACGCCAAGATCATCGTCGCCGGCGGCCAGGAATCGATGTCTATGGCCCCGCACTGCCAGCATCTGCGCGGTGGCGTGAAGATGGGCGACTTCAAGATGATCGACACGATGATCAAGGACGGCCTGACCGACGCCTTTTACGGCTACCACATGGGCAACACCGCAGAGAACGTCGCGCGCCAGTGGCAGCTGACCCGCGACGAGCAGGACCAGTTCGCTGTCGCCTCGCAAAACAAGGCCGAGGCCGCGCAGAAGGCCGGCCGCTTCGCTGACGAAATCGTGTCCGTCACCATCAAGGGGCGCAAGGGCGACACCATCGTCGACCAGGACGAATATATCCGCCATGGCGCAACCCTCGACTCGCTCGCCAAGCTGAAGCCGGCCTTCGACAAGGAAGGCACAGTCACCGCAGGCAACGCGTCGGGCATCAATGACGGCGCTGCCGCTGTCGTTTTGATGACCGAAGCCGAGGCCGTGCGCCGTGGCCTCACCCCGCTCGTGCGCATCGTTTCGTGGGCGACTGCGGGTGTTGATCCTCAGATCATGGGCACCGGCCCGATCCCGGCTTCGCGCAAGGCGCTCGAAAAGGCCGGCTGGTCGGTCGGCGATCTCGATCTCGTCGAGGCCAACGAGGCATTCGCCGCACAAGCTTGCGCGGTCAACAAGGACATGGGCTGGGATCCTTCGATCGTCAACGTCAATGGCGGGGCGATTGCCATTGGCCATCCGGTCGGCGCTTCGGGCGCGCGTGTCTTTAACACGCTGGTCTACGAGATGCGCCGACGCAGCGCCAAAAAGGGTCTCGCGACCCTATGCATCGGCGGCGGCATGGGCGTCGCGATGTGTGTCGAGGCGATGTAAATCGAAAAGAAAAAAGGGCGGCCAATGTGCCGCCCTTTTTGTCACTAAAAGCCTGTCGCAAGGGCAATCCATCAAGCAGCAGAAAAGGGGAAACGCATGAGCAAGGTTGCACTCGTCACCGGCGGATCACGCGGCATTGGTGCTGCGATTTCGATCGCGCTGAAGAACGCAGGCTATTCGGTTGCCGCCAACTATGCCGGCAACGACGAAGCGGCGCAGAAGTTCAAGGCCGAGACGGGCATCCCGGTCTACAAATGGTCGGTCGCCGACTACGACGCCTGCGAAGCCGGCATCAAGCAGGTCGAGGCCGACCTCGGCCCGGTTGCGGTACTGGTCAACAATGCCGGCATCACCCGCGACTCGATGTTCCACAAGATGACGCGCGAACAGTGGAAGGAGGTCATCGACACCAATCTGCACGGTGTCTTCAACATGACCCACCCGCTGTGGAGCGGGATGCGCGACCGCAAGTTCGGCCGCGTCGTCACCATCTCCTCGATCAACGGCCAGAAAGGCCAGGCCGGCCAGGTCAATTATTCGGCGTCCAAGGCCGGTGATATCGGCTTCACCAAGGCGCTTGCCCAGGAGGGCGCGCGCGCGGGCATCACCGTCAACGTCATCTGCCCCGGCTATATCGGCACCGACATGGTCATGGCCGTGCCGGAAAAGGTGCGCGAGGCGATCATCGCCCAGATCCCGGTCGGCCGGCTCGGCGAGCCGGAGGAGATCGCGCGCTGCGTGGTGTTCCTGGCATCCGAGGAGTCGGGCTTCATCACCGGTGCCACGCTGACCGCAAATGGCGGGCAGTATTTCGCTGGGTAGCTAACGGCTGCCGACCCCCAAATAGAAAACGGCGCCGCAAGGCGCCGTTTCCACGTCTGATGTCGGGAAGGCTCAGTCCTTTTCGAACATCGTCTTGTGGACGATTCCGGCAAGTGCCGCGCCGACAATTGGTGCGACCCAAAACAGCCACAGCTGCTGCAAAGCGACACCGCCGACAAACAGCGCCGGGCCGGTCGAGCGGGCCGGATTGACCGAGGTGTTGGTCACCGGGATCGAGATCAGGTGGATCAGGGTCAGAGCGAGGCCGATGGCCAGGGGCGCGAAGCCAACAGGCACGCGGCCATGGGTCGAGCCCAGGATGATCATCAGGAACAGGAAGGTCAGTACGATCTCGATGATCAGTGCCGAGGTGAGGCCGAACTTGCCGGGCGAAGCATCGCCGTAGCCATTGGTTGCGAAGCCGCCGATGCCGGCAAAGTCAGCCTTGCCGCTGACAATGAGGTAAAGCAGCGTCGATGCGAGGATCGCACCGACCAGCTGGGCGATGACATATGGCATCAGGTTCTTGGCTTCAAAGCGCCCGGCCACCATCAACCCGACCGAGACCGCCGGGTTGAAGTGACCACCGGAGATGCCGCCGACCGCGTAAGCCATGGTCAGGACAGTGAGGCCGAATGCCAGTGCTACACCGGCAAAGCCGATACCAAGTTCGGGAAAGGCGGCAGCAAGCACGGCACTGCCGCAACCGCCGAAAACGAGCCAGAATGTGCCGAGAAACTCGGCCAATAGACGTTTGGTCACGATATTCCCTCCAATGCGCGCCTGCGTGGTGCGCCGCATTTTCCGAGGGCCCCGCCTGGGCAACCCCCGCCGCGCAGACTCAACGTGCGGATGGAGACATGGCTCGGCGCCGCGCGCAACGGGTGTGCCTCCCCCAAGGGAATGCAATCACAGATATTTTGGCTGAGCTATCGCTGTGCCGGTATGGCACGTAAAGGTTAATGCGCCAGCGGCCGGCTGTGCATAAGCCTGTGCATGGTAAGTGGACAATCGGTGGAGATGTGGGCTCGGGCACAACATCTAGCGGTGAACAAATCAGGAAACTTATCCTATCAGTGATTCGTAGCCTGTTCGTTCCGCATTTGGTTCAAATCTTAACCAAATCTCCGTCGGTGCCACCCATTCGGTTAACCCGCCGGTAGGAAAGATCAACAAAATCATTATTTTGCGCTGAGGTAGCCGAAGCGTTCCGGCGCTTTGCCGGCAAAAGTTAACGGCAACGCGCTAAAGCATGAAACGGGCCACTTTAGAGAATCTGCATGTGGTGCGGCTTGCCGGTCCGAAATCAATATGTTGGGGTGAACAAAACCTGAATCAGCCGGAGTCAGTGATTCGTCGCTGATTCGTTCCAGACTCGTTCCAACTCTTAAATCTGGAACATTCCGCTTTCGCTTCGGCCTACAAATCCCTATGTGTCCAGTCGTCGCGACAGGCGGCGCAACGCCGGTTTGGACCGGCGCCGAGGGCGGTTTCTTAGAATGAATGTCCACTCCAAGCCAAACGACCCGCTGATCCTGTCAGGCCGCGATGTCACAGCGGTTCTGGGTCCGACCAATACCGGCAAGACCCATCTCGCCATCGAGCGCATGGTGGCACACGAAAGTGGCATCATCGGCCTGCCGCTCAGGCTGCTCGCGCGCGAGGTCTATGGCAGGGTTTGCGAAAAGGTCGGCGCCCACAAGGTGGCGCTGGTCACCGGCGAGGAGAAGATCCTGCCGGCGGGCGCGAAATATTCCGTCTGCACCGTCGAAGCGATGCCGCGCCAGACCGACGCCGCCTTTGTCGCCATCGACGAGGTGCAGCTCGCCGGCGATCTCGAGCGCGGCCATATCTTCACCGACCGCATCCTGCATCTGCGCGGCCGGCAGGAAACGCTGCTGCTTGGCGCCGCAACCATGCACGGCATCCTGCAGCGCCTGTTGAAGGGCGTTTCGGTGGTCACCCGACCACGCCTGTCGCATCTCGCTTATGCCGGCTCGAAGAAGCTGACGCGTCTGCCGCGCCGTTCGGCCATCGTGGCTTTCTCCGCCGATGAGGTCTACGGCATCGCCGAGCTGATAAGGCGCCAGCAGGGCGGTGCTGCGGTGGTGCTCGGCGCGCTCAGCCCGCGCACCCGCAATGCCCAGGTCGAACTCTACCAATCGGGCGACGTCGACTATCTGATCGCCACCGACGCCATCGGCATGGGGCTCAATCTCGACGTCGACCATGTTGCCTTTGCCCAGAACCGGAAGTTCGACGGCTACCAGTATCGCCAGCTGACCGCCGCCGAGCTTGGCCAGATCGCCGGCCGCGCCGGCCGCCATCTGCGCGATGGTACCTTCGGCGTCACCGGCCAGGTCGACCCGTTCGACGAGGAGCTGATCGAAAAGATCGAGGGGCATGATTTCGAGCCGGTGAAGGTGCTGCAGTGGCGCACCGCTTCCTTCGACTTCGCCAGCCTCGATGCGCTCAAGCGCTCGCTCGACACCGTGGCGCCCGTCGAGGGCCTGACGCGTGCGCTGCCGGCGGTCGATGCCCAGGCACTCGAACATCTTTCGCGCGACGAAAACATCCGCTCGCTTGCCACCAATCGCGAGCGGGTTGCCCTGTTGTGGGAAGCCTGCGCGCTGCCGGATTATCGCCGGATTGCGCCCGCCCAGCACGCCGACCTCATCGCCTCGATGTATGACGATCTCGCCCGGCGCGGTCACGTCGACGAGAATTACATGGCCGAGCAGGTACGCCGCGCCGATTCCACCGAAGGCGACATCGACACGCTTTCACACCGGATCGCCCAGATCAGAACCTGGACTTTTGTCTCAAATCGCCCTGGCTGGCTTGCCGATCAGGCACACTGGCAAGAAAAAACGCGCGACATCGAAGACAGATTGTCGGATGCGCTGCATGAGCGGTTGACGAAACGCTTTGTAGACCGCAGGACTTCCGTCCTCATGCGCCGCCTTAGAGAAAACACCATGCTTGAAGCCGAAATCAGCCCGTCCGGAACCGTCCTCGTCGAGGGCCACCATGTCGGTGAACTGCAAGGGTTCCGTTTCACCGCCGACCAGAGTGCTGGCGGAGAAGACGCCAAGGCAGTGCGCACGGCAGCCCAAAAGGCGCTCGCCACCGAATTCGATTCGCGCGCCGAGCGTTTTTCGGCGTCGCCCAATGGCGACATCGCACTTGGCTCCGACGGCGTGCTGCGCTGGATCGGCGCGCCGATCGGCACGCTGGTCGAAGGCGAAGACGCGCTCAAGCCGCGTGTTATCCTGCTCGCCGACGAGCAGCTGACGGGGCCGGCCCGCGACAAGGTCGCGGCGCGTGCCGAACGTTTTGTCAATTTCCAGGTCGAGTCGCTGCTCAAGCCGCTGGTCGATCTCAAGGCCGCCGAGCAGCTTTCCGGCATCGGCCGAGGCATCGCTTTCCAGCTGGTCGAGAATTTCGGCCTGCTCAACCGCCGCGACATCACCGAGGAGGTGAAGTCGCTCGACCAGGAAGGCCGTGCGGCCCTGCGCCGGCTCGGCGTGCGCTTCGGCGCCTATCATGTCTTCGTGCCCGCGCTGATCAAACCGGCTCCGGCAGGCTTGGTGACACTGCTGTGGGCAATCAAGAACGACGGCAAGGACAAGCCGGGCTTTGGCGATGTCGTGCACGCGCTTGCCGCTGGCCGCACCTCCGTCGTCATCGACCCGACCTTCGACAAGACCTTCTACAAGCTCGCCGGCTTCCGCAATCTCGGCCGTCGTGCCGTGCGCGTCGACATCCTGGAGCGTCTTGCCGACCTCATCCGCCCGGCACTTGCCTGGAAGCAGGGCACGGGCGCGCGTCCCGACGGTGCCTATGACGGCAGCTCGTTTATCGTCACGCCGCAGATGATGTCGATCCTCGGCGCCACTGGCGACGACATGGAAGAGATCCTCAAGGGCCTTGGCTATCGCGCCGAACCGAAGCCCGCCGTCGAGGTCAAGGAAAAGCTCGAAACGATCGACACCATCGCCCGCGAAGCCGTAGCTCGAGCACTTGCTGCAAAGGCGGCCGCAGCCGCTGCCAGCAGCGAAGAGGCATCCGCCGAACCCTCCGTCGAGACGGCCGAAACCCCTGAGCAGGCGCCTGCCGACAACGCCGAACAGGCGTCCGAGATCGAACAGGCCGAGCAGGCACCAGAGGCGATTGCCGAGCAGGTCGAACCTGCGGCCGAAGTTGCAGCCGAGGCGGTCGTCGAGGCCGAGCCTGAAGCTGCGTCCAAGCCGGAAGTGGCAACGGTTGTCGCTGAAGCTCCCGCTGCCGAAGCAGCTCCGGTGGAAGCCGCAGCAGCAGAAGCTTCCGAGGCTGCGGAAGAGCCCAAGCCGATCTTGCTGTGGCGCCAGGGCCGCTTCGAACAGCGTCCGCGTCATCGCCAGGACAACCGTCCGCGTGGCGGCCAGCGTGAGCCGCGTGCCGCGGGTGCCCCTGGCGCTCCCGCCGTTCGTCAGGGCGAAGCCAATCGCAGCCGTGAAGGTGGCGAAGGCGGTCGTGAAAACGGCCGTCCGCGCTTTGATCGCAAGCCCGGTGGCAAGCCGCAGGGCGAGGGCGGTCGTCCCGAAAGCCGTGGCCGTGGCGAGCGTCCGCAGGGCGAAAAGCATGGCGGTGATCGCGGCGGCTTCAAGGGCAAGCCTGCCTTCCAGCCAAAGCCGCGCGAAGAGCGTCCGGTGCGCATCGATCCCGATTCGCCCTTCGCCAAGCTCGCCGCGCTGCGCGACCAGCTCAAGAAGTAAACGCCTTGGCCGGCGAGGGAAGACAGCGCATCGACAAGTGGCTGTTCTTTTCGCGCGCGGTCAAGTCGCGCTCGCTGGGCGCCAAGCTCGCCCAGTCAGGCGGGGTCAGGAGCAACGGCCAGAAGCTTGGCCAGGCCTCCGACATCATCAAGACAGGCGATGTCCTGACCATCACGCTCGACCGCCGCATCCTGATCTACAAGGTGCTGCTGCCGGGCGAGCGGCGCGGGCCGGCCGAAGAAGCGCGCAAGCTCTACGAGGATATATCGCCTGTTCCCACGCCCAAGGACCAGGCACCGCCCGACGCCCGGCCACCGCTGCGCGAGGCTGGAAGCGGCCGTCCGACAAAAAAAGAACGGCGCGCCACCGACCGTCTTCGCGATGAGTGACGCAAAGGCTTTGGAGCCGCAGCGATCAAGTTGAGAATTACGTTCCGCCAACTGCCTTCTGCGCGGAATGGCCGCCCTTGCAACAGGTCTTTAAAGGGGCTACCTCACCGACAAAGATACAAAAATACGGGAAGTCCCGGAGCCTGCCATGACCTATGTCGTCACCGACAACTGCATCAAATGCAAATACATGGATTGCATCGAGGTTTGTCCGGTCGACTGCTTCTATGAAGGCGAAAATATGCTCGTCATTCATCCCGACGAGTGCATCGACTGCGGCGTGTGCGAGCCGGAATGCCCGGCCGACGCGATCAAGCCCGACACCGAGCCGGGCCTCGACAAATGGCTGCAGATCAACACCGAATATGCCGACAAATGGCCCAATATCACGGCCAAGAAGGATGCGCCTGCCGACGCCAAGGAATTTGATGGCATCGAAGGCAAGTTCGAGAAGTTCTTTTCGCCGGAGCCTGGCGAAGGCAACTGAGACCTGCACCGCCCCGGAGCATGATCCCCAAAGGTGGGAACCGGTTTTCGGAAAAGATCATGCTCCAGCAGGAATATAGAGCCGCATTGCGATTCAGTCGGAATGGTACAGGCGCCAAAGGCGGTAGATCGTACGATTGAGTGCCGCGCTCGACTCTTGACGCGGCAACATCTTCGCGTATCCACCAAAATCTTGATTCTTCCGACTTTTTGTGTT
Source organism: Aminobacter sp. GW821-FHT11F06 (assembly GCF_058808215.1). Classification (NCBI taxonomy): domain Bacteria; kingdom Pseudomonadati; phylum Pseudomonadota; class Alphaproteobacteria; order Hyphomicrobiales; family Phyllobacteriaceae; genus Aminobacter; species Aminobacter sp. GW821-FHT11F06. Next base: position 272,186 of record NZ_JBXARL010000006.1, on the reverse strand, counting down.
AGGGCTAGATCAACATGCCGATGACACAACGTCGATCTATGGCGCGAAGCCTAAATCACTGAAAGGTGACAACCCCAATTCGGACCAGAGTAATCTGGGCCCGGAGGCCGCTGCTTTAGCGGTTTACCGGTCCAAGCTCTCCGGCTGGGGGGTCGAACGTCGTGCGGCACAAGGTCGCGTTTTGCGACTATCCCGATTAACTGGCCTCGGCGGGCCGGTGTCACAAGAAGGAGTTCAGGGCGTATGGCAACTTCCATCCCGCAGAAGAAATCCGCAGGGCGTCACGGTTTCAAGACCGGTGAGTTTATCGTCTACCCGGCGCATGGGGTCGGCCAGATCATATCCATCGACGAGCAGGAAGTGGCGGGACACAAGCTTGAGCTGTTCGTGATCGACTTCCAGAAGGACAAGATGCGCCTCAAGGTGCCGGTCGCCAAGGCGACCACCATTGGCATGCGCAAGCTTTCCGAGACCGACTATGTCGAGCGTGCGTTGAAGGTCGTGCAGGGCCGCGCCCGCGTCAAGCGCACCATGTGGTCGCGCCGCGCGCAGGAATATGATGCGAAGATCAATTCCGGCGACCTGATCTCGATTGCGGAAGTCGTGCGCGACCTCTACCGCGCCGACAATCAGCCGGAGCAGTCCTATTCCGAGCGCCAGCTTTATGAAGCAGCGCTCGATCGCATGGCGCGCGAGTTGGCAGCCGTCAACCGCTTGTCGGAGACCGAGGCCGTTCGTCTCATCGAGACCAACCTCAACAAGGGTCCGAAGCGCGGCGCCAAGGCCGACAATGAGGAAGCCGAAGCAGAGCAGGAAGTAGCAGCCTGATCTGGCTCTCCACTGAGATTACGAAAAACCCGGTCATTGGCCGGGTTTTTTGTTTGTCGAGTAAAGCGCTGTGCATCCGCATAGACGTGACGCATTTCCCAAATCACAATGTTTCGTTCATGCTGCAGCTTGTGCCTGGATGAGATGCAGGCACGTCTGGATCCTCATCACAGTTGCTCGATTACGGCATGGATCCCCGGGTCTGCGCAGTTCGCTTCGCTCCTGCTTGCCCGAGGATGACGAAGGGATGTTGGCTTGCTGCTAATCTCCAAGATTAGCGCTTGGCAGAAAACTCCTGACGACTGGCGGGACATTGACGCTTCTTGCCAATCTCTGACGTGGGCGATTGGCAGCGAGCCTCAATTCCTTCGTCATCCTCGGGCGGAGCAGGAGCGAAGCGACGCGCGAAGTCCCGGGGATCCATGCCGTGATGGTCGGACATCGTGACAGTCCAGAACGATGAAGACATGAGTGAGCGGGTTTCTTCTCCCCGCATAAAGCGGGGAGAAGGTGTTGGCAGGCGAGGTGCGGCCCAGGCGTTTCCTACCCCTCGCCACCTTGCCCATGTTGATGCGTGATGGTCGCGATGAAGCGCTTGGTGCGCTGATGGGTCGGGTTTCCGAAGACCTCGCTCGCCGGGCCTTTTTCGACGACCATGCCTGCCTCGAGGAAAACCACCTCATGGGCTATCTTGGACGCCAGGCGCAGATCGTGCGTGGCGATCACCATGGTTGTGCCCTCGCGCGCGAGCTGGCCGAGCACGTCGACCACTTCCTGTGCGAGTTCGGGGTCGAGCGCCGACGTTGGCTCGTCGCACAAAAGCACTTTGGGCTGCGGCGCCAGCGCGCGTGCAATCGCCACGCGCTGCTGTTGGCCGCCTGACAGCGTCGCCGGCCAGGCGTCGACCTTGTGCGCCATGCCGACCTTTTCGAGCAGAGCCAGCGCACGCTTCCGTGCCTTGGCCTCCGGCCACTTCAGCACGGTGACCAGGCCTTCCATGACGTTTTCAATCGCCGTTCGATGCGGAAACAGCTGGAAATTCTGGAACACCATGCCGGTCTGGCGACGCAGCTGCTGGATCGCTTTGGTTGGAACCTTGATGTCCGGGCTGAACTCAAGCGTGTCGTCGCCGATGCGCACTGTGCCCGACGTCGGGATCTCCAGCAGGTTGATGCAGCGCAAAAGCGTGCTCTTGCCGCCGCCCGAGGGACCGACAAGGGCGGTCACGCTGCCTTCCCTGATGTCGACCGAAACGTCCTTCAGAACCTCGTTGTCGCCAAAGCGCTTGATGATGTGGGAAAGCCCGATCATGTCCGCGCCTCCAGGAAGCCGCCATAGCGGTTGAGGCGCTTTTCGAGCCTGACCTGCAGCGACGACAGCACCGAGCTCATCGCCAGATAGAGTATGGCGGCCTCGACATACAGGATCAGCGGCTCATAGGTCGTGGCGACGATGCGCTGGGCTGCCTGAAACATCTCCGGTACGGTGATGGCGGCGGCAAGCGAGGTGTCCTTGACCAGCGAGATGAAGGTATTGGACAGCGGCGGCACCGCTACGCGTGCCGCTTGCGGCAGGATGGTCCGGCGCATCGCCTGCGACCATCTCATGCCGATCGAATAGGCCGCTTCCCATTGCCCCTTGGCCACCGAGCTGATGGCTGCGCGGATGATCTCCGAGGAATAGGCGCCGACATTGAGGGTGAAGCCGATCAGCGCGGCGGGGAAGGCGTCGAGCACGATGCCGACGCTTGGCAGGCCGTAGAAGATCAAGAACAGCTGCACCAGAAGCGGCGTGCCACGAATGATCCAGACATAGAAGCGCACGATCGCCGACAGCCACCACGGGCCAAACAGGCGGGCGAGCGCTGCACCCAGCCCGACAGTCAGGCCGAAGGCGAAGGAGAGAAGTGTCAGCGGCGCGGTGAAGACGAGCGCTGCCCACAACAGGGGCCCGAGCGACTCCAGCATCAATTGCAGCCAATTTGGCAAGATGAATGCTCCCTCCCATAACAAACTTGCCCGGAAAATCGCAGATTTTCCGGGCAAGTTCATGGGAAAAATGAAAGGTGGAAAAATGAGCGCCTTTCAGGCGGCGGCCGGGTCGCCCGCCGCCTGGCAAACGATCTGGTTACTGCGAGACATCGGCGCCGAAATAGGCCTCGGAAATCTTCTTGTAGGTGCCGTCGGCCTTGATCTCCGCCAGCGCCTTGTTGATCGCCTCGACGAGCTCGGGCTCGCCCTTGCGCACGATGATGCCGGAGAAATCGGCCTTGGCCTCTTCTGCGACGATCTTCACGTCGGCATCGGGCTTGTGCTTCTTGAAGTCGAAGAAAGACAGGGAGTCGTTGATGGTGGCGTCGGCGCGGCCGTTCAGCACCAGCTGGATCGACTGGTCGAAGCCGTCGGTGCCGACGAGTTCAGCGCCGTTGGCCTCGGCGATCTTGCCGAAATTGCTGGTCAGCGACTGGGCCGACTTCTTGCCCTTGAGATCCGCGAAACCCTTGATGTCTGCGTTCTTGCCGCTGACGATCAGAACCGCCTTCGAAGCGATGTAGGGCTCGGAGAAGTCGTATTTCGCCTTACGCGCCTCGGTGATGCCGACCTGGTTGATGACAGCGTCATAGCGTTTGGCGTCGATGCCGGCGATCAGGCCGTCCCACTTGCCTTCGAGGAACTCGGCCTTGACGCCGAGGCGCTTGGCGACCTCGCGGCCGATCTCGACGTCGAAGCCGACCAGCGCGCCCGAGGCGTCGTGATAGGTGAAGGGCGCATAGGTGCCTTCGGTGCCAATCTTGAACACGCCGGCAGCCTTGATCTGATTAAGGTTCTCGCCGGCATGGCCAGCGCCCACGGCTGCGATCTGGAGCGTTGCGGCAACGGCCAGCGATTTCAACCAGTTCATTTGATGTGATCCCGAATTTGAGCCGGCCAAAGGGCCGGGCGCGTTGTGTTTGGGTGCAATCTGTCAGAAGCGGACCTTGAAGATAAGGAATGAAATTTCAACTATGGGATCATACTAGAAATTGAATCTACGAAAAGAGGGCAAGCCCAGTCCGGGGAACATTCGCCAGAATGCCGCGTTGATAGCCTTGCGGGGCAGCGCCGCTGAGCGCGTCCGGCTTGCTCACGAGACAGGGGCGAAGCATGTATATGGACCGGGCAGGCTTGGCTGGCGAGCAGATGATGCTGAGGGCAGCGTCGCGCGCACCTTATCTCGAACGCGGCGAAGAACTCGAACTGGCGATCCGCTGGAAAGAACAGCACGACCAGGACGCGCTCAACCGCATCACCACGGCGCATATGCGCCTGGTCATCGCCATGGCGGTCAAGTTCAGACGCTACGGCCTGCCGATAGGCGACCTCATCCAGGAAGGGCATGTCGGCCTGCTGGAAGCCGCGGCCCGTTTCGACCCGCAGCGCGAAGTGCGCTTTTCGACCTACGCCACCTGGTGGATCCGGGCATCGATGCAGGACTACATCCTGCGCAACTGGTCGATCGTCAGGGGCGGCACCAGTTCGGCGCAGAAGTCGCTGTTCTTCAATCTGCGCCGCATGCGCGCCCGCCTCGCTCAAGGCGGCGGCCCGCTCGGCAACACGTCGGCATATCAGGAAATCTCGGTGGCGCTTGGCGTGTCGGAAGCCGATGTCGCGATGATGGACATGCGCCTGTCCGTGCCCGACACCTCGCTCAACGCACCGCTCAGCGATGACGGCGATTCCGGAGAACGGATGGACTTGCTGGTGTCCGACGATCCCTTGCCCGACGAACTCGTCGGCGAAGCGATCGACATCGAGCGGCGTTCGGGCTGGCTGCATGACGCGCTCGGCGTTCTCAACGCACGCGAGCTCCAGATCATCGAGGAACGCCGGCTGACGGAAGAAGGTGCTACGCTCGAGCAGCTCGGCACCTCGCTTGGCATCTCCAAGGAACGGGTGCGCCAGATCGAGACTCGGGCGATGGAGAAGTTGAAATCCGCGCTGGTGCGGCAGAACTCGGCGTTCCTGCCCGCCTGACCCACTACCTGTCGGTGACGATCTTGACCTTGTCGCCAGCCGACACTGTTGCGCCCGGTGCCATCGCGTTCAGCACCCTGAACAGATCGAGCTTGCGGTCGACGCCGATCATGCCGGCGGCGAGCGATCCCATCGTCTGGCCCGGCTGGACAGTGACGACGCGGATGCGCAGCGGCTTGAGTGCTGCCTTCTCCGCAGCCGTCATCACGTGGAAGCTGGAGCTGACCGAACGGGCGACCGTTTCGAGCGTGGTGCTGGCGGTCGGCGCTGCCGTCAGCAGGCGGTAGACCTGCGCGCCATTGCGGATCACCACGATGTCGAATTGCCAGCCCTCGGCACTGGCGCGCGCGAAGGCGGCCTCGTTGCCGTTGATCGTTTCGGCGCGCACGCTTGCCGGATCGAGCCCTGCCACCCAGCCGCTCTTGACATAGTCGGACAATGACAGCTTGGCGTCGATGGTCACGCCGTCAAAACGGATGGCGGTATTGTCTGGGCCTGTCGCGGTGACGGCGGCGGCGGTGTTGTCGATGATGAAGCCCTGCGGCACCGAAAACGAGATGCCGAGCTTCGGATGCAGGAAGGTCGTGCCGCGGACATAACCTTCATCAGGCGTGTCGCCGAACAACAACCCATCAATGCCGGCGAGGAACGAGTCGCGGTCGCGGCTGCCGATACCCGGCGCGCCGAACTGGCGGGCGTGGCGCTGGGCAAGGTCGATGCGCTGCGGCGCATTGGGGTGGCTGGCCAGGAAGTCGAGGCTGGCGTCGGTGGCACCGCTGACCGCGCGCAGGTCGGCGTAGGCGGCCATCGACTGCAGGAAGCGGCCGGCGGCAAACGGGTCATAACCGGCCTGGCCGCTCATCTTGATGCCGATGCCGTCAGCCTCCAGTTCCTGATTGCGCGAGAATTGGGCGAGCCTGAGCTTGCCGCGGATCAGCGCTGCCTTGGCCGTCGGGCTTTCGCCGAGCACGTCGGTGACGACCTTGGTCGCCAGCACTTCCTCGGCTTCCTTTTGCTGGCGCTGGATACCGTGATTGGCGGTGACGTGGCCCATCTCGTGCGAGATGACGGCGGCCAACTCGGCCGAATCATTGGCCAGCGCCAGAAGCCCGCGCGTGACGTAGAGATAGCCGCCGGGCAGCGCGAAGGCGTTGACGTTGGGCGAATTGAGGATGGTGATACGGTAGGTCTGGTTCGGGTTGCTCGATACCGTGGTCAGGCTGCCGACCACCTTGGCGACCATGCGCTCCAGCTTGGGATCGGAATACTCGCCGCCATAGGTCGCCAGGATGCGCGGATGCTGGGCTTTGGCGATCTCGGCGAGCTTGTCGTTGCGGGTGACGTTGTCGACCGTCACCGGATTGTTGGACGGCTGGAACCCGGATTCGCGAACGTCGGATGTGTTGAGCATCTGGCAACCGGAGACGAACGCCGACAGCGCGACAGCGATGGCTAGTCGCGTGTAGCGGGGCGTTTTCGTCTCGATCAGTCCGTCGCGGCAGGTGGGCAGAGCTCGCGTCCTTTCAAATTCCTTCGGCGGCAGGCGAAGCAGATACCGGCCCGCGTCCCAGGACGTAGCCAGACTCAGCTTGCCAACACAATAAGGCCATTACCGCCAATATGGCGATTTGGCTGTAAATTATGTCCGCTTCCGGGCAACTCGGCGTGATCGTGGCATCACCGTTCACTGCCGATATAGTGTCTGAACGCCTCAGGTCCAGAATTGGTAAAGAAATCCGCAGTCTTTCCTGTTGCGGAAACCGTCCCGGACTCGACGAAAACCATGTTTTCGGCGAGTTTTCGCGCGTCTTCGGGTTGGTGTGTCACGAAAAGCACGGTCATGCGGCGTTCTGCTTGGACGCTTGCTAAAAGGTCGAGCATATCGTCGCGCAACGCTGGTCCAAGCGAGGCAAAGGGTTCATCCAAAAGGAGAATCGGCCGATCGCGCACCAGCACGCGTGCCAGCGCCACGCGTTGGCGTTCACCGCCCGAGAGTTCGCGGGGCAGGCGGTTCTCCATGCCGGCGAGGCCGACGCGCGCGAGTGCTGTGGCGATATCCCGCTGGTCTGTCGCGCTCAGCCGCAGCGCGGGCGAACGTCCGAGGCCGACATTCTTGGCAACGTCGAGATGGGCGAACAGATTGTTTTCCTGAAACACCATCGACACCGGCCGCTCGGCCGGCGGGGTCGCGGTCACATCCGCGCCGCCGATCAGCACGCGGCCTTCTCGCGGCGTTTCGAAGCCGGCAACGAGGTTGAGCAGCGTCGACTTGCCGGCACCGCTCGGCCCCATGATCGCGGTGATCTCGCCGGGCGCGAAGGTGACGTCGAAGCGCACCATGGTGTCGCTGTAGCTGAACACCACCTGGTCGAGGCGCACCGCCACATTTGTCGAGGTCATTTCGCGGTCTCTTTCCCCAGGCGGTCGGCGAGCATCATCAAGGCGAGGCACAACAGCCCGAGCATCAGTGCCAGCCCCGCCGCGTCGTCGGTGCGGTAGCTGCCCATGCGGGCGAGCAGAAGATAAGGCAAGGTCTGCACCGCGTCGCTGCCGAACAGGGCAATGACGCCGAGATCGCCAAGCGACAGGGCCATGGCAAAAGCGAAGGCGGTGGCAAGCGGGCGGCGCAGCACCGGCCAGTCGATCAGCCGCAACCTGCTCCAGCCTGATATGCCAAGCTGGGCGCACAGCCTTTCGTGGCGCTCGCTCGCCGCATCGTAGGCCGGACGGACAGCGCGCACGGCAAAAGGCATCGCCATCACCGCATTGACGGTGACGACCATGAATGGGGCGAGGGCAAACACATCGACCGATTGCCGCACCAGCACGAACCAGCCGGCGCCGATGACGATCGGCGGCACCACCAGGACGAAACCAGCACCTGTATCGGTGAAGCGTTCGAGCAGCGATTTTTTGTCACCCCGTCTGTTGCCGGCCAATGCCCGGCGCGCCATCACCAGCGACAGGGCAAGTGCTGCGGCAAGCGTCGCCGACAAGGTGGCCAGCACGATGCTGGTCAGCGTTGCGCGCTGCACCGAGGCCTCGCCGGCGAGGCGGCCAAGGTCGGCCTTGAGCCCGGAGGCGACGGTCGCCAGCATCGGCCCGCCAACGAAGATGAGGGCAATGAGGATCACCGCGACGTTGAGCGCCTTCTCGCCTGCCTTTGCCTGGATGTAGTTGCGACGTGCCACCGGAAGGTTGGCGTCGCCGGTCGTGTTGGCGCCGAGCCGCATCAAGGCGAAGACGACGACGGCGGTGAGCGCGATCTGCAGCAAAGTGAGCGCGACCGCGCGCGCGGGATCGAAGTCGAAGCGCAGCGCCTGGTAGATCGCCACTTCCAGCGTCGTTGCTGCCGGCCCGCCGCCGAGTGTCAGGACAATGGTGAAAGAAGTGATGCACAGCATGAACACCAGCCCGGCGATGCCGGGCAGGGCAGCGCGGATCGCCGGCCATTCGATCAGGCGGAAGCTCGCGCGTGGGCCCATGCCGAGCTGGCTCGCCAGCCGCCATTGGTCGGCCGGCACGGTGTGCAGCGCCTCCAGCATCAGCCGTGTCGCCAGTGGCAGGTTGAAGAAGACATGGGCAACAAGGATGCCCGACAGGCCGTAGATGCCCGGCCAGGTGCCACCGGTCAGGGCAGTGAGCGGTTCGGCGAAATAGCCGGCACGGCCGTAGAGCGACAGGATGCCAAGTGCTGCGACGATGGCCGGCAGCGCCAGCGGCACCGCAAACAGTCGCAGGATCAGCCCACGGCCGGGAAAGCTCGGGTGCCGTGATAAAGCGCGCGCGACGAGGATCGCGGGGGCGACCGAAAGCAGCGTCGACAGCAGCGCCTGCCACAGCGTGAAGCGGGCGACACGGAAAAGATAACCGTCGAAGGCGGCGGCTGCTCCTTCCGGATTACGCACAGCCTCGATGCCAAGCCCGGCAAACGCCCCGCCGATCAGCACGCCGATGGCGGCGAGTGCTGCGATGCCGGCGATGATGCGGGGATCGGAGGTTTGATGAGAGCGCATGCCGACCTAAAAGCTCTGGGAGCAGGATGGGCGCTGAGCGGCCACGTTGTGCCCTACGTTGCCCCCCTCTGGCCTGCCGCCCATCTCCCCCTCAAGGGGGGAGATCAGCTGTGTTGCCGTCTCTGCTCGTCTTTCGCTGTCCCACTTTGGCCAATGCCGAGCCGCTGCTGATCTCCCCCCTTGAGGGGGAGATGGCCGGCAGGGCAGAGGGGGGTGTTCAAGCGGCATCATCAGTCGATGAAACGCCTACTTGCTCATCACGCTCAGCCACTCGTCGACCCAGGCCTTGCGGTTGGCGGCGACCTCCTCGGCGCTGAACAGCAGCGTCTTGGCCGGCATCACCAACCTGTCGAAGGCGGGATTGAGCGGCTTGTCGGTCTTGCCGGCTGGCAGCATCCAGTTGGTCTCTGGAACCACATCCTGGAAACCCGGGCTTGTCATGAAGGCCATGAACTTTTCCGCCAGCGGGTTCTTGGTGCCTGTCGTGGTGATGCCGGCAACCTCGATCTGCAAATAGTGACCTTCCTCGAAGGAGGCTGCCTGGTAGCGCTCGGACTTGTCCGCGACCATGTGGTAGGCCGGCGAGGTGGTGTAAGACAGCACCATCGGCGCCTCACCCTTGGTGAACAGGCCATAGGCCTCGCTCCAGCCCGGCGTCACGGTCAGCACGCGACCCTTGAGCTTGGCCCAGGCTTCCGGCGCCTTGTCGCCGTAGACCGACTTGACCCACAGCAGCAGGCCGAGGCCCGGCGTCGAGGTGCGTGGATCCTGGATGGCGATCTTCTGCTCGGGGTCGCCCTCGACCAATTCCTTCAGGCTCTTGGGCGGGTTCTTGAGCTTCTCGGTGTCGTAGACGACGGCGAAGTAGCCGTAGTCGTAGGGCACGAAGGTGTCGTCCTTCCAGTCGCCCGGAACCTTGACGTTTTCGCCCGCCGCACCGTGCGCGGCAAACAGGCCGGTCGCCTTGGCCTCGGCGGTCAAATTGGTGTCGAGGCCGAGCACGATGTCGGCCTTTGTCGAGGCGCCTTCGAGTTTCACACGATTGAGCAGGGCCACACCATCGGCAACCGAGACGAAGTCGACTTCGCAGCCGCATTCGGCCTCGAAGGCCTTCTTGACCCGCGGGCCGGGACCCCACTCGGAAGTGAAGCTTTCATAGGTGTAGACGGTAAGCTTGCCTTCGGCGGCGGCCGGAAAGGCTGCGGCGGCGAGCGCCAGGGCCGAGGTCAAGGACAGCATAATCGTGCGCATCGGCGCCTCCTTCATTGGTGTTGAAAGGGAATTTGAAGCGCCGGGCGTCCGAAGCATCTAATCCCTCCGCCGGTACAAACCGGATCAGGTTCAGCGGGTTGGCTGGATTTTCCCATGCCTCTCAGCCAGCACGTGTGAACACGTCAGGCACCCCGTTAGAGCGGTTCAACAAATAAGGCCGCGTGCGGGGCCACGCAAGCGGTAGTTTGCCGGCCACGAACCAACGTCGCGGCCTTCCGTTTCGGCCGCCGGACTGGTAATGCGCTGCCATGACCCGGTTCACCATACTCCTTGGCGGCGAGCTTTTGCGCACGCCGCTCGTCGACCGTCAGGTCGCGGGCAGCCGTGTCATCGCGGCCGATTCCGGCATTCGCCACGCCACCACCCTGGAACTGATGCCGGAGCTGTGGCTCGGCGACTTCGATTCCGTGCCGGCTGACGTCGATCCGCGCTTCGCCGACTTGCCGCGCGAGACCTTTCCCGAGGAAAAAGACAAGACCGACGGCGAGCTCGCCGTCGCGGCGGCACTCCAGCGCGGCGCGACCTCGCTGGTGCTCGTTGGCGCCTTTGGCGGCCCGCGCGCCGACCATGCTTTTCTCCACCTTGCTCTGGCGCTGCGGCTTGCCGAGGCTGGCACCGAAGTGATCCTGACCAGCGGGCGCCAGGAGGCGCATCCGCTTTTGCCGGGCACGATGAGCTTCGACTATGACGACGGCACGGTGTTTTCCGTGCTCGCTTTTTCCGAACTGTCTGGCCTGTCCGAAGAGGGCGCCAAATGGCCGCTCAACAGCGTCGACGTGCCGTTCGGCTCATCGCTGACACTCTCCAACGAAGTGCGGGGCACCTTGCGTGTTTCGCTCGGTAGCGGCCGCGCGCTGCTTCTCGCCCATCCCTTTCCTGCCTTGGAATTTTGAACATGGCGCCACCGCTTCTCAATCTTGACGGCATCCGTCTGACTTTCGGTGGCACGCCACTGCTTGATGGTGCATCGCTGTCGGCGGCTTCGGGCGACAAGATCGCTTTGGTCGGGCGCAACGGTTCGGGCAAGTCGACGCTGCTTAAGATCGCTGCCGGGCTGGTCGAACCGCAGGATGGCGTGGTGTTCCGCCAGCCGTCGGCGACGATCCGCTACCTGCCGCAGATGCCCGACATGGATGGCTTCGCTTCGGTGCGCGCCTATGTCAAGGCCGGTCTAGGGCCTGCGGATGATCCGCACCGCGCCACCTATCTGCTCGACCATCTTGGCCTTACAGGCGAAGAGTCTCCGGCCGACCTTTCGGGCGGCGAGGCGCGGCGTGCCGCGCTTGCCCGCGTCATGGCGCCCGAGCCCGACATCATGCTGCTCGATGAGCCGACCAACCATCTCGACCTTGCCGTCATCGAGTGGCTGGAAGAAGAACTGATCCGCACGTCGTCGGCGCTGATCGTCATCTCGCACGACAGGCGTTTTCTCGAACGCGTCAGCCGCAACACGGTGTGGCTCGATCGCGGCCAGACACGCCGGCTTGATCGAGGCTTTGCCCATTTCGAGGAATGGCGCGATCAGATCCTTGAGGAGGAAGAGCGCGACCAGCACAAGCTCGGCCGCCAGATCGTGCGCGAAGAGCACTGGCTGCGCTATGGCGTGACCGCGCGGCGCAAGCGCAACATGCGCCGGCTCGGTGAACTGCAGACGATGCGCCAGAGCTTTCGCGGCCATCGCGGTGCCGAAGGCGTGGCGACGATGGTGGCGAGTGAGGCGACCGAATCCGGCAAGCTGATCATCGAGGCCAAGAACATCGACAAGGCTTTCGGCGACCTCGTCGTGGTCAAGGACTTTTCCACCCGCATCCAGCGCGGCGACCGCGTTGGCCTGGTCGGTCCCAATGGTGCCGGCAAGACGACTTTGCTCAAGATGCTGACCGGCGAGCTTGAGCCCGACGCGGGCACGATCCGGCTTGGCGTCAACCTTGAGATTGCAACCCTCGACCAGAAGCGCGAGGCTGTCGATCCGCACGAGACCCTGTCGAGCTATCTGACCGACGGGCGCGGCGAAAACCTCGTCATCAATGGCGAGCAGCGCCACGTCGTCTCCTACATGAAGGACTTCCTGTTCAAGCCTGAGCAGGCGCGCACGCCGGTGCGCGAACTCTCGGGCGGCGAACGCGCCCGGCTGATCCTGGCGCGTGTTCTGGCGCGCCCGGCCAATCTGCTGGTACTCGACGAACCGACCAACGACCTCGACATGGAGACGCTGGAATTGCTGCAGGAACTGGTCGCCGGTTTTGCCGGCACCGTCATCCTTGTCAGCCATGATCGCGACTTCCTCGACCGTACGGTGACCAGCATCATCGCGCCCGACGTCGAAGGCCGCTGGATCGAATATGCCGGTGGTTATGCCGACATGCTGGCCCAGCGCGGCGGCACCAAGCTTGAGGACCGGAAATCGCGCAAAGCCGCCAACGGCCAGGCGTCAGGCCGCGGCGAGCCCGAAGCGCCGAAGGCAGCATCGAAGAAGCTGTCGTTCAAGCAGAAGTTCGCGCTCGAAAACCTGCCCAAGAAGATGGAAGCGGTGACAGCTTCGATCTCGCGGCTGGAAAACCAGATCGCCGATCCGGCCTTCTACGAGCGCGACCCGCACGGCTTCCAAAAGACCATCGCCGCCCTCGACAAGGAGCGCGAGGCGCTGACAGCGCTCGAGGAGGAATGGTTCGAGCTGGAAATGCTGCGCGAGGAACTCGAGGGGTAGGCAAACAGTTGCCTTTATAAGGTCATGCACATACTATATGTGCATGACTGAGGAGGGCTTCATGCTCCAGAAAGCACCCAAACCGACGCGCAAGCCAACGAATGTGTCCCTCGATTCCAGGCTGGTCGATGAGGCCAAGGCATTGGGCTTGAACATGTCCCAGCTCGCTGAAGAGGCGCTTGCGAAGGCCGTCTCCGAAGAGAAATCGCGACGATGGAAGTTGGAAAATCAGGCAACCTTGGATGCCTGGAACAACTATGTCGACAAAAATGGGCTGCCATTGGCCAAGTATCGGCTGTTCTGATGGCCAGATATGATGTGTTTGCAGGCCCGTTTGAAGGCAGTTATCTGCTAGACGTACAGTCAGACCTGCTTGATCATCTGAAATCGAGAGTAGTCATCCCTCTTCTGCCAGCAGAAGAGGTGCCGCCGCCCGTCCGGAAGCTCAATCCTTTATTCGAGGTCGATGACCGCAAAGTTGTGATGGCCACACACCTCATAAGCGCCGTTGCCACAGCCGAGTTGGGAAACCGTCGGACCAACCTAGGCAACCATCACGATCAGATAGTCTCCGCCCTGGATATGCTGTTCCAAGGCTTCTGACGCGAGCTGTCGTTCGCGTCAGGCAGATCGCATTCGCGAGCGAGCGAAAGACTTATCCCGCCGCCTTGGCCTGCCAGGCCTTCATCGCCTCTTCGAACACCTTGTCGCCCGGAATACCCTTTTCCAGGGTGAACAGCGCGCGGCGGCCGGATTTGTAGACCACCGGCACGTCGATCCAGCCCTGGCGGCGCAGAAGGTTCAGGTTGGCGTCGACTTCGGCCTTGGTGTCGTTGAGCGCGACGAGGAAGAAGCCGTCGGCGATCTTGGCCGGAATGCCAAGCAGCGAATTGCCGGCATCCTGTTCGGAGCTCTTCATCGCCACCCGCAGGATGTTTTCGATGCCGCCACCCTCGAAACCATCAGGCGTCAGGAAGATCATCTCAAGGATATGGCTCGCCGGCAGCGTCTTGTCCGCATTGCGGCGGATGGTCATGCGCAGCTGGATGTCCTTGCCGGGAATTGTTGCTTCGGCACGAATCGCCGGTTCGGGCGGCAGGTCGCCGCCGGGCGATTCCTGCACCACCGTCCAGACAACCGAGCCGGATTCAGCCGAGCCTTGCGCCACATTGGTGCGCTCTTCGTAGAAGATCGCCTTCTGGCCGACGGCCACCGGTGCATTTGCGTTCGCCGCCGGCTGTGGTGTCGTCGCTCCCTCGGCAGGTGCTGCCGGGGTTGCGGGCGTTGTTGGTGCGGGCTCGGGCGTCGCCGGCGGTGTCGCAGGCGGTGGCTGGGTCAGGGCGGCGACGGACGTGCCCTCGCCGACACCGTTGGTGCCGCTTGCCGGACCCGGATCGACTTCCTTGCCATCGACCGTCATGCGCTGGGTGAACTTGCCCGGCTCGCCATTGGCCGGCGCCTGGGCTGCCTGGCCGCCATTGGCGGGCGGCGGTGCTGCTGCTTCGTTTGCCGGCGGTGCGGTCTCGGCAGGCTTGTCGGCGCTGGAGCCCGAAAAGGCAGCGCGGTTGGCCCACAGGCCATAGCCGCCGGCACCGACAACCGCGACGGCAAGGGCCGCGGCAATCAGGCCGCCGCTGATGCGCTTGCGCGGGCGCTGGCGGGTGTTCTGGAACGCATCGACATCGTCGCCGGCAGTGTCTGCCACGTGGTCGTCGTCAGCTACCGGTACGTCTTCATCCTGATCGTGGCTCGCCGAGAAATCAGGCAGGGGCTCACGTGGTCGTGGCACATAGGCTGGGGCAGGAGAGGGCGGAACAGGGGCGGCAGCCGGCGGCGGTGCGACTGGCGTCACCGGGGAGCGGCGGACTTCCGGCTCGGGCGCAGGGCGGCTGTAGGCCGGCTGGTCCTTGTTGCGGGCGATCGACGTGAAGACGTTTTCCAGTTCGGCCAGCGGATCGTCTTCCACCGGCTTTGCATTGAATTCCGCCTCGACGGTCGCGATGGCGTCCTCGAGCGATTTCGTCTGGCGTTCGGCGACGGCTGCGGGTGGCTGCGGATTGAGGGCGGCGAGCTTGGCCGCGATGGTGCTGCGGGCCTTGTCGTAAACCCGCGCGCGCATCGCCGGCGTGGTGTCACCCATGCCATCCAGCGTCTTCTTCAGAACCGCTACGAAGTCTGCCATTCTCTCGTCGACCTATCTCTTCTTCTGGGCCGCGCCGCGTCCGGCGGCAAATCAGCCGCCGGAACGCTGCCAAAACTAGTCTTCAAACGGGTCGGTCACAAGTATGGTGTCGTCCCGCTCCGGGCTGGTGGAAAGCATGGCCACCGGCGCGCCGATCAGTTCTTCGATGTAGCGCACATACTTGACCGCCTGGGCAGGCAAATCATTCCAGCTGCGGGCGCCGGCCGTGGTGCCCTTCCAGCCTTCGAGCGTCTCGTAGACCGGCTCGACGCGAGCCTGCGCGCCCTGGCTCGCCGGCAGATAGTCGATCAGCTCGCCATCGAGCATGTAGCCGGTGCAAACCTTGATCTCGTCGAGGCCATCGAGCACGTCGAGCTTGGTCAGCGCGATGCCCTTGATGCCGTTGACGGCAACCGCCTGGCGCACCAGCACGGCGTCGAACCAGCCGCAGCGGCGCTTGCGCCCGGTCACCACGCCGAACTCATGGCCGCGGGTGCCGAGGAATTCGCCGATCTCGTTCTGCTGCTCGGTCGGGAACGGGCCTTCGCCGACGCGCGTCGTATAGGCCTTGGTGATGCCGAGCACGTAGTTGATCGCGCCTGGGCCTACGCCCGAACCGGCGGCCGCCTGGCCGGCAACCGTGTTGGACGACGTCACGAACGGGTAGGTGCCGTGGTCAATGTCGAGCAACGTGCCCTGCGCGCCTTCGAAAAGGATGCGCTGGCCGGCACGGCGCTTGTCGTCCAGCACTTTCCACACGCGGTCCATGTAAGGCAGGATCTTGTCGGCGACCGAAGTCAGTTCGGTCATGATGGCATCATGCGTCACTTCGGGGTGACCGAGCCCGCGACGCATCGCATTGTGGTGCGTCAGCAACCGGTCGACCTTCTGGGGGAGCGTATCCAAATCCGCCAAATCCATCACCCTGACAGCACGGCGGCCCACCTTGTCTTCATAGGCGGGGCCGATGCCGCGACGGGTCGTGCCAATCTTCGTTCCAGAATTGGAGGCGGCGTCCTCGCGGAAACCATCCAGCTCACGGTGCAGCGACAGGATAAGCGCGGTGTTTTCGGCTATTTTCAGGCGATCCGGGCCGATTTCGACGCCCTGGGCGCGGATCTTGGCCAATTCGGAGACAAAGGCATGCGGGTCAAAGACCACGCCATTGCCGATGATCGACAGCTTGCCTTCGCGCACGACACCGGAGGGCAGCAGCGACAGCTTGTAGACGACACCGTTGACCACCAGCGTGTGACCGGCGTTGTGCCCGCCCTGGAAGCGCACCACCACATCGGCGCGCTCCGACAGCCAGTCGACGATCTTGCCCTTGCCTTCATCGCCCCACTGGGAACCGACGACCACCACATTGGCCATGATATTTTCCTTCCGACATCGCGGGCCGGGCCGCGAACAGTGCAAAATGACAGGCCTCTATAACGCCAAGCAATTGGATGTGCGACCTTTCTTTACCGTCTGAGGCACAACAAATTCCGCACTTGGGCGCATTTACTTGTCAGGACCCAGCACCTAGGCCGGCATGTAACCTCTCGCCAGCGAAAGTCGGTCGCATGCATCGAAAAGCCTATCTCCTGCTGTTGGCGACCACGCTGTTCTGGGGCGGCAACGCAGTGGCGGGCAAGCTCGCCGTCGGCCATGCTTCGCCGATGCTGCTGACGTCGCTGCGCTGGGCATTCGCGGCTGCGATCCTTGGCGCCATCGGCTGGCCTCGGTTGCGGAATGACTGGCCGGTCGTGCGCAAGCATATCTGGCTGCTCGTCGCTTTGGGCGGGCTTGGCTTCACGGCGTTTAACGCGGCACTTTATTCGGCGCTGAATTTCACCTCGGCGATCAACGCCAGCATCGAGCAGGCGGGCATGCCGATGGTCATCTTCGCCGCCAACTTCATCCTGTTTCGCATGCGCGTCACTTTTGGCCAGATCATCGGTTTCCTGCTGTCGCTCACCGGTATCGCCCTCACGGCCAGCCATGGCGATCTGAGAACGCTGGCGGCGCTCGACATGAATTTCGGCGATGCGCTGATGCTGATCGCGGTGCTGGTCTACAGCGCCTACACGGTGGCGCTGCGCTTCAAGCCCGACATCCATTGGCTAAGCTTGATGATCGTGATGACATCAGCCGCCTTCGTCACCTCGATCCCGTTTGTCGTTTGGGAAATCGCCACGGGCCGCGTGATTGTGCCCGACGCGCTGGGTTGGGCGATCACCGTCTATATGGTGTTGTTTCCCTCGATCCTGGCGCAGATATTCTACATCAGGGGCGTCGAGCTGATCGGTGCAAACCGTGCGGGCCTGTTCATCAACATGGTGCCGATCTTCGGAACGCTGCTGTCGGTGATGATCATCGGCGAAGCTTTCCAGGCCTATCATGCGGTGGCCATCGTGCTTGTGCTCGGCGGCATCTGGCTTGCCGAGCATAGTGGGCGCAAGATGGCGCAACCTTGACGGCAACGCGAGGCAAGCACTCGGCGTTGAAATAGGCCGCCGTTGCGAATGCATTGGGGTGGCCGATGCGAGTATGGGCGAGGCGCGCATGCGAGGTTTGCGAACGGGGCTGTTGCATGCAAGGCCGCGTGTTCTCTTTGGCGCCTTGCAAGGCTGGAGCCGGGCGGATCTTGGCGGTGACGTGGCCGCCGGATTGACGCTCGCGGCCATCGCCATTCCCGAGCAGATGGCAACCGCGCGGCTGGGCGAATTCTCGCCCGAGATCGGCTTTTTCGCCTTCATCGCCGGCGCTGTGGCTTTTGCCGCTTTCGGTGCGAGCCGCTGCCTCTCGGCTGGTGCCGACTCCACCATTACGCCGATCTTCGCCGGCGGACTGGCGCTGGTCGCGACGTCAGGCTCGCCGCAATATGCCGGGCTTGCCGCCATGCTGGCGCTGATGGTCGGGGTGATCGTTATTGCCGGCGGACTGCTGCGTCTCGGCTGGATCGCCGACCTTTTATCCGTGCCGGTCACCGCCGGTTTCCTCGCCGGCATTTCGATCCACATCATCATTTCGCAACTGCCCGAATTGCTCGGGCTGCCGTCGGGCAGCGGCGATGTCTTTCACAGGCTGGCGGCGGTCTACGCCGATCTCGGCCAGGTCAATCTGCTCAGCCTGGCGCTTGGCGTCGGCGTTTTCCTTGTGGTGACTGTCGGCGAACGCGTCAGTCCCCGCATCCCGGTTGCGCTGATCGCACTGGCGCTGGCGACGTTGGCTGTGACCCTGTTTGACCTGGCGCAATATGGCGTTGCCGTTTTGGGCGTTTTGCCCGACGCCCTGCCCAGGCTTGCCATGCCAACCGTCACGTTCGAGGACATGCGCACCCTCGTGCCGCTGGCGCTGCTGATCTCGCTGGTCATCATGGTGCAGACGGCGGCCACCACACGCTCATTCGCCGGCAAGGCGGGTGCGGAGCCGGATGTGAACCGTGATTTCGTCGGCGTCGGCGCCGGTAGTCTCGTGGCCGGCCTGTTCGGAGCCTTTCCGGTCAACTCAAGCCCGCCACGTACCGCCATCGTTGCCGAAACCGGCGGGCGCTCGCAGCTGGCTGGTCTGTTGGCCGCGGCCATCGTCTTGCTGCTGTTGTTGTTTGGCACAAAGCTGCTCGCCAACGTGCCCCAGGCCGCACTGGCCGGTATCTTGATGTTCATCGCGCTGCGCATCCTGCGCTGGCCGACCTTCGTCTCGACCTTCCGCCAGGCGCCGGTGGAGTTCGCGCTCATCGTCGTCACGGCCCTCGCCATCGTTGCCTTGCCCATCGAGATTGGCGTTGCCACCGGCATTGGCCTGTCGCTGCTGCACGGCCTGTGGGGCATGACCCAGGCACAGGCGATCGAGTTCGAGCGTGTGCCCGGAACCTCGATCTGGTGGCCGCCGGCGGACGGCAGCGAGGGCGAGCGCATCGACGGCGTGCTGGTCGTGGCCTTCCAGGCGCCGCTGTCCTTCGTCAATGCCGAACGCTTCAAACGTGGCGTCGAGGCTATGGTCTCGACGCGACCCGGATCGCTGAAGCACGTCGTGCTGGAGGCAAACAACGTTACCGACATCGACTACACCGCAGCCGCCGCACTATCCGACGTTATCGTTTCTTGCCACGATGCCGGCCTGACCTTCTCCATAGCTCGGCTGGAATCGGTACGGGCGCAAACAGCACTTGCGCGTTTCGGCATCACCGTGGCCCTGGGGCCTAACCGGATTTTCCGCAGCGTCGACAATGCGATCACTGCACTCAACGCGGAGGCCGCATCGGTCAAAGGGAGCAACTGACATGGCGAACGAAACCAAACCGACGCTACAACCGGTTCTGGTCGAGGACCTGCGCCCCACCCAGATGACTGTCGGTCTGCGCGAAGTGGCGGTAAAGCGACGCGAATTGCGCGCGCTGCCGTCCAGCAAGGCTGGCGCCTTCCTCGGACATCATTTCATTCCCGTGGTTGTTGGGCCGAAAGGGCGATATCACGTCGTCGACCATCATCATCTGGCACGCGCTTTATATGAGGAGGGGCTGCGGGAGGTTTTCGTCAACGTCATCTGCGACCTATCGCGGCTCGACAAGGAGGCGTTTCTTGTCGTGCTCGACAACCGCGCCTGGATGCATCCCTTCGATGCATCGGGCAAAAGGCGGGCTTATGCCGATATCCCGAGGTCCGTCGACAAGCTCATCGACGACCCCTATCGCAGCCTGGCCGGCGAGGTCAGGCGGCTGGGTGGTTACGCCAAGGACACCACGCCCTTCGCCGAATTCCTGTGGGCCGATTTCTTCCGCCGGAGGGTGCCGGTGGCCCTTCTCAATGACAATTTCGACAAGGCATCGCGGCAAGCCCTGCAACTGGGCCGGCAAACCGAAGCGAGCTACCTGCCGGGCTGGAGCGGGCCGGACGCTTGAACATGAAGAAGCTTAGAAGGCCTTGGGCAGTCCGGCGTCCTTCAGGATCGCATTTGCCAGATGGCGAGACTTGAGGAAGGTAACCACGGTTACCTTCTGCCCTGATGTCGGGTTGTGCCACACCTCGTGATCGCCTTTGCCTTGCCGCAACAATTGCCAGCCGGCCTCGGTGAGAAGTTTCTTCAGAGGTTTGGCAAAGTTCTGCACGCAGCCCGCGTCTATTCGGCGGCGATCGGGCTGGGCTTGGCTGAAATGTCGTGGACGACCAGTTCCACGTCGATTTGGGTCTGGGGCAATTCAAGCAGATCCGGCAGCACGGCCAGGATCCGCTCACGCAAACCGTCAAGAGACTCGCTCTCTGTCGCCAGTCCGGTTTGACCTCGGGAGACAGCGTACCAGACCGAGGCTTCATCATCCCAGCGCACGTCCACGACCAGTTTCATTCGGGCGTCTCCAAGCAGGCCGACATCCTACTGCCGTTGCCGAAAAAGAAAAAGGCGCGGAACCGGTCCGCGCCTTCCTCAGCCTTGGGAGGGGCTGTTGACTAGAAACCGTTGACGTCGAACTGCAGGCGCCTGGCCGAGTCGATGGACTTGTGGTTCCGCACCTTGGCGAGCACGTCTTCGGGGAAGGGGGCGTCGAGATAAAGCAGCGCGATGGCATCGCCGCCCGGGCGGTCGCGACCGAGCGAGAAGTTGGCGATGTTGACCCCGTTTTCACCGCACACGGTGCCAAGCAGGCCGATGATGCCGGGCGCGTCGGCGTTGGTGGTGTAGAGCATGTGCTGGCCAACCTCGGCGTCGAGATTGATGCCCTTGATCTGGATGAAGCGCGGCTTGCCGTCGGAGAAGCAGGTGCCGGCGATCGACCGCGTCATGTGCTCGGTCTTGACCGTCAGCTTGATGTAGCCGTCGAAGACACCCGACTTGTCGCGCTTGACCTCGGCGACGATGATGCCGCGCTCCTTCACCATGATCGGCGCCGACACCATGTTGACGTCGGAGACCTGCGGCCGGATCAGGCCGGCAAGAGCGGCACTGATCAGCGCCTTGGTGTTCATCTGCGCGATCTGGCCGTCGAACAGGATTTCGACCTCGGTGATGGGGTCTTCCGTCACCTGGCCGACAAAGGCGCCGAGCACTTCGGCGAGCTTGACGAGAGGCTTGAGCCGCGGCGCTTCCTCGGCGGTGATCGAAGGCATGTTGATGGCGTTGGAGACAGCGCCCTTGACCAGATAGTCGGCCATCTGCTCGGCGACCTGAAGGGCGACGTTTTCCTGCGCTTCCGAAGTCGAGGCGCCGAGATGCGGCGTGCACACGACGTTGTCCATGCCAAACAGCTCGTTGCTCTCGGCCGGCTCGACCTCGAACACGTCGATGCCAGCGCCCGCCACCTTGCCGCTCTTCAAGCCGGCGATGAGGTCCTTCTCGACGATGAGACCGCCACGGGCGCAGTTGATGATACGCACGCCGGTTTTCATCTTGGCGATGGCTTCGGCGTTGATGATGTTGCGTGTCTTGTCGGTCAGCGGCGTATGCAGCGTGATGAAGTCGGCACGGGCGAACAGCTCGTCGAGCTCGACCTTTTCGACACCCAGTTCCTCGGCGCGATGCTCGGAGAGGAACGGGTCGAAGGCAACGACATGCATCTTGAGACCGACGCCGCGGGTAGCGACGATGGAGCCGATATTGCCGCAGCCGATCAGGCCGAGCGTCTTGCCGGTGATCTCGACACCCATGAAGCGGTTCTTCTCCCACTTGCCGGCATGGGTCGACACGCTGGCCTCGGGGATCTGGCGGGCGACGGCGAACATCAGCGCGATGGCGTGCTCGGCGGTGGTGATCGAATTGCCGAAAGGCGTGTTCATCACGATGATACCGCGCCTGGAGGCGGCGGGAATGTCGACATTGTCGACGCCGATGCCGGCGCGGCCGATGACCTTGAGGTTGGTCGCGGCCGCGATCAGCTTTTCGGTGACCTTGGTCGCCGAGCGGATGGCAAGGCCGTCATACTGGCCGATGACTTCGAGCAGCTTTTCCTTGTCCTTGCCGAGGTCGGGCAGATAGTCGACCTCGACGCCACGATCCTTGAAGATCTGGACGGCGGTGGTGGAGAGTTTGTCGGATACGAGAACGCGGGGCGCCATAGCTGCCTCCTTGAAGAGTGATCAAACTGTTCGGGAAATGGGCGGCCCGGAGGCCGCCGCAGGTCTGGTCAGGCCGCAGCCTTGAGCGCTGCCTTCTGATTGGCGAAGGCCCAGTCGAGCCACGGCATCAGGGCAACAAGGTCCGAGGTCTCGACGGTCGCGCCGGCCCAGATGCGCAGGCCGGGAGGCGCGTCGCGATAGGCGCCGATGTCGAAGGCAACGCCTTCCTTTTCGAGCACTGAGACCATGCCCTTGGCAAATGCCGCCTGGCCGTCCTTGTCGAGGCTGGCGACATCGGGATCGACAATCGACAGGCAGACCGAGGTGTTGGAACGTGTTTCCGGCTCGACGGCGAGGTGGCCGAGCCAGCCCGACTTCTGCACGAAGCCATCGATGGCGGCGAAATTGGCGTCCGCGCGGGCTACCAATGCATCGAGTCCGCCCAGGCCCTTGGCCCATTTCAGCGCATCGAGATAGTCCTCGACGCACAGCATCGACGGCGTGTTGATGGTCTCGCCCTTGAAGATGCCTTCGATCAGCTTGCCGCCCGAGGTCAGGCGGAAGATCTTGGGCAGCGGCCAGGCCGGCTTGTAGCTCTCCAGGCGTTCAACGGCGCGGGGGCTGAGGATCAGCATGCCATGCGCGCCTTCGCCGCCGAGCACCTTCTGCCAGGAGAAGGTGACGACATCGAGCTTGGTGAAATCGAGCCGCTGGGCGAAGGCTGCCGAGGTGGCATCGCAGATGGTCAGGCCCTTGCGGTCGGCGGGAATGAAGTCGCCGTTGGCAACGCGAACGCCCGAGGTCGTGCCGTTCCAGGTGAAGACAACATCGCGGTCGAAATCGACCTTGGCGAGGTCCGGCAGCTCGCCATAGGCGGCTTCGAACTTGCGCACGTCTTCGAGCTTGAGCTGCTTGACCACGTCGGTGATCCAGCCAGCGCCGAAGCTTTCCCAGGCGACCATGTCGACGCCGCGCTCGCCGAGCAGCGACCACAGCGCCATCTCGACGGCGCCCGTGTCGGAGGCCGGAACGATGCCGATGCGATAATCGGCGGGAACCTGGAGAATCTCGCGCGTCAGCGCGATCGCCTGTTCGAGCTTGGTCTTGCCGACCTTGGCGCGGTGCGAGCGGCCAAGCGGAGCGTCGGCGAGTACTTGAAGCGACCAGCCGGGACGTTTTGCGCAGGGACCTGAGGAGAAATTGGGGTTTGCCGGACGGAGTCCGGGCTTGGTGACGATCGTCATCGTGGTTCTATCCTTCCAGATAGCTGGCCCCTCGTTGGGGAGGGGTGGCCCACGGACGGCGATATTCCCGGTCGCTCCCGGCGTCAAGAGGAAAATTTGAGTCGCTGCTGGAACAGTTTTCCAGAAACGAAAACGGCGGGCCTTAGCCCGCCGTGATTTTCGCATGCGAGATCAGATGCTTACCAAAGATCGTAGCGCAGGCCGACCTTAACCTGATGGAAATCGACGCCCTTTTTGGTTTCCACTGCCGGCACATCGGCATATTCAAGGTCTGGTGCGGCGAGATACTGGTAACCGACGTCGATCGACGTGTTCTGGCTGACCTTGTAGCTGACGCCGGCGTTGAGCGAATAGGCCAGTGCGTATTGCGTGTCGCGAAGGTGCCATTCCGGTGCCAGGGAGGTGTCGTCCACCCGCAGACTGGAGTAGATGAGACCGATGCCGGCGCCGAGATAAGGCGTAAAGCCAGCAACGGTGCCGAGGTCGACATAGGCGTTGGCCATGCCGGTCCACATGTTGTTTTCAGCTTCGATGGTGACAAAGCCATCCGTTGCAGCGAAGCGGTCGCGTGCCAGGAACCCCAGGTTGAGATCGCCGCGGAAGTAGTCGGTGAAGTGATAGCCGGCGCCGATGCTGCCGTTGATGCGCGTGCTGCTCGATTCCACGCCGTACAGCGTGAAGTCATAGGGTGACTTGGTGAAATTGTAGCCGATATCGCCGCGCAGGTACCAGCCGGAGCCGACTTCCACGGGCACATATTCCGGTGCCTCCTCGACGACAACAGGCGGTTCATAGTCGGCGGCGCTGGCGATGAGTGGCCAGGGCATGGTCGCGGCCAGCGCCAGCGCCATGCGATACGTCAATGTCATGATCGCATTCTCCCGAATGGCGCCGGGTGTTGCCTGAGAATCCAGCCGCCTTTCATGTCATCATTAACCATAGAGGTTAAGTCGCAGTTAAGGATAACAGATGGTTAGCCGGTGTTTTGGCAAGCTGCCAAAGAAAAACCGCCCGGCGGGCCGGGCGGTTCGACAATGCGGGAAATGACCGGGATCGCTTAGTTCAGCGAATAACGGACACCGAGCTTGAGGTCATGCGAGGTGATGTCCTTGAAGTGCATGCCGTCGTTTGGCTGATTGAAGAGCGCGTTGTCATTGTACATCGTGCCGGTACGGGCGTCGCCGAGGTCGACATAGCTGTAGCCGAGATCGATGGTCATGCGTTCGGTGGCCTTGATGCCGAGACCGGCGTGCAATGCCCAGGCGAAGTTCCACTGCGAGGCCGGAGCCGCATAGGCGGCGCCACCATTGATGACATTGACGTCACGGAAGTGCGAAATCGTGTTGCGCGACGCGCCGATGCCCGCGCCGACATATGGCGTGATGCCGTAGAAGGTGCCGACGTCGGCATAGGCGTTGGCCATGACCACCCACTCCGACTTCTTGGCGCCGTAGTCGTTCGTCCGCGTCACCACACCGACCGGGGTGCCGGTGTTGTAGGAGAGGTAGTCGAGCGCCTTGAAGTCGGCTGCGCCGCGGTATTCGGCGGTGATGTCGCCACGCAGGAAGTCGTTGAACTGATAGCCGATGCCGCCGCCGAAGATCGGCGCGGACGAGAAGCCGCCCTTGTCGAGCCAGCCGTGCTCGATGCGGGGATTGTTGAAAGGCTCGGACTGGAGACTTCCGAGCTGCTGGTTGCTCATGCCGAGATGGCCGCGCAGATACCAGCCACTGGACGCCGGTAGCGCAACGATCGGGATCGGCATGCCCGGATCTGGCAGATCCGCCGCAAATGCCGGCGCGGCCACGCCGATGAGCAGCGCGGCGATGAACGCGTTCCTTCCAAAAATAAACATGCTTGTAGACCCTATGCCTGCGGACCCGCTACGCGCCCGATCATGACTAACCCGCGTGGACAATGCTCGGTAAAGGTTAAGGTGTGATTAACCGTGTCGGTTAACTACGAATGCTTGCAGACAACTATCCGCGCCAAGAACAGGCGCACCATGGGTGCACAAAAAAGCCCGCCTGAAGCGGGCCTTTTTGGTTCGCTGAAGTAATCTGATGTCAGGCCGCCGTACGGCTTTCCGAAATGACGCCGACAATGTCGTTGACCACTGTCTCGACCAGCTGCGGATCGTCGCCTTCGGCCATGACACGGATCAAAGGCTCGGTGCCCGAAGGGCGGATCACCAGGCGGCCGGTCTTGCCCAGCCGGTTGCGGCCATCTTCGATCGCAGCCTTGACCAGCGCTTCCTCAAGCGGCTTGCCGCCGGTGAAACGCACATTCT
Organism: Aminobacter sp. GW821-FHT11F06; assembly: GCF_058808215.1. Taxonomy (NCBI): domain Bacteria; kingdom Pseudomonadati; phylum Pseudomonadota; class Alphaproteobacteria; order Hyphomicrobiales; family Phyllobacteriaceae; genus Aminobacter; species Aminobacter sp. GW821-FHT11F06. Next base: position 246,600 of record NZ_JBXARL010000006.1, on the reverse strand, counting down.
TGAGCAGCTGCGGCACTGGTTCGAACATGCGGCTCAGCTCGCTCATCGGCTTGTTGGAACGCTTGATGCAGGCCAGCACCTGCAGGGCCGCCACCAGCCCGTCGCCGGTGGTCGAATAGTCGGTCAAAACGATGTGACCCGACTGCTCGCCGCCGATGTTGAGGCCATGCGCGCGCATGTGCTCGACGACATGGCGGTCGCCGACCTTGGTGCGGTGGAGCTCGAGATTGATGTCGCCGAGAAAGCGCTCTAGGCCGAGATTCGACATGACGGTCGCCACCACGCCGCCGCCGGCGAGGCGGCCGCTCTGCTGCCAGGATTGCGCGATCAGCGCCATGATCTGGTCGCCGTCGACAACGGTGCCGTTCTCGTCGACGATGACGACGCGGTCGGCGTCGCCGTCGAGCGCGATGCCGATGTCGGCGCGCACTTCGTGCACCTTCTTCTGCAGGCCGGCCGGGTGGGTCGAGCCGCACTCGTCGTTGATGTTGAAGCCGTTGGGCTCGACATTGATGGCAATGACCTCGGCGCCGAGTTCCCAAAGGGCAGCGGGTGCCACCTTGTAGGCCGCGCCATTGGCGCAGTCGACGACGATGCGCAGGCCCGACAGCGACATCGAACGCGGCAGGGTGCGCTTGGCGAATTCGATGTAGCGGTCATGCACGCCATCGACGCGCTTGGCCCGGCCGAGCCCGTCGGAATCGGCAAGCATCGCTTCGACGTCCTGGTCGAGCATCGCTTCGATGCGTTCCTCGATCTCGTCGGACAACTTGAAGCCGTCGGGGCCGAACAGCTTGATGCCATTGTCGTGGTAGGGGTTGTGCGAGGCCGAGATCATCACGCCGATGTCGGCGCGCAGCGAGCGCACCAGCATGGCCACAGCCGGCGTCGGGATCGGGCCGAGCAGGAACACGTCCATGCCGGCGGCGCAAAGGCCTGCCACAAGGGCGTTCTCGATCATGTAGCCCGACAGGCGCGTGTCCTTGCCGAGCACGACGCGATGGCGATGGTTGCCGCGCTGGAACGACAGGCCTGCGGCCATGCCGACCTTCATCGCGATCTCTGCCGTCATCGGAAATTTGTTGGCCCGTCCGCGAATGCCGTCGGTGCCGAAATAGCGTCCAGCCATGTTTAGCCTGTCCCCGTGGAGTCCACCCGCGATTGCTTTGCCACAACCTGAGCCGACCAACGCATCACATTTGGTGAGTTTATGTCACAAAACCTTAGAAAAGGGTTGGGTTTTTGGGTGAGGCGGCTTCGTATAGCCAGAACTTCATCGGTGACCATCGATGGCCGCGTTCTATGGGAGTTCCAATCCGGATTTATCCTCACTGCTGGAACTGCAGCAATACGCAGGGTGGGCTGGTCAACGGGCTGGGATACAGGAGCGACAAATGACTATCTTGGATCGGCGCATAGCGCCGGAATACGCAAGCTTCTACATAGCTGGCTCAAGGAAGGTCGAGGTGCCTGTTGGGGGAGAGCCTAGAACAGTCCGTGCCTCGCGAGATTGCATTAACATGTCCTGCCTCAATTCCCAGGATGGGGATACCGTAGTCTTCTTGGGATGGGCTGATGACCTCGGAAGGTCGGAAAGGCCGATCTATGATGGATTCTTGAACACCGAGAGCGGCCTAGTGCTCGTTTTTGACGCCAATATGCCGGAAATCCTGAGCATGGCAGTGCCCACTCCGGAAACTCGCGTTCGAATTTGGGCAAATCGCCTGTTGGAGCCCGACAAGATTCAAATAGGGCTGGGATAGTCCTCAAAAATAAGATGCTGCCGCAGTCTGTCAACGGCGATCAGGTTCCCGATCAGGCGCTACGCTTCGGCCAATAACTACGCGCGCAAGCTCAAGACCCTCAAGGGCCTCGCGCCCGACGAGTTCATTTGCAGGACCTGGACATCGCAGCCTGAACGCTTCAGGTCAAATCAGCTCCAGCAAATGCCGGGACTGAACACCTAGGTTGCAGTCATTCGCAGGGCGGATTGGTTAGCGCGCTAAAGCGTTGGAGTGTAAAATGACAATTCATAGGCGAACCATTGCGTGTGAGTACTCAAGCTTCTATGTCGCCGGGTCCAGGGACGTCGACATCCCAATCGGCGGGGAGTTGCGCGGCATTAGGTCATCTGCTGAATGCATCAATGTATCGTGCCTGATCTTCCAGAATGGCGACATTACTGTTTCGCTCGCTGATGCAGATGAAGCCCACAGCCCCGCCAAGCCGGCATATGACGGCATGCTGGCAACCCCAGCAGGCGTGGTCCTTCTGTTTGACGTCAACATGCCTGAGATACTCAGCATCAAGGTTCCGGGGCGGGAGACACGCGTGCGCATCTGGACCAATCACCCAACTGAGCCGGATGAGATAGAGATTGTTGTCGGTTAGATACCAATCAGAATTGGGCATAGGCGGTGAGCTAGAGCGGCGGACTTTCACGTGAGTCCATATCCTGCGGCGGTGAAGTAGCTTCTGCATTCTGGCTTGCCACAGGGCGTCGATGGTTCTGATGGCCTTTGCGCGCAGGTTGGCCTTGAGCTTGGCGAAGGCCATCAGCGCCTTCATTCGCTGGCACCGGCATTTTCAGTTTTGATTTCTGGGGCTCGATGCCGCCTTCGAGCTTGGAGCCCTTCACCTTGCCTTTCCGCCAAATCCCGCTAGACAGGAATTCCGGCTCCAATCGAGGAAAACGATATGCCGGATATCTCCACACTCATGCTTTTTGCCGCCGCTTCCGTGGTTCTTACCGCGACGCCCGGTCCCGACATGCTGCTTATCGCCTCGCGCAGCATCAGCCAGGGTCGCTCAGCGGGCTTCCTGACCTATCTCGGCATCGCACTCGGCACCTATTGCCATGCGCTTGCCGCAGCCCTTGGGCTTTCCCAGCTGTTCGTAGCGGTGCCCGTCGCCTACGAGATCGTGCGTTGGGCCGGCTGCGCCTATCTGCTCTACCTTGCCTGGAAAACGTTGCGGTCGCAGAGCCCAAGCTTTGCGCCTGCCGCTGACCTCAAGCGGTTTTCGTCGAAACGCATCCTGGGCGAGGGCCTTGCCACCAACCTTCTCAATCCGAAGATGGCGCTGTTTGTGCTGGCGCTGTTTCCGCAATTCATCCACCCCGAAGCCGGATCAATGATCGGACAAACGCTGGTTCTGGCGACGGTGCTGAACGGGATCGGCCTTTTCGTCAATGGCTCGGTCATCCTGCTGAGCAATCACCTGCGCCAGCGCGCCGGTGGTCTGGTTCGGTTGGGCAAGCTGCCGCAATATTTCCTCGCCACGGTTTTTGCCGGCCTGGCATGTCGCGTCGCATTGGGCGGCCGAAACTGACCACCTTTGGCAACGAAACAAAAACGCCGCCGAGTTTCCTCGGCGGCGTTCTTCATTCATTCAGCTTTCGCGAGCCTCAGCTTGACGGCTGGGGTTCCATGCCGCCTTCGGGCTCGGAACCCTTCTTCTTGCCGCGGGTCGAGCCGGCCTTGGGCACGGCCGAACCGCGCGAGGTCGGGGTGTCGTCGCCCATGTCGCGGGAGGGCTTGTTGCCGGCGATGAGCTGCTTGATCTCTTCGCCAGACAGCGTCTCGTATTCGAGCAGGCCTTCGGCGAGCGCGATCCAGTCCTTCTTCTTCTTGGTCAGGATCGTCTTGGCGGTCGAATAGGCCTCGTCGATCAGGCGGCGCACTTCGGCGTCGATGATCTGCGCGGTCTCTTCCGAGACGTTTTGGGTGCGGGCGACCGAATGACCAAGGAACACCTCTTCCTGGTTGTCGCCATAAGCGACATGGCCAAGCTTGTCGGAGAAGCCCCAGCGCGTCACCATGGCGCGCGCCAGCTTGGTCGCCTGCTCGATGTCGGAAGACGCACCCGAGGTGATGTTTTCCTTGCCGAACTTGAACTCCTCGGCAACGCGGCCACCCATCATGATCGCCAGGCGCGAGATCATGTATTTGTAGCTCATCGAGTAGCGGTCGCCTTCCGGCAGCTGCATGACCATGCCGAGCGCACGGCCGCGCGGGATGATCGTCGCCTTGTGCAGCGGATCGGCCGACGGCACGTTGAGCGCGAGGATGGCGTGGCCGGCCTCGTGATAGGCGGTCAGCGCCTTTTCGGCCTGGGTCATGGCCGAGGAGCGGCGCTCCGCGCCCATCATGATCTTGTCCTTGGCGTCTTCGAATTCCTGCATGGTGACGAGGCGCTTGTTGCGGCGCGCTGCCATCAGTGCGGATTCGTTGACGAGGTTCATCAGGTCAGCACCCGAGAAGCCCGGCGTGCCGCGTGCGATGACCTTGAGGTCGACATTGGGAGCCAGCGGAACGTTGCGGACGTGGACCTTGAGGATCTTCTCGCGGCCGACGATGTCGGGGTTCGGCACCACGACCTGGCGGTCGAAACGGCCCGGACGCAGCAGCGCGGGATCAAGAACGTCGGGACGGTTGGTCGCCGCGATCAGGATGACGCTCTCATTGGCCTCAAAGCCGTCCATCTCGACCAGAAGCTGGTTCAGCGTCTGCTCGCGTTCGTCATTGCCGCCACCGAGGCCGGCGCCGCGATGGCGGCCGACGGCGTCGATTTCGTCGATGAAGATGATGCAGGGCGCGTTCTTCTTGGCCTGCTCGAACATGTCGCGGACACGGCTTGCGCCGACACCGACGAACATTTCGACGAAGTCCGAACCGGAGATGGTGAAGAAGGGCACGTTGGCTTCACCGGCGACCGAACGGGCAAGCAAGGTCTTGCCGGTGCCGGGAGGGCCAACGAGCAGCACGCCGCGCGGAATCTTGCCGCCGAGGCGCTGGAATTTCTGCGGCTCGCGCAGGAATTCGACGATCTCTTCCAAGTCCGCCTTGGCTTCGTCGACGCCGGCGACATCACCAAAGGTGACGCGGCCATGCGCTTCGGTCAGAAGCTTGGCCTTGGACTTGCCAAAGCCCATGGCGCGGCCGGAGCCGGACTGCATCTGGCGCATGAAGAATATCCACACGCCGAGGATCAGGATCATTGGCAGCCAGGACAGCAGCACGGAGAAGATCGAGCCGGAACCGTCGTTTTCAGGACGGGCGTTGATGGTGACGTTCTTTTGCTCAAGCCGCGACACAAGCGTGGGGTCGCCTGGCGAGTAGGTCTGGAAGCCAGCCGAGTTGTCGATATAGGTGCCGCTGATGCGGTCGCCGGCAATCGTCACCGTCTTGACGCGGCCGGAAGACAGATCCTGCAGGAACTGCGAATAGGCCACTTCGCTCGACGCGCCGCGGGTCTGCGGGGTCTGGAACAGATTGAACAGGGCGATGAGCAGAACGGCTATGATCGCCCACAGCGCGAAGTTGCGATAGTTCGGATTCATCGAATATCCCGTTGGCGTTCGTGGGGAACGCGTATGGTGAGAGTAAGCTTGCCCCTAACATAGGCACCGGCTCCCACATTGCCAAGCACGTCCCTAAGTCTGGGTTAAGGTCGAACACCAATGTGACTATGGCATGGCGAGGCCGGGATCGGGTCGGAACCGATCAATTTTTGGAGAGCCGCGGCCGGGGCGAGATCGAAGGCCGGCAGGAAGCGCGCCCAGGGTGCCGCGAGCGCTACTGCATTTGTTAGAACTGCCAAGTCGACCAATGTTTCTTGACGCCAAAGTGCTGGCTCGGCCGCAAGTGCAGTTCTGACAAGACTTTGCGGCGCACTAGCCTCGGGTAGCATCGTCGAAGCAGTGGCAAGACCCAGCGGCGCGACGGAAAGTTCAGGGATCGCCAGAGGCGCTGAAAACCTGTAGCGGCCATCCCAGATGCCTGCCGCCAGCGGGGCTGCTGGTGGCAATCCACGTTCCTCGCGCAGCACAAAAATGCCAGTGCGCCTGATGTCGATCAGTGCGCGCGACAATGTGGCGCGGGTCGGTTTTTCCTCAGTCGAATTGCCGGCCAGGCGCGCCAGAAGGTCCAAAACCCGCGCCATGTCGGGCAAATGGGCCATGCCTCCGGCCACGGAAATGAGGATGCGCAGCGCGTAGGCCGCCGCATCGCTGTCGGGCGCTTGCGCGAATGCCGGGTCGAGGCGGAGCAGGCCAGGTGCAACGCGACTCGCGTGTTCGGCGATCAGGCTTGCTGCGCGCGCGCCAAGTTCGGTTCGCGCAACACCCGCCTGCCGTGCCTCCACCAGCACGTTTTCAATGCGCTGGTCACCGTTCTCGCTCAGCGACAGCCGCATGCGCGGCCGCTCATAGGCCTCGTTGGTGTTGGTCGGGTCGTCGAGCCAGCCTGTGCCGCGCGCCCTGAGCACCTCACGCAGCCTTTCGCGGCGTTGGCCAAGAAGGGGGCGGACTATCCAGATGTCACCGCAAAACAATGTGGCCGGCGCCATGCCGGCGCTGCCGCGGCCTGTCCCGCGCGTGCCGCGCATCAGCACTGTTTCGGCCTGGTCGTCGGCGGTGTGGCCGGTGACGACGACCGTGGCACCCACGTCGCGCGCGGCCTCAGCCAGAAGATCGTAGCGCGCGTCCCGTGCCGCCGCCGGGATGCCGGTCGAGGGCTTGTCGCCTCTCCAGCGCATCGTGCGATGTGTGACGCCAACGCGCGCGCAGAGCTGCGCCACCTGATCGGCCTCGGCGCCCGAACCAGGCCGCAGCGCATGGTCGACGGTCACGGCCAAAAGCCGCGCCGGCGGCGCGAGCCGCTCGAGATGGGATTTGAGAAGAAGAAGGAGGGCAGTCGAGTCGCTTCCGCCGGAAACCGCTGCGACGACTGTCTTGTGCGAGGCGAAGTCGAACTCGGAAAAGTCTTGAAAAAAATCGGCGTCGATCGGCTGCGTCAGCACGCGGCGAGAGCCCGTTCCTGCTTGACCCGCTCCTTGATCGCGCCGGAGGCGTCGGGATAACGCTTGCCGATCTCGCTGAAGGTGGCGCAAGCGACGTCGCGCTGCTTCAGGCCGGCGAGTGAAACGCCGAGCTTAAGCATCATTTCAGGGGCCTTCTTGGACTTCGGATATGCCTTGCTGGCGGCGAGGAAGATTTCGGCCGCGTCGCGATACTTCTTTTGTCCAAGCAGCGACTCGCCGAGCCAGAAGCGGGCGTCGGCTGTCTTGGGGTCGGTGGGGAAGCGCGAGATATGGTCGCGAAAACCCTGCTCGGCGGTGGTGTAGTCGCCCGAAAGCACGAACTGGTAGGAGTTGCGGTAAAGCTCGTTGGGGTCGTTGGTGTCAGGCAATGCGGCAACGGCGGTGCCATTGGCCTTTGGCTGTGCCGGCTGGGCTGCGACAGGCGCCTTCGGCTGTGCCTGTGCTGCGGCCTGCGGGGTGGTGGATTCGGACACCACATTGCCATTGGCATCGACAGTGATGGTGCCGAAGGTTGTCGGCGGCGTGCCCGTGCTACCGGCAACAGCACCTGGTTCACCGGTGCCGGATTCAACGATCACGTCTTCGACGCTGTGTCCGCCGGCGGCGGGCGCGGTGGCCGTGGCAGCCTGCGTACCGCCGGGTTGAGGCGCCGTGGGCGCCTCAACGATCGAGCTGTTGGTCTTGCCGGAAGCATCGGACTTCTTTTGTCCGCCTTCGAGTTCCTGGAAGCGGAACTCGTTGTCTTCCTGCATTTTCCGCATCTGCTCCTGCATCTGCAGGATCTGGAAGTTCAGTTCCTCGATGCTGCCATTGAGCTTGCGGATTTGCTCTTCGAGCGCAGCGACGCGCGGGTCGCCCGCCTGGGCAAGCTGGATCGTGCCCTCATTGCTCTGGGTCTTGCTGCCGAATACGCCCGGCAGGCCGATCTTGGGGAAGTCGATGCCGATACCGTCACGCGCATGCGCTGCGGCCCCGGACAAAAGGAAGATGGCAAGCGTGCCACTCAGGATTGATCGAAAATGCATTAGCCTCTCGCCGTGGAAGAGAATTGGTTGCTTTGCGCCGATGCGCTCTCGTCATTTATCAGGACGCGAGACTTCGGCCAAATTTTGTTTCGAGCGTGCAGATAAGCAAAAGGCGGCCCGAAGACCGCCTTTCGTTCAACTCTGTGGCATTTGGGCCGCTTAGCTGCCGGCGCCGGAGAGCGTCGTCACAGCACGACGGTTCTGCGACCAGCAGGAAATGTCGTCGCAAACCGCAACCGGGCGTTCCTTGCCGTAGGAGATCGTCTTGAGACGCTTGGCGGGAACGCCCTGCGAGATCAGGTAGTCGCGGGCAGCTGCGGCACGACGAGCGCCGAGTGCAAGGTTGTATTCGCGGGTGCCGCGTTCGTCGGCGTGGCCTTCGACAACGACAGCGTACTGGCTGTACTTGCCGAGCCACTGGGCCTGACGGGCGAGAATGCCCTGCGCATCGGCACGAACCGACGAGGAGTCGGTATCGAAGAAGATACGGTCGCCGACATTGACGGTGAAGTCCTGCGCCGAACCGGGTGTAGCCGCGCCGCCGGCGCCACCGAGGCCGAGATCGGCCGCGCTGTTAGGGGTTTTCTTCGAGGCGCAGCCGGCAATCGCCAGAGAGGCGATCAGGGCCACGACCACGGGGTTGGTTGCAAATTTTGCGATACGGCGCATCCAGCCTCTCCTTCGCATTCGAGTGATTTCGTTGAATGTCCAGTAACCACGTTGCGGTTAACCGGCATTCAAGAAACGTGGTTAAAATTTCGTTGCCGCTCGCCCGTCACGTCCCCGCATACGGCAGTCGTCCAACATGTACTTCGCCGCGCACCGTAGGCGGAAATGCGGCGGAAAGGCGGCATCATTGGGCAAATGGCATCGCCTGGCCCATTGGTCGCGCCCCTTTCGGGAAGGTTAACGGCCATCGTTGCAAAAACGCCGCGCATCGATTCCGAGGCGCGGCGTTTTATCCATTTCCCGGGTCTCTAAGGCGATGCGTTAATCCAGCAGCGGCGACCAGGCCGGGTCGGAGGCGAAGCCGGTGGTTGGGATCGCCTGTTCGTTGCGGCCGGTGAGATCCACCGAATAGAGCTTGGGACCGCCGCCGCCGGGCTGGTCGCGGAAGAACATGACGACACGGCCGTTGGGCGCCCAGGTCGGGCCTTCCTGCTGGTAGCCGGTCGACAGAATGCGCTCGCCCGAACCGTCGGTCTTCATCACGCCGATCTGGAACTGGCCGCCGGACTGCTTGGTGAAGGCGATCAGGTCGCCGCGCGGCGACCACACCGGGGTCGAATAGGTGCCGTCGCCGAAGGAGACGCGGCTCTGGCCCGAGCCGTCCGCACCCATGACGTAGATCTGGGCCCGGCCACCACGGTCGGAGGTGAACACCACCTTGGAGCCGTCAGGCGAATAGGAGGGCGAGGTGTCGATGGCGCTGGAATTGGTCAGGCGCGTGGTGGTACGGCTGCGCAGGTCCATCGAGAAGATGTTGGAATTGCCGTCGTCGCGCAGCAGGCTCATGATCACCTTCTGGCCGTCGGGCGAGAAGCGCGGGGCAAAGGTCATGCCGGGGAAATTGCCGACGAGTTCGCGCTGGCCGGTCTCGATCTGCAGGAGATAGACCTGCGGTTGGCCGCTCTCGTAGGACATGTAGGTGATTTCCTGACGCGTCGGCGAGAAGCGCGGCGTCATCGCCATCGAACGGCCGTCGGAGAGGTAGCGCACATTGGCGCCGTCCTGGTCCATGATGGCGAGGCGCTTCTTGCGCGCGGTCTTGGCGCCCGACTCGTCGATGAACACGACGCGGGTGTCGAAATAGCCCTTTTCGCCGGTCAGGCGCTCATAGATGGCGTCTGCGATGATGTGGGCGATACGACGCGAATTGGTCTTGTTGGCAAAGAACTGCTCGCCGGCAAGCTGCTGGCCGGCAAAGGTATCCCACAGCCGGAACTCGGCCTTGAGCCTGCCGTCGGCCTCCTGGCTGACGCGGCCGGTCACCAGCGCCTGGGCATTGATGACCTTCCAGTCCTCGAAGCGCGGCGCGACATCCGGGTTGGAGATCTTTTCAATGAAGGCGCCCTTGTCGATCGGTGCGAACAGGCCCGAGCGCTTCAAATCGGCGGCGACGATGCCAGCGATCTCGGCACCCATCGCATCGCCCGACAGGAAGTCGGTGATGGCGATCGGCAGCGGCTCGACATTGCCCTTGGTAAGATCGAGTTCGACCAGAGCGCGGGCGGGCAAGGTGGCAAAAGCGGTCATGCCGCTCGCCATGGCGCTGATCAAAAGGATCGCTCTGATTACATGCTTCATAGAAAGGCCTCTTAGTTCCGGGTGAGCGGGGACGCTCAGAACATCTCGCTCGGGTCGAAATTGACGATGACTTCGTCCCAGCCGCCCGCATATTTGGCAGCGGGAAGATTGTAGGGCGCGCATTGCAACACTGCACGGCGCGCCGATTCCGCGGCTGCGCGCTCGACGCCGGCCGAACCGCCGCCGGAGATGATTTCCGGCCGCCCGTCGATCTCGCCGGTCTGGGTCAGTCTGAACTTGACGGAAACCTTGAGTCCGCCGCCGTCCAACGCTCCCGCCGGCACGTTCCAGCAGCGCTGAATTGCGCCACGCAGCGCGTCCATCTCGCTCTGGCTCAGCTTCGAGCCGCCAGTGTCCTTCTTGCCGCCCAGCGAGGCCTGCTCGGTCGAGCGCTTGGCGCCGCCACCTGATGGCTTCTGCTTGTTGAGAAGGGCGGCGACCTCGTCGGCGTTGAACTCTTTTTCTTCCGACTTGGGCTTGGACGAGGCCTGCTGGGTCTGCTTGTCGTCCTGCTTGCGGTCCGGCGTCTTGGCCGTCTGCGCCTGGGGCGGTTGCGGCTTTGCCTCAGGCGAGGGCGCGTTTTCGGGCAGCTTGACGGCCTCTGCCTCGGCCTGGTCGGAGACGATGGTCTCGGCCACAGGATCAGGCTTGACGTCCTGCTTGGGCTGCGGCTGCGGCGTCACCTCGGTCGCCGGCACCGGCACAGGCTTGGGTTCGGCCTGCTTCGCCGGCTCGGGCTTCGGCTGCTCGACAGGGGTCGGTTTTGGCTCGGGCTTGGGCGAGGGCGGAGGGGCTGCCGCAACGTCGATTTCCTTTGGCGTCGGCTCGGGCGTCGGCGGCTTGTCGCTGTCGGTCTTGTTGTCGCCGGCATTTTGGGCGTTGGGCACGATGTCAGGTCGGCTCGTCGGCTTCGGCGCCGGCTTTTCATTGACCGGGGCCTTTTTGTCGCCCTTCTGGATCTGGGTGATCGATTCCACCGGCACGATGTCGACAGGGAACGCCTCGACGTCGGCGACTTCGAGGGCGCTCGGCGCCGACAGCGTGAACAGGCCGAAGCCCAGCACCGCTGCATGCAAAACCACAGATGTCGTGAGGCCGGCCTTCATCTTCATTTTGCGGACTACAGGTCCTGTTCCTGAAGGGTGACGAGGCCGATCTTGTTGTAACCGGCGGCCTGGATGCGGGCCATGACCTTCATCACGGTGCCGTAATCGGCGGTCTTGTCGCCGCGCACATAGATGCGTTCCTCATAGCCGGCCTTGGCGATGGCGCCGAGCTTGGCCACGACTTCCTCAAGCGGGATTTCGGTTTCCTGGATGTGGATCTGGCCGGCCTCGTTGATCGAAATGGTGATCGGCTGCGTTTCCGAATTCAGCGCCTTGGCCTGGGTTTCGGGCAGGTCGATTGGCACGCCCACCGTCATCAGCGGTGCGGCCACCATGAAGATGATGAGCAGCACCAGCATGACGTCGACGAAGGGCGTGACGTTGATTTCGGACATCAGGCCGTGATGGCGGCCGCGCCGCCGGTGGCCGCGTGAACCGCGGCCGGAACCGCCCGCGCTAGCTGACATACCCATGGTCTACTCCTCAGGCCCGCTGGGCGACTTTTTCATCGATTTGGCGCGAGAGTATGGCGGAGAACTCGTCGGCGAAGCCCTCCATGCGCATCCCGATCTTGCCGGCGTCGGATGTCAGCTTGTTGTAGGCGATGACGGCAGGGATAGCGGCAAGCAGGCCGATTGCCGTGGCGAGCAGCGCTTCGGCGATACCAGGCGCCACGACAGCGAGGTTGGTCGACTTCGAGCCGGCGATGGCTTGGAACGAGGTCATGATGCCGACGACGGTGCCGAACAGGCCGATGAAGGGTGCTGCCGAACCAATGGTGGCGAGGAAGCCGAGACGGCCTTCCAGCCGCTCCATCTCGCGCGTCAGCGCCAGGTCCATCGCCTTGTCGATGCGGGTCTGCAGGCCGAGCGGCGACTTGGCGCCCTTCTCGAAGCTCTTCTTCCATTCCTTCATGGCGGCGACGAAGATCGCGCTCATGCCTGTAGTCTTGCGGTCGGAAAGGTTGCGGTAGAGCTCCTCAAGCGACTGGCCCGACCAGAAGATCTGCTCGAAGCGGCTGAGGGCCGCGCGCATGCGGTTGTAGGCGATCAGCTTGTCGACGACGATGGCCCAGGTCCACACCGAGGCACCAAGCAGGCCCAGCATCACGAGCTTGACCACCCAGCCGGCCTGCCAGAACAGCGCCCAAATCGACAATTCCGCGCCGGTCTGGGCGAGAGGTAGGTTTTCCATCTTGTAACAGTCCTTAAGATTTCCGGGCCTGGCTTGTGGCTAGCCCTTGCGCATCATCCCATCGTGGTCCGTTCGCGCGATGCTTCCGGAAGTGCCCCAAAATGCGCCTTTTCGGCCTTTTCGGGGCGAAATTTGGTGAAAGGAAGGCCGCTCGGATTCCTTACGACTTTCACTGCCCCCTTAATGGACCGTTATGGTTAAGGATGGGTTAGGAAGTGAGGCGCCGCGCGCTGGCGCAACGTTGGGTTTGCTCGCTAAGGGGACCCGGTAACGCGACTGTGTTCACGCTTTCGGCATGAAGGCGTCGATCCAGTCCTTGGGAAAACGCCTGGGGCGGCCGTTCTCGCCGATGATCGCCGCTTCGACGCGCGCCTCCACCAGCACGTCTGCGCCGCGCTTGAGCTGCTGCGCCATGGTGATCCGGGCGCCCGATATCTCCACCGTGCGGGTCTCGATGGTCAAGACGTCGTCGATCTTGGCCGAGCCGCGGAAATCGATCTCCATGCGCCTGACAACCCAGACGATCTTTTCACCATGCTTGCCGTCGGCGAGTTCGGTGTGGTGGACGCCGGCGAGGCGGAGGAAATCCGAGCGGCCGCGCTCGAAGAATTCGAGGTAACGCGCGTGGTAGACGACGCCGGAAAAGTCGGTGTCGGCATAATAGACCCGCGCCATCAGCCGGTGGCCGAAAGGCGTCAATGCACCGGCCAGGCCAGCAGCCAGCACGTCGAATTCACCATGATGGGCCATGGGGCTTTCCTTTTTCCGGGCTTTTGGGCACCAGTCTTATCAGCAGCGAACCGGATGGCAGCAATAATGGCGATGATCAAGACCTGTCTGACGGCGTTGCTGATGCTGGTCCTGCCGGTCGCCTCAGCCGGCGCCGCCAGCTTTTCGATGAAGCGCGGCATCAATCTCGATATCTGGGAGACCTGGCCAAGCGAGGCGCAATGGGGCAACTCGGACGTGATCCTGCCATTTCCCGAATGGCGCAAGCGGCTCGGCGAAGCTGACCTGGAGGCGCTCAAGGACGCTGGCTTCGACGTCGTGCGCATTCCCGTCGATCCCTCGGTGTTCCTGTCCAACAAGACCGAAGCGCTGCGCGACCAACTGCTCCAAAGCGTTCTGCAGTCCGCCCGGCTGGTTAGCGCGGCCGGGCTCAAGGCGGTTGTCGACCTGCATCTCATTTCGGCTGCTGGCAATGGCCAGATCGGCATGGCGGAGGTGATGGACGACCCGGCAAATTTTGATCGCTATGTCGAACTGGTCCGCCAGATGGCGCTCACTTTGTCGAAGGAAGATCCGGCCCAGGTGGCGCTCGAACTGATGAACGAGCCGGTGGTCGATTGCGAGCCGACCGAGCCGAAGCTCTGGCCCGAGCGTCTCAAACGCCTTTACGCCGCCGCGCGCGCCTCGGCGACCCGGCTGACCTTGGTGCTGTCAGGCAGTTGCTGGGCAAGTGCCGAGGGCCTTGCCGCACTCGATCCCAAGGATATTCCCGACGACAACGTCATCTGGACATTCCATTCCTACCAGCCCTTCCTGCTCACCCATCAAGGCGCGACCTGGGCCGGCGACTTCATCCCCTATGTTACCGGGCTGCCCTATCCGCCCTATGCCGTGCCGCGCACAGAACTCGACGCAGCCCTCGACAAGGTGAGGACGAAGATCAAGGCCGAAGCGCCTTTGCTGCGCCGTGCCGGCATGCTCGCTTATCTCGACGAGCAGATGGCGCTGGTGGACAGCAAAGAGAAACTCGAAGCTGAGCTTGATGCGCCGTTCAAGCAGGTTGCCGATTGGGCCAGGAAAAACGGCATTGCGCCCGAAAACATCTATCTCGGCGAGTTCGGCATGATCCGGCAGGAATACAACAATCCCAATGTCATGCCCGGTGCCTGGCGCGCGGCTTACGTGGCCGACATGATCGAACGCGCCGAAGCGCATGGCTTCGCCTGGTCGATCTGGGGCTATGGCGGCGCCTTTGGCATCGTCGACCAATTCGAGGGACGCAAGGCTGAAGGGGACGTGCTGGAGGTGGTGCGGGGGTTGGAATAGCGTCTGAAAACTTCAATCATTGATTGTGGGAATATTTTCTTGTACAATCGTCATTGAATTGGCGATGGGACAGCTTGCTTTTCATGGCCGCCCGATCATCATAATCGAAGTGAGGCCCTACGAATGACCGCCTCGCAACTCATCAAGCGGCACATCAAGCTGCTTCTGACACGCCACCCGGATGTTGAGCTGATCGGTCGTTGGCTCGTCATGAAGCCAATTCGGCACGTGTTGCGAGGCGTCGTCATCCTGACTCGCAACCACGACGAGTATTTTGTTCCGAAATGGGCCGTGACCCATTTTTGTGAACCTGTCGGCAACTTTCCGCTTAACTGGGGAGACAGGATCGACCGGGAAACGCCCGGGCTTTTCACTTGGGATCCCGAAGGGTCACACCAACTCGTCAAGCAATTGGAGCGGGACATCTTGCCAGTATTTCGCAGTATCCAGACGCTTGACGATCTGGTCGCCTATGTCGAAACCAAGCCGATCCCCTATCGCCATTTCGAGATCGACGAACTGCGCGGCGTCTGTTTGCATGCGGCGCGCGGCGATCTCGAAACGGCACGAGCCAAACTCGACGATCTCAGGAATGGCCGATCCTATTGGTGCATTCCAGGCTTTGCCGAAGCGGAAGTGGCGTCGGTGGTCGATGGACTCGGGCCGGCGCTCGACAGGGGCGACAGGGGCGCGATTGCCCGGCAACTTGCGACCTGGGAAGACGCGCGCATGGCCAAGTTGCCCAAAGGATTCGCCCGTATCTGGGAGCCGACGCCGTTCCCGGTAGAGCAAGCTTCATAGGATGCCCGCTCATCTTCCCGGGAGGCTGGTCGGCTGGACCAAGACGTCGGGCAATAAACGCCTTATCGAGCCTTATGGCGCTCGAAACGCTGCTCGCGCACACCGCCGGACCACTGGTCGCGCTCTTCTTCCGCAACGAGCGTGAAACCGAAAGACTCATAGAGGTGGCGTGCGGGCTTCAGCCCGTCGAATGTCGTGAGATAAATGCCGGGAAAGCCTTGCGCGTCGGCATGCTCGATCGCGGCAGCCATCAGCTGGCGGCCAAGCCCGGTGCCGCGCGCTCTGTCGCTGGTGATGAACCAGCGCAGATGCGCCAGCGGCTCGGCCCGGGTCGGCGCCTCAAGGCTGATCGTGCCCAAAAGCGCGCTGCTTGCGTCGTCCCGGGCGGCGAAGAAGTCGAGGCCCGGCCTGAAACCAGTCATGAACGCGGAAAGTTCGCCAGCGACCTTCGCCTCGAACGGCAGGCCGAAACCCCACTCGCGGGCGTAGTACTCGGCGTGCAGCCGAACGATGTCGGCTATCAGTCCGGGACGATAGCCGGGTGAGCTCATTCTTCTTCCTGAAACAGGTTGATCTGCTGGATCGTCAGGTCGCGGGGGATTTCGAGGCCGAGATGTTTCCAGGCGTTCGCGGTCAGCACGCGGCCGCGCGGCGTGCGCTGGATGAAACCCTGCTGGATCAGATAGGGCTCGATGATGTCTTCGATGGCGTCGCGCGGCTCGGACAAGCCTGCTGCGATGGTCTCGATGCCGACCGGGCCGCCGCCGAAATTCATCGCGATCATCGAGAGATAGCGCCTGTCGAGCGAATCGAGCCCGAGCGAATCGACCTCCAGCCGCGACAGCGCCTCGTCGGCGATGCGCCGCGTCACCGGGCCGGAATCGGCCACCGATGCGAAGTCACGCACGCGCCTGAGCAGCCGGCCGGCGATGCGCGGCGTGCCGCGGGCGCGCCGCGCGATCTCGATGGCGCCGTCATCTGCCAGCGGCATGCCGAGGATGCGGGCGCCACGGCGCACGATCAGTTCCAGCTCTTCCACGGTGTAGAAATTGAGCCTGACGGGAATGCCAAAACGGTCGCGCAATGGGTTGGTCAGAAGGCCAAGCCGCGTGGTGGCGGCCACAAGGGTGAATTTCGCCAGGTCGATCTTCACCGAGCGGGCCGCCGGCCCTTCGCCGATGATCAGGTCGAGCTGATAATCCTCCATCGCCGGATAGAGGATTTCCTCGACCGCCGGGCTGAGCCGGTGGATCTCGTCGATGAACAGCACGTCGCGCTCTTCGAGATTGGTCAGCAACGCGGCGAGGTCGCCGGCCTTGGCGATGACCGGGCCCGAGGTCGAGCGGAAACTGACGCCGAGTTCGCGCGCCATGATCTGGGCGAGCGTGGTCTTGCCCAAGCCGGGCGGGCCGACAAACAGCACATGGTCGAGCGCTTCGCCACGGCCCTTGGCCGCCTCGATGAAGATCTTGAGATTGGCGCGCGCCGCCGCCTGGCCGACGAAGTCATCGAGGATCTGCGGCCGTAGACTGGTGTCGGCGTCCTCGCCGCGCTTGTCGGGGGAAATGATGCGGTCGGGCGAGTTCATGCGCCCGTCCTCGCACGGAGCTCAGCCGCGAGCAAGGCAATCACCGCGCCAGTTCCTTCAGGCCAAAGCGGATCAGCTTGGAAGAATCGGCGTCCTCGCCGACGGTCTTCATGGCAGCTGAGATGGCGTTGGCGGCGATGTCGCGGGAATAACCGAGATTGACAAGTGCGGAGACTGCATCGGCGATCGGGGCAGGTGCCACGCCCTCGCCGAGTTCCTGCTTGAGCCCGATGGTGCCCGTGGCTTCGCCTGCATAGGCCGGCGCCTTGTTCTTGAGTTCGGTGACGATGCGCTCGGCGACCTTCTTGCCGACGCCGGGTGCTCTGGAGACCATGGCGATGTCGCGCAGTGCGATGGCATTGGCGAGGTCGGCCGGTGCCAGCGTCGACAGGATGGCGAGCGCGACCTTGGCGCCGACGCCCTGGACATTGGCCAGCAGCAGCTTGAACCACTCGCGCTCCAGCTCCGACTTGAAGCCGTAGAGCCGGATCATGTCCTCGCGGACATAGGTCTCGATGAACAGGACCGCCGCTTCGCCAGCGCCGGGCAGGGCGGCAAGCGTGCGCGCCGAGCAATAGGCGACGTAGCCGACGCCATGGACGTCGAGCACGCAGAAATCCTCGCCGATCTCGTCGACTGTGCCCTTCAACTTGCCGATCATGTCTCAAGCCTCGTCATGGATGGGTATCAGGTGCGATGATTTCGAGATCCGGGAAATAGGTGCGGTAGCGTGAGGCATCGCGGGTCAGCAGGCGGTGGCCGGAAACCATCGCGTGCGCGCCGATCAGGAAATCGGGCAATGTGCGCTCTCGCGTACCGCCGGCGCGACGGTAGCGCGAGTGCGTGGCTCCAGCCAGGAACGCAGCGTCCCAGGGCACAAACTCCCGGTCCATTTTAAGCGTGGCCAGCGCATTTCGAAGCACCGATTCGTCTGCAACCATTGGCGCGAGTTCGGACCAGACAATCGTATTGACCACCAGCGCGCCATCGCGGCGGCATGCCGCGACAGCCAATTTCGACCAGGCGGTCATGCGTGCCACCGGACCCCATACGTCGATCAGAACATTCGTATCAATCAACGTTGAGGTCTTCACGCGGTCCCCTCAGCCAGTCGATATACTCGTCGGCGGTCATGTCGCCCAGATCCAGCGTGCCGGCCATGCGGTCCAGCGTCTCCATGAATTTGCGGGAAGCTTCTTCCGCCGAAATGTTCTCATTGACGGCGATGAGACGAGCGCCATCATCGGTGATGACAAAATCGACCTCGGATCCGGGGCCGATGCCAAGTCGGTCGCGGATTTCCTTGGGGATGGTCACTTGGCCTTTTGTGGTGACACGCATGGTAATACCTCTGCGGTATTACTTACTGTTCCGATGAGAACAAGTCAAGAACAACCACGCAGCGCCGCGCGTCCTCTCGGACGCGCAAGGGACGCTGCCGCAATTGAATCCACCTAGCCGGCCAGCGCCAGCCGGTATGCCGGGCTCTGGCGGTGGTGCGCGTGGCAGATGGCGATGGCCAGCGCGTCGGCGGCGTCGGCGGTGTCGAACACGGCCTTCGGCATCAGCACCTTGACCATCATGGCGATCTGTTTCTTGTCGCCATGGCCGACGCCGATCACCGCCTTCTTGACGGCATTGGGCGAATATTCGGCGACAACCAGCCCGGCGCGGGCCGGTACCAGCATGGCAATGCCGCGCGCCTGGCCGAGCTTCAGCGTCGCCGACGCGTCCTTGTTGACGAAGGTCGCCTCGACAGCCGCCTCATGCGGCATCTCACGATGCAGCATGTCGGCCAAGCCGTCATGCAACTGGCAGAGACGGGTGGCGAGTGCCGCCTTGTCGTCGGAGCGCACAGTGCCCGCGGCGACGAAACGCAGCGAGTTGCCGAGCGTCTCGATGATGCCCCAGCCGGTGCGCCGAAGCCCCGGATCGATGCCTACAATGCGAATCGCCTCTTTCATCCACCAACTCTACCGTTGCGGATGCAGGACGCCAGAGAAATGTGAACAAACCGGAAACAATGAAGCGGCCGCGCACGCTCGATCGAACGTGCGAGCCCGCTCAAAAAAATGCCTAGTTGCGGGCAAACGCCGTGTTGAGCAGGCTGATCTGGTCGGAAACCGGGTTGCTGCGGCGCATCGCCTGTACCGGCACCACGGTCGTGCCGTTGCCGTAGATCTCTTCGTCCATGCGGCGCACATGCGCCTGGAGGCGGAGCGAACGGCGAACC
The DNA here is from genome assembly GCF_058808215.1 of Aminobacter sp. GW821-FHT11F06. Taxonomy (NCBI): domain Bacteria; kingdom Pseudomonadati; phylum Pseudomonadota; class Alphaproteobacteria; order Hyphomicrobiales; family Phyllobacteriaceae; genus Aminobacter; species Aminobacter sp. GW821-FHT11F06. The sequence goes on along the minus strand of NZ_JBXARL010000006.1, from coordinate 227,469 downwards.
AGATCGACGAAATCACCCGGCAGTTCGTTCCAGCCGGCGGCGTCGTCATGGGCCGAAGCGGTGTCGAGCCGCACCTTGGATTTTTCGGAGGCGACCTGATCGCGGGTCATCTCGCCGGAATTGGCGGCGCGCTGCAGAAGCAGCCACGAGGCGATCTGCATCAGGCGCGTGGTCAGCCGCATCGATTCGGCGGCGTAAAGCGTGGCGGCAAGCCGCGACAGCTTCTTGGCCTCGGCGCGGCCAGCACCGTCGAGATATTCGGCGGCCTGTTCGACCAGCCCCATGCCTTCATTGTAGAGAGGTTTGAAGGATGGCGAAAACACCCGCCTTTCGGCGAGCTTGATCGTATTCGCACTTTCCCTCGAAGGCTCGTTCATCATCGCTACCCTGAAACCCTGTCCGCGTTCTGCCCGCCTTTGGTGACGGATTCTGCGCGGCCCGCTCCTATACGCTAAGCCCGATGAAAATGCGCTTCCGTCGATCTGAACGCAAGCGCATGTTTAACAAAGGGTTAACGCGCCGGATTGGACCACTTTTGGAAGGCGTTCCAGGGCTTTGCGCGCGAAAAAAAAGAGCCGCGGAAAAACGCGGCTCTCAAGAGTTTAACAGGGAGGCGTCAAACAAAGTGGCTCCAACCACTCGGTAAGAATCCAGATGACTGGATATGCACAGTAAACAACGGGAATGCTTAATGGACGCTTAAGGGCGCCGCTGAATTCACCATTCGCCGGTTTCGACTGTGCCGCCACGGCACAACGGCGCAGCTTGCGATGCCCCGCCGATGTTGTGCCGGCTCACGACTTCCAGACCACCGGAAGGGCGATGACGGCGAACAGAAACATCGCCGCGTAAAAGCCCATCGACGAAATGGCGACCAGTGGTTCGATCGCCGCATTGCCGCCGAGCAGCAAGAACAGCCCGACCAGAAGGCCTATGCCGCTGATAGCCGTCAGCCAGAAATGGATTTTGGCCAGCATCTTGTCTCGGGCGACTGGAAACAGATGGTAGAAGAAGGCGAACACCGCCGACATCAGCCAGCCCGCCACCATGGTGTGGGCGTGGACTGGCATCTGGTCGTGGTTCTGGCTGATCGACATGTGCAGTCCAAGTGCCATGCCGGCCAGCGCGTAGACGATGGCGAGCGTGAAGAAATTCCGTGCTACCCCTTGCATAGTTCTCTCCGAATGCCTTTTCCCCCGGCAGGGAATGGGTTGATCTCCGGCCATGCAGGCCGTTGTGCCGGCGCATTAGCACCGGCTGTGTTTCCACCGCATGCCGCGCGGCCAGGCCACGTGCTTGCAGGGCAGTTACATTGGAAGTGTCATCGGGAAGATGTGCCGGCCGTTGGCCTCCCCCAAGGCCGGTCGTGGACGCGCGCCGCCCTCCGCAGCGCGCGGAAGAAATACCATACTTCAGCTCTTGCTGATACGTCTGGTGCTAGCGGCCCGTCCGCGACAACGCGGCCTGATCGCCCAAGGCTGCGCCATTGGGGCCGGTCATCCTCACATGAAGTCGCGGACCCCATCGTAAAGCAGCTTCAGCGCCACGATTGCCACCGTGGCGTAGGTGAAGGGGTAGAAGATTTCCGGCCGCATCCGCCTGACCAGCCAGGCTCCGGCGAGCGTCGCCAAGGGTGCCAGCGGCATCAGCGCCAGCGAGGCGGTCAGGTTGGCCGCGTCGAACTGGCCAAGCGCGAAGTAGGGCACCAGCTTGATGGCGTTGGTCACGGCAAAGAAGATGACGCTTGTGCCGGTGAGCAGCTTGGGGTCCATCCTGAGCGGCAAGGTGTAGACCTGAAAGGGCGGGCCGCCGACATGGGCGACGAAGCTGGTGAAGCCGGCGATCGAGCCCCAGAAGGCGGCGGCGATGCGGTTCGGCTCGGCCTTGTGATCGGCGCCATGGCGGATGCTGGTGTAGAGCCAGCGCGCCACGAAGGCGAAGGCGATGGCGCCGACGATGAAGCGCACATCGTCGGCCGTCACCAGCGATGCCGTCAGCCAGCCGATGCCGATGCCGATGATCGACCCCGGCAGCATCTGCCAGAGGATCGTTCGGTCAAAGACGCCGCGCCAGGTCCACAGCGACACGACGTCCATCAAGATGAGAATCGGCAGCAGGATGGCGGCCGCCTGTACCGGCGAGATCACCAGCGCCATCAAAGGCACGCCGACAAACCCGACAGCGCCGCCAAAGCCGCCCTTGGACAGGCCAACGAGAATCACCGCCGGCACGGCTGCGGCGTAAAACCATGGATCAAGCAGAAGCGAAGTCATGGGCGGCCTTTCCGCCCGGAGATAGCTGGATCGCCGCATGTTGGCGAGTGCCGCGCCAATCTTTTGATGTGCTTGGGCACGTGCAGCGCGTCCTGTTCAACGGCGGCACTTTGTTCTATGCCCCAATGCAAACATGATCGCCTTGCATAGGCGTCAAGCACCCGGATCAAAGAACATGAACGCAAACAAGCCGCCCAAACGCTGCCGCATCGTGCTGATCGCGCCGCCTACGGTTTCGCCTGGGGATGTCGAGGCGGCTTTGTCCGGCGGCGACGTCGCATCGCTCATCTTGCCGGGCGAGGGCGTCGATGAAGCCTCGTTCCAGAGCTTTGCCGAAAAGGTAGCCGTCGCCGCACGCGCGGCCGGCGTGGCCGTGGTCGTTGCCGGTGACACCCGCGTTGCCGGGCGTGTCCAGGCCGATGGCATCCACATCGATGGCAAGAAGGCCGCACTGGCCGAAGCTGTCGAGACCTATCAGGAGCGCATGATGGTCGGCGTCGGCGGCGCCAAGACGCGCGACGATGCGCTCGAGCTCGGCGAGGAGCGGCCCGACTACATCTTCTTTGGCCGCTTCGGTTACGACAACAAGCCCGACCCGCATTCGCGCAACCTTTCGCTTGGCCAGTGGTGGGCCGAGATGATCGAAATCCCCTGCATCGTCATGGCCGGTTCCGACATCGCTTCTGTGCAGGCGGTGGCGGCAACGGGCGTCGAGTTCGTCGCCTTGTCGTCGGCGGTATTCGGCGAGGGCATCGACCCGCGCGAGGCGGTGGCCCGCGCCAATGCGCTGCTCGACGAGACCGCGCCGCGTTTCGAGGAGTAGCCACCGATGGATCGTTCGCGCCTTCTTGCCGCCTTGCTGTGCCTGGGCTTTGGGCTCGAGCCCGCGATTGCTGTCGAGAGCGCACCGATCACGCCGCCCGACCAGGGCGCTGTTCCCTCGCTTGGCAAGGCTATCGACAAGGTCGATCCCAACCGCTTCGGCCCGGCACCCATGCCGCTGGACAGGACGCCCGCGCCAACGCTAGCGCCCGTTGTCCAGCCTGGACAGGCACCGGTGGGCGCGCCAGACCTCGGCGCCAATCCAGCGGTCAAGGCGCCTGATGGCATCGACCCCAATCGTTTTGGCGGCAAGCCGTCGGATGAGGCTTATGGCGCGTTCCAGCGCGGCCTCTACATGACGGCCTACAATCTGGCGCTGCCGCGTGCCGAGGCAGGAGACGCCGCCGCGCAGACGCTGGTGGCCGAAATCCTGTCGCGAGGCTTGGGCGTAGCGCGCAACGATGGCGAGGCGGCCAAGTGGTATGAGCGCGCCGCCGAACAAGGCGTCGCCGAAGCGCAGTTCCAATATGCGCTGCTGCTGCTCGACGGGCGTTACGTCACCCGCGACGACAAGGCTGCAAGCGCGCTGATGCAGTCGGCAGCCGAAGCCGGCAATCGTCTCGCCCAGTTCAACTATGCCCAGATGCTGGTGCAGCGCGAGCCGGGCGGCAAGGGCCTCGAAAAGGCCGTGCCCTATTATGAGCGGGCGGCGGCGACAGGGCTTGCGGATGCGCAATATGCCATGGCCGAGATCTATGCCAACGGCGTTGGCGGCAAGCGCCGCGATGACAAGCTGGCGCGCCTTCTGCTGGTGCGCGCGGCAAGGCAGAACTATGACTCCGCCCAGTTCGATCTCGGGCTGTGGATGGCCGACGGGCGCGGCGGCGACCGCGATCTGAAGTCGGCTTTCGGCTGGATGAAGCTTGCGGCTGACGGCGGCAATGTCGCCGCGCAGAACCGGCTCGCCAAATTTTACATGGGCGGCATCGGTGTCGACCCCGATTCCATTCTCGCCGCGGCCTGGTACATCAATGCCCGTCGTGCCGGGCTCAACGACTCCGAGATGGACGACTTCCTGCGCGGCCTGACCGATGTCGAAATGAAACAGGCGCTGGAGCGCGCAAACCGCATTCGCTGATATCGCGAAAATCGCGACTTCTCTTGCCTAAAAAGCCGTTTTGTGGTCTTGGAGGCGCCGACAGCGCCCCTTCCGGCGCAAACCTCTCTTCCGGAACCCAACCATGGCCAAGATCAACGGCAACGAAATCCGTCCCGGCAACGTCATCGAGCATGACGGCGGCCTCTGGGTGGCGGTCAGAACCAATCACGTCAAGCCCGGCAAGGGTGGCGCTTACAATCAGGTCGAACTCAAGAACCTGATCAACGGCACCAAGCTCAACGAGCGTTTCCGCTCCGCCGAGACGGTCGAAAAGGTCCGCCTCGAACAGAAGGACTTCTCGTTCCTCTACGAGCAGGGTGACGCGCTGGTGTTCATGGACACGGCGAGCTACGAGCAGCTTGAGTTGCTCAAGGATTTCGTCGGCGACCGCGCCGCCTTCCTTCAGGACGGCATGATGGTCACGGTCGAGCTTTATGACGAGCGTCCGATCGGTATCGCGCTGCCTGACCAGGTGACGCTGACGATCAGCGAAGCCGATCCGGTGGTGAAGGGGCAGACGGCTGCTTCGTCCTACAAGCCGGCAGTTTTGGAAAACGGCGTCCGCGTGCTTGTGCCGCCCTTCATCTCTTCGGGCGAGCGCATTATCGTCGACACCAACGAGCTCACCTACGTCCGCCGCGCGGACTGAGCACGGCAACGGAAAGTTCTAGATCATGGCGCGTTCAGCGATCCTAAATGTTATGGTGCAGGCCGCTATGAAGGCCGGCCGCTCGCTGTCTCGCGACTTCGGCGAAGTGCAGAATCTGCAGGTCTCGCTGAAAGGCCCCGGCGACTATGTCAGCCAGGCCGACCGCAAGGCCGAAGACATCCTGTTTGCCGAGCTGTCGAAGGGGCGCGCGGGCTACGGCTTCCTGATGGAAGAGCGCGGCGTGGTCGCGGGCGAGGACGACCAGCATCGCTGGATCGTCGATCCGCTCGACGGCACCACCAACTTCCTGCACGGCATTCCAGTGTTTTCGATCTCGATCGCGCTGGAGCGTCAGGGCCAGATCGTCGCCGCTGTCATCTACAACCCGGCGATGGACGAGCTCTACACCGCCGAGCGCGGCGGTGGCGCCTTCCTCAATGATCGCCGCCTGCGCGTTTCCGGCCGTACCAAGCTGTCGGACGCCGTCATCGGCTGCGGCATGCCGCATCTCGGGCGCGGCCACCACGGCAACTTCTTGCTCGAACTGCGCAACGTCATGGGCGAAGTGGCGGGCGTCCGCCGTCTCGGTTCGGCCGCACTCGATCTTGCCTACGTCGCTGCCGGACGCATGGACGGTTTCTGGGAAACCGCGCTGTCGCCATGGGACGTCGCTGCCGGCATCCTTCTGGTGCGTGAAGCCGGCGGTTTTGTCTCCGACGACAAGGGTGGTCAGGACATGCTCGATGGCGGTTCGATCGTCGCCGGCAACGAGACCATCCACCGCGCGCTCATCAAGACGCTGAAGCGGCCGGTTACACCGCGCTAATCCGTCGCGTCGCAGGCTTCTTGCCTTCGTTCCCTGCTGCTGCCCATATTAGGGGCCGCGCAGGGACGAACCATGACGGACAATCACCGCAAGCCTGAGACGGCTGTGCCCTTTGTCGGGCGCTACACCCATTCGCGTGCCGAACTCATTGCCGACGGCGTGGTCCATGCGATCGGCATTGTGCTGGCCGTCGCTGCCGGATCGGCGCTGCTGGCGATCTCCGCCTCTCATACCGCCACCGGCGAATATCTTGCCGCCGTGGTCTTCGTCGTGGCGCTGCTCACAGTGCTTTCGGTGTCGTGCGTCTACAATCTGTGGCCGATCTCGCCGGCAAAATGGGTGCTGCGCCGCTTCGACCATGCCGGCATCTACCTGCTGATCGCCGCCACCTACACGCCGTTCCTCGTCCAGCTCGAAGATCGTGTCACGGCAAGCTTGATGGCCGGAATCGTCTGGTCGGCGGCAATCGCCGGCATGGCGATCAAGCTCTTCTTGCCCGGACGGCTCGACCGGCTGGCCATCGCCTTTTATCTCGCCATGGGCTGGAGCGGTGTCGTCATCCTGCGCCCGCTGATCGCCACCTTGCCATCCGCCACACTGTGGCTGCTGTTTGCCGGCGGCATGGTCTATTCCTGCGGTGTTGTCTTCTACACCTGGCAGCGGCTGCGTTTCCAAAGTGCCGTCTGGCATAGCTTCGTCATCACCGGCGCCGGGTTGCATGTGGCGGCGATGATCGACCTTCTTGTGGTGGCGCGGCTCTGATTGCAGGGCGATCCGAGGGGCGGGGCGCGCAAGCGTCTTTCATTTTCGTCACATTTCCGCTTACAGTCGTAGTCCACGAACACATCGCGCCGAAACTCCCCAAAAGTGCGGCGCGTGGACTTCAAAGCGATGGAGCCACCCAGGCGCGTCCGAATGGATGCGCGGGCTCCAATCGCAGGGAACTGGAACCGGGGCGCCGATGTCATTGTTGAAATCTCTCGGGGTGGGCAAAGGCTCCGATGTGCTGAACTACGATCCGCACCGCTTGTCCTCTCCGCAGGTGTTCCTGCTGACGATGATCATCTTCCTGGCGATCGTCGCCTTCATCGCGGCGATCCTGACGCGCCAGATCTCCAGCGCTTTCGTCACCAATCCCGGGCTCAATGGCCTTATCATCGGCGTGCTTGTCATCGGCATCTGCCTTGCCTTCGTTCAGGTCGGCCGCCTGTTTCGCGAGATACGCTGGGTCAATTCCTTCCGCGCCGGCACCGAGGCCACGCACCCGGTACTGCTTGCGCCGATGAAGGCGATGCTTGGCCGTTCCTCGTCGATGGCGTTTTCGACCAGCTCGATGCGGACGATGCTCGACTCTATCGCGACCCGCCTCGACGAAAGCCGCGACGTCTCGCGTTATCTCGTTGGCTTGCTGGTCTTTCTTGGCCTGCTCGGCACCTTCTGGGGCCTGCTGGGGACCATCGGTTCGATCGGCGAAACCATCCAGTCGCTCGACCCCGGAACGGGCGATGCCTCAGCCGTGCTCGAATCGCTGAAGGCCGGCCTTGCAGCACCTCTGCAAGGCATGGGCACGGCGTTCTCGTCGTCGCTGTTCGGTCTCTCCGGCTCGCTGGTGCTCGGCTTCCTCGACCTCCAGGCCGGCCGCGCCCAGACGCGCTTCTACACCGAACTGGAAAACTGGCTCTCCAGCGTTACTGACCTATCCTCCGACATGGTCGTCGCCGACGCCAAGAACGGCTCTTCCGACGAAATCCGCGTGCTGTCCGAGCGCCTGCGCAACATGCAGGAGCACGGCGGGTCGAACCCGCGCGTCGCCGCCGCCATGGCCAATCTCGCCGACGGCATCTCCGGCCTGGTCAAGAACATGCGCAGCGAGCAGCAGATCATGCGCGACTGGGTCGAGGCGCAGTCGGACGAACAAAAGGCGATGCGCAACACGCTGGAAAAGATCGCCGACGCCCTGAAGAAGGAAGGGGTGCACTAAGGTGGCATTGGCGCGCGGGCGGCGCGGCGACCGCCGCATCGACTATTGGCCGGGCTTTGTCGACGCTTTGTCGACGCTGCTTTTGGCCATCATGTTCCTTCTTTCCGTCTTCGTGCTGGCGCAGTTCCTGCTCAGCCGCGAAATCTCGGGCAAGGACGAGGTGCTGACGCGGCTCAATTCGCAGATCAACGAGCTGACGCAGCTTTTGGCGCTCGAGCGCTCCAACAGCCAGGATACCGAGGATGCGCTCGCCAATCTGCAGGCGTCGCTGTCCGCTGCCGAGAGCGAAAAGAGCCGGCTCGAACAGTTGTTGTCGCAAGGGTCTGGCGCTGGTGCCGAAGCCACGGCGCGCATTGGTTCGCTGACCGGCGAGCTCGACAGCGAGCGTCAGATCAGCCAGCGCGCACTCAGCCAGGTCGAGCTGCTCAACCAGCAGATCGCGGCGTTGCGCCGGCAGATCGGCGCGCTCGAAGACGCGCTCAACGCTTCAGAGGCCCGGGACAAGGAATCCAACACCAAGATCGCCGATCTCGGCCGCCGCCTGAACGTGGCGTTGGCCCAGCGCGTGCAGGAACTCAACCGCTACCGTTCCGACTTCTTCGGCCGCTTGCGCGAGATCCTGTCCGACCGCGAAAACATCCGCATTGTCGGCGATCGTTTCGTGTTTCAGTCGGAAGTCTTGTTTCCGACTGGCTCCGAGCAGATCAACGAGGCCGGCAAGGGCGAGATGAAAAAGCTCGCCGGCGCCATCCTCGAGCTGCAGAAGGAAATCCCGCCGGAGATCAACTGGGTGCTGCGCGTCGATGGTCACACCGACAACATCCCGCTGTCCGGCACCGGCCGCTATCGCGACAATTGGGAGCTTTCCTCGGCGCGCTCGACTTCGGTGGTCAAGTTCCTGATCGAAAATGGCGTACCGGCCAACCGCCTGGTAGCCGCTGGCTTCGGCGAGTTCCAGCCGCTTGACGAAAGCGGCACCGATGAAGCACGTTCCAAGAACCGCCGCATCGAACTCAAGCTCACGGAACGCTGAATCAAGATTTCGTGAACAAACGTGCCCACTCTACATAGGGCTTCGGCTCGACGTTTCCAGACCTGACTATGGTGGCTCGGGCAAATTCCAAAATTACTTTTTCTTAATTATGCTTGCGTCTGTGTCAGACCTATAATCGCAGCTCAAGTCCGGGAAACGCCGATGACGGCCTCCCACCACGACTCGACGATTCTTGACGGACAGCCAACGCTGTGGCGGTTCGCCGCCCGGCAATTTCGGGAGTCGCAACAATGCGCTCTATGGCATTTACAGCGATTTTAGCTGCAGTCCTGGTTTCCGCTCCAATGGCAACGGCATTCGCACGCGACCACGAGCACGGTGGTCATGATCGGTCGCATTCGCGTGAATCTGTTGGGTCAAATGGCAACGATAATACGAATTCGCAGCTGCCGATCTCCGGGCAGCCTCGCTCGGCTTGCGTGCCGGGGCATGCGGCCTGGTATTGTACGTCGAGGTCGCGATGACCTGTCGCGTTTCGGCTTGCCGCAGCCTGTCTTGACGACTCGCGCGCCGGATCACCTAGCATCGGCATTTGAACAACAGTCTTCAACTCGTGATGTAATGTATCTGGGGGAGGCGGCCATCTCGGCCGTCTCCCCCAGCTGCGTTGGACAACTTCACGCCAGATCAAGACTCCGTGTGAGAGAAAGCCTGCCACATATGTGGCAGGCTTGTGACCAGTTTGCCGCAATTGCAACGTTTCAAGCGCGCCCAATAATTATTTTTTCTTAATTATGCTCCCGGCTGCGTCAGGACTAGATTCCATATGCAGTCCGGGAAACGCCGGCGATGGCCTCCCACCGTGACTCGACGCTTCCAGACGGACGGCGAATGTTGGGGCGAAAGCCGCCCCACAAAATCTAGGAGACGCAAGACCATGCGCTCTATGGTATTCAAGGCGGCGCTTGCCGCACTCCTTATCTCGGCTCCCATGGCGTCCGCTTTCGCCAGGGACCATGAAACCCATGGCCGTTCCGGGCTTGAGCCTGGCTCAGGTTCGGGCGACAACACTGGCGATTCCGCACCTATTTCAGGACGCCCGCAGATCCATCCGGTTGGCGTCATTCTCTCTGAATTGCGCAATGACGATGCGCGCATTGCCAATGATCGGCACATGAAGCGGATCAGTGTTGCCGAAGCCCGCCAACTCAGGGGCGAGGACGCGGCGATCCGCCGTGCCGCAGTCAGCGATGCAGGCTACAGCGGCATGCTGTCCGCAGGTGCATACAGCCAGCTTCAGGGCGAGGTTTCCAACCTCGATTCCCAGATCAGTCACGACACAGCCCAGCGTTGACATCGGCATTCTCCCCAGGCGCCCTCGGAGCAATCCGGGGGCGTTTGTTTTGGGTCGGTTACCAGCCGAGCCACAGGGCGGCGAGCGCAAATGCTGCCGGCACCGTCTGGATGAACAGGACCTTGCGGCCGACGGTCGCCGCGCCATAGAGTCCGGCGATCGCCACGCAGAGCAGGAAAAACACCTTCACCTCAAAACCTGCAGCGCCCAGCCACAGGCCCCAGATCAGGCCGGCGGCGAGAAAGCCGTTGTAGAGCCCCTGGTTGGCCGCGAGCACCTTCGAGGCCGTGGCGAATTCCGGCTTGAGGCCAAACGCCTTGTGGCCGCGTGGCGTGTCCCAAAGCACCATTTCGAGATAGACGATGTAGAGATGGATGAGGGCCACCAGCCCGACCAGAATGTTTGCAACCATCTTCGTCCCCTCGGTCGCCATGGCAGGGATTTGAGCACGAGGGCGAACGTATCGGCAAGAGCTGGTCCATCCGAACGGTCTTGCGATCGCGGCGGGTTTGGTATCCTCTCGCCGCGATTTTGAGACAGAGGAATCACCATGTCCTTCGCAAAACTCGACGAACTTGGCCGCAAGCTCGAAGCGCTGGAACACGCGCTTGCCATTTTGGGCGCCGACGAGGCGACTCATATGGCGGTCGGTGGCGGCGCCAAGCGCGCCGAGGCGCTGTCGGCACTCGCCGGCATGCACCACCGCCAGGCCACCGCACCTGAGATCGCCGACTGGATCGCTGCCGCCGAGACGGAGGCGCTGAACGAGGAGCAGGTTTTTGCCCTGCGCGAATTCCGCCGCCAGTACACCAACATGACCTGCCTGCCGTCGGAGTTCGTCGAACGCCAGACATCCGCCCGGCTGCGTTCGGAGCAGCTGTGGCGCGACCTGCGCGCCAAGAACGACTGGGCCGGCTTCCAGCCGGCTCTCGAAGGTATCGTGGCGCTTGTCCGCGAGGAGGCGGCCCTTCGTTCCGAAGCACTCGGCCTTGCCCCTTACGACGCGATGATGGAGCAATACGACCCCGGCAACCGCACCGCCGACATCACGCCTGTTTTCGCCGACCTCAAGGCCTTCCTGAAAGACTTCGTGCCCGAAGCGCTTGCCGTGCAGCAGGAGCGCCGCGCCAAGAACCCGCAGCGCGCTCTGTCGGGCGTCTACGCCATCGAGCGCCAGCGCGAGCTTGGCCTTGCCATGATGGGTGCTGTCGGCTTCGACCTGACGCGTGGCAGCCTGTCGGTGTCGCACCACCCGTTCTGCGGCGGGGTGCCATCCGACGTGCGCATCACCACGCGTTACAAGACCACCGATTTCCTGTCGGCCTTGATGGGCGTGCTGCACGAAACCGGCCATGCGCTCTACGAGCAGAACCTGCCCGAGGCCTGGTCGCACTGGCCGCTCGGCAAGGCGCGTGGCATGGCCGTGCATGAAAGCCAGAGCCTGTTCGTCGAAAAGCAGCTTGGCCGCAATCCGTCCTTCTGGCGCTGGGCGCTGCCGCTGGTCGAGCAGCATCTCGGCGAGCGCTGGTCGATGGACGAGATCCTGCCGCATGTGCACCATGTCGAGCGCGGCCTGATCCGCGTCGATGCCGACGAGGTCACCTATCCGCTGCATGTCATCTTGCGTTACGAGCTGGAGCAGGAGCTTGTTTCAGGCCGCCTGTCCGTGTCGGACCTGCCCGAGGCGTGGGACGCCAAGATGCGCGAGTACCTTGGCCTTTCGACCATCGACAATCCGGCCGACGGCCCGATGCAAGACGTGCACTGGCCAAGTGCCGCCTTCGGCTATTTCCCATCCTACACGCTGGGCGCGATGATGGCGGCACAGCAATGGGCGGCACTTTCCAAGGCGCATCCTTCGGTCGACGACGAGATCGCGCGCGGTCATTTCGAGACGGTCAACAACTGGCGCCGCGACAAGATCTGGTCGCAGGCCTCGCGCTGGTCGACGCCCGAACTGCTCGAACGCGCCACCGGCGAAAAGCTCAACGCGGTGCATTTCACCAGCCATCTCAAAAAGCGCTACGGAGCCTGATAAACCTTCCCAAGCGGAACCAAACCGTCCCGACTTTCCGCTTGATCTTCAAACCCTTTGCCCGAAACTCGCGGCCATGACCGATAGTCTTGGGAGGGGCGGTTGGCGGATCATGCGGATGCGATTGTCGTTGGCGGCGGGCTTGCCGGCCTTGTCGCGGCCGCCGAACTGGCGGACGCCGGCAAGCGCGTCATCATCCTCGAACAGGAGGGCGAGAATTCGCTTGGCGGCCAGGCCTTCTGGTCGCTTGGCGGGCTGTTCTTCGTCGACAGCCCCGAACAACGCCGCATGCGCATCAGGGACAGCCGCGAGCTTGCGCTGCAGGACTGGATGGGGTCGGCGCAATTCGACCGCCCGGAAGATTTCTGGCCGCGCAAGGTGGCCGAAGCCTTCATCGATTTTGCCGCTGGCGAGATGCGGCCGTGGCTGCATGCCCAGGGCATGCGCTGGTTCCCCGTCGTCGGCTGGGCCGAGCGCGGCGGCGGCCAGGCGCATGGCCACGGCAATTCGGTGCCGCGTTTCCATGTCACCTGGGGCACTGGCCCCGGCGTGCTGGAACCGTTTCTGCGCCGCGTTCGTGAACATGCCTCCGCTGGCCGCATCGCGCTGAAATTCCGCCATCAGGCAAGCCGCCTGATCAAGACCGGAGCCGCCGTCACTGGTGTTTCAGGCGAAATCCTCGAAACCTCTGATGTCGAGCGCGGCCAGCAGTCGGGCCGCAAGGTGACTGGCGATTTCGAGTTCCACGCCGGCGCTGTCCTCGTCACCTCGGGCGGTATCGGCGGCAACCACGAGCTGGTCCGAAAAGCCTGGCCGGCCGACCGGCTTGGGCAGGCGCCGAAAAAGATGGTCGCGGGCGTGCCGCATCATGTCGACGGACGCATGGTCGCGATCACTCAGGCAGCGGGCGGCACTGTCATCAATGGCGACCGCATGTGGCACTACACTGAGGGTGTGACCAACTGGGGCCCGATCTGGCCCAACCACGGCATCCGCATCCTGCCTGGGCCGTCGTCGCTGTGGTTCGACGCTCTGGGGCAGCGGCTCGAAGCGCCGTTCCTGCCCGGCTTCGACACGTTGGGCACGCTCAGGCGCATCCTTTCTGTGGGCCACGACTATTCCTGGTTCGTGCTGACCCAGAAGATCATCAAGAAGGAGTTTGCGCTCTCGGGTTCCGAGCAGAATCCTGATCTGACCTCGAAGAGCTGGCTCGCCGTGCTCAAGAGCCGCCGCGCCAGGGGTGCGCCGCCTTCTGTCGAGGCCTTCAAGCAGTATGGCGAGGATTTTGTCGTCCGCGACAACCTGCGCGACCTCGTCGCTGGCATGAACGCGCTCGCCGGCAACGGCCTGATCGACGATGACCACCTGCATGCCCAGATCGCGGCGCGCGACCGCGAGATCGACAACCCTTTCTCCAAGGACGCGCAGGTCACCGCCATCCACGGCGCGCGAAAATATCTCGGCGACCGGCTGGTGCGCACGGCCCGGCCGCACAAGATACTCGATCCGGCCAATGGCCCGCTGATCGCCGTCCGTCTCAATGTGTTGACCCGCAAGACGCTGGGCGGGCTGCACACCAATCTCGACGGGCAGGTGTTGGGCGTGGATGGCGAACCCGTCCCCGGCCTCTATGCGGCGGGCGAGGTCTCAGGTTTCGGCGGCGGCGGTTATCACGGCTACAACGCACTCGAGGGCACATTTCTCGGCGGGTGCATCTTCTCGGGAAGGAACGCCGGCAGGCACGCCGCATGGTAGTTCAGCCGCGTGGCACCGCGACCGTAGCGGCTCCGGACACTGGCGGCACGCGACAGCAGCCTGGCTCATCCATCTTCTCGCCGGTGCCGCGTCGAAATACGCCATCTGCCGTATTTTTCCCGCTCCGGCTACGCGCTACCCCTGCCGTCTGGCGAAGCTGCTGCAGAGTGCGGCCGCTTGTGTCGCTGTCCCGCGCGGGCGATGGCCGCAGCCGGGCGCTTGGCGGCGAAGCAAGTGTTCGGTGCTGGTAAAGCGAAATTCCGCCTGATGGGGACCGACATGCCGACAAGACAACATGCAAGACACGCCTTTTCGGGCGTGTCCCTGATCGCGCTTTCGGCCTTCGCGCAGCCGGCACTTGCCGCAACCTTCAACGTCACCAACGAAACCGAACTTGCCGCCGCGATCACCACCGCCAACAGCAATGGCGAGTCGAACACCATCAATGTCAGCGCCAACATCACCTTGACCGCACCGCTGCCGCCGCTCGGCCTGCGCAATGCGGCCGGTGCGCCGCTGGCCACCAGCCCGCTCACCATCAACGGCAACGGTAACACCATCAGCGGTGGCAACACCCAGCGCATCTTCTTCGCCAATGCCGGGACGATCGCCATCAACGACGTCACGCTCGCCGACGGCCGCGCCAAGGGCGGCGATGGTGGCGAGGGCTTTGGGGGCCAATCCGGTGGCGGTGGCCTGGGTGCTGGCGGCGCGCTGTTTGTGCGTGGTGCTGACGCCGGTGCTGGCACTGGCGCATCCGTCTCGCTTTCTGGCGTCGCCTTCGCCGGCAACCAGGCTATCGGTGGCAACGGTGGGGCGGACAATTCTTCGGCCTCAGCCTCATCGGGTGCCGGCGGCGGCGGCGGGTTGGGAGGAGACGGCGGGGCCAGCGCAGACTGGGAGCGTCCAAGCGGCGGCGGCGGCGGCGCGTTTGTTGGCCAGCACGGTGATTCAGCTGGAGTTGGCGGCGGCGCGAATGGCGGTGCGGCGGATGCGGCGGCCGGAGATTTGTCGGGCGGCGGCGGCAGCGCCGCCGGCGGCCCTGGCGGCGCTGCCGGCTTCGGCGGTGGCGGCGGCGGCAGCTTGACCAGCGACGGCGGCATAGCCGGCGGCGCTGGCGGTTTCGGCGGCGGCGGCGGCGGCGGCGGCTATGGCGGCGGCGGTGGCGGCTATGCCGGCGGCGGCGGTGGAGCCGGCGGCTTTGCCGCTGGCAATGGCGGCTCCGGCCTTGACGGCTCGGCGGGCGGTGGTGGCGGTGCTCTGGGCGGCGGGCTGTTCGTCGCCAACGGCGGTTCGCTGACAATCGTCAGCGGTGCGATATCAGGTGGCAGTGTCACGGCGGGCGCGGGTGGCGCGACCTTCGGGGGTATGGCGCCAACGTCCGGCCAGGCGGCCGGCTCCGGCATGTTCCTGCAAGGCTACGGCACGGTGACTTTTGCGCCCACCGCCGGCCAGACGGTGACGATTTCGGACGTGATTTCCGACGAGCAGGGGTTCCTGGCGGCCAACCCCGGTTATGCCAAACCTGCTGGTTTCTACGCTGGCGCTTGGAGCCTGAAGAAGACCGGCGCCGGCACTCTGACGCTTTCAGGCACCAACACCTACACCGGTGGCACCAGGATCGAAGCCGGTACGCTTGCCGTTTCCAGCGCGTCGGCGCTGGGGTCGGGAGCGGTGAGCATCGACGGTGGTAAGCTGTTGGGCACTGCCGATATGGTGCTTGATGCCAAAATCAACATTGCCCGGACCGGCACGATCGCCGCCGCTGCGGGCAAGAACTTGACCCTGAAGGGTTACCTGAATCTCTACGATGCGACCGTGATATTTGGCAGCCCCACCGATAGCGGCACCATCCTGCATGCGACTGCCGGTATGAGTTGGACCGACATCAAATCGGTTGTGGTTGCCGGCGGCACCCTCAGGGCCGAAAGCTACAGCAGCGGGCTTGGTACTCTGACACGGCTCGCGGCCTCGACGACGGTGCAGCCTGGCGCCACCCTCGACTTCAACGGGTCCAGGTTTGGCGGCAATCCCATCATCAACAATCTGCAAGGCGCAGGTATCGTAACCAACAGCGCTGACATCAGCATCTCCGGCGGCAATTTCGGCGGTGCGATCACCGGTGCGGCGGGCTTGGTCAAGGAGACCTCAGGCACACTCACTCTTTCCGGCGCCAGCAACTACTCCGGCGGCACCAGTGTCGAGGCCGGCACGCTGATCGTTGGCGTCGGCGGTGTCGGTTCGATCCTTGGCCCGGTCGAGGTCAGGTCGGGCGCGCGGCTCGGCGGCACCGGCACGATCGGCGGCAATGTCACAGTGCTGGCCGGCGGCATCCATGGTGCGGGCAATTCGGTCGGCACCCAGACGATCAATGGCAACTACGCCAACCACGGCATTCTCGAGGTCGAGGCGACACCGACCGGTGCCGACAAGCTGATCGTCAACGGCACCGTCGACATCTCGGGTGCGACGCTCAATCTGCTGCTGTCGCCGCTGGCCAGTGCGGCCTGGGGGCCGCTCAACGGCCCCTTCACCCTCATCTCCAACAACGGTGCCCATGCTGTGACCGGCACCTTTGCCTTCGGCGGCAACCTCGACAGTCTGATCTTCCTCGACCACCTCATCAATTATGCCGGCGGCGACGGCAACGACGTGACGCTGGCGCTCACGCGCAACGATCTTTCGCTCGCCGAGGTCGGGCAGACCCGCAACCAGATTACAACCGGCACAGCCGTCGAAGGCATGGCCGCCAACGATCCGGTGCGCGCCGCCATGCTGTTGTCGAGCGACAAGGACGAGGTCCGTGCCGCCCTCGACCAGCTCTCCGGCGAGGTTCACGCCTCGCTCGCCGGTGCCTTCATCGAGGCCAGCGGCCAGCTGCGCGATGTCGCCTCCAACCGCATCCGCTCGGCCTTCGGCGATGTCGCCGCATCGTCGCTGCCCGTCATGGCCTATGGCGAAGGCGGGCCCGAGTTTGTCGCCGCCGACAGCGACCGCTTCGTTGCCTGGGGCCAGGCGCTCGGCAACTGGCGCTCGGTCGATGGCGACGGCAATGCCGCCGGCTTCAACCAGAACACCGGCGGCCTGCTCGCCGGTGGCGACACCATCGTTGGCGGTGGCTTCAGGTTCGGCCTGCTCGCCGGCTACAGCCGCACCAGCTTTGATGCCGACGACCGGGCCTCGTCGGGCTCCAGCGACAACTTCCATGTCGGGGCCTATGGCGGCCGCGAATGGGGTGCGCTCGGCCTGCGCGCCGGGGCTGCCTATACAAGGCATGCCATCGAAACATCGCGCAATGTCGTCTTCCCCGGTTTCAGCCAAACGCTGAAGGCCGACTACGACGCCGGCACCGCCCAGGCTTTCGTCGAGGCGGGCTACCGGGTCGACATGGGACGGGCGATGTTCGAACCCTTCGCTGGCCTTGCTTATATCAGTACATCGACCGACGCGTTCACCGAGACCGGCGGTGCGGCAGCGCTCACCAGTTTGGGCACCACCAACGATGCCACGCTGACGACGCTTGGCCTGCGCGCCGCCACCGACTTCGCCCTCGGCGATGCCAAGGCAACCGTGCGCGGCATGGCCGGCTGGCGTCACGCCTTCGGCGATGTCGCGCCGCTCGCCGACATGGCTTTTTCAGGCGGAGCCGACTTCGCCATCGCCGGCACGCCGATTGCCCGGGATGCACTGCTGCTCGAAGCCGGATTCGACATCGCCGTCGCACCCAAAGCCACGCTCGGCCTGAGCTACAGTGGTCAACTCGCCAGCGGCGCGCAGGAACATGGCGTCAATGCCAGCCTGGCGGTGAGGTTCTGAACGTTCGGAGGAGCGGAAGGCGGCGAAAGCCTGCCGCTTGCCTTTCCCTTGGCAAGTGGTCATTCCGCGCCAATGCGGGAGTCATCGCGCTGGCAAGATGAGTCTAGCTTGCGGATGTGCCAGTTGTCCCGAGTTGAGTGATCCGTCGCTAATATTTTCCATTGCTACAATAACTTGGCTGTTCTAAACAAAACTATTGTTAAGTTTTGGGTAGGGCGTCGGGGTCCCTGCGTCGTGTTTTTTGCCCGTTGGGGCGTGCATACAAGTGGTGGGACATAATGAATCTATTTGGCCGCAGCGTTGCGACGCGGACTCGTATTCAATCAATTCAAGCTACCAGGACTTCTCCAAGCCAACCGTCGAACCGATCAATCGCGCGTATCGCCGCCTTGCGGGCCGGCACAGCGCTGGTGACGCTCGGGGCAGTGGCGGTCGTGCTGAATGCCGCATCGCCTGTGCTCGCGGCGGATCAGTATTGGGATGGGGGCAACACCGCTGCCAACAATCAGGTCGACGGTGGCAGCGATGAATGGGACAACAGAACCAATTGGACCAACCTAGACGGCTCGGCAAATGACGTCTGGCTTGGCGGTGTCGCGGTGTTTGCGGGTGTCGCAAATAGCAGGGTCGGGGTTTCAGGTACCCAGCACTTCGATACACTGAAATTCTCCGCGGCGGGCTATCAGATCAATGGTGGTAATCTGAATTTGGCTCCGACGGGCGCAACAATCCAGGTGGATGCAGGTCTGACGGCTACTGTAGGTTCGACCCTCCAGGGCGCCGCCGGCCTGAATATTTCTGGGCCTGGCACCCTCACATTGACCGGCATGAACTCCTATACTGGAGCAACGACGATTGCGCTGGGTGGAACACTCGCCCTTGCCGGCCAGGGGCGCATCAACCAGTCCAGCGGCGTTACTGTCGAAGGCACTTTCGACGTCTCTGATGCTCCCTCTGCGGAAATCAAGACTCTGAATGGCAACGGTTCCGTCATTGTCGGCAACACCTATCTACGAGTTAGTGCAGCGACCGGAGTGTTTGCAGGTGTCGTTTCAGGTGCCGGCGGTCTCATGATTAACGGGGGAACGCAGGTTCTGACCGGGGCAAACACGTTCACCGGCAGTGTAGGTATCGGCACAGGGGCGACACTCAAGGTCGGTGACGGTGGCTCAACTGGATCGATTGCCAGTGCCGTCAACAACGGTGGTACTCTTGTATTCAACCGTACTGGCGAAGTGACCTTCGGCGGCAAAATCGGCGGTGGCGGCGCTTTTGAGCATATTAGCGGCGGCAAGCTGATCCTGACGGGCAGTAACAGCGGCAGCGGTACTGTTCTGATTTCCAATGGCGGTACGCTGCAGTTTGGCGATGGCGGCGGCACGAGCAACTGGCTCGCCAATGCGGGCGGCGCGATTACCATCGAAGCGGGTAGCAAGCTGATCTCCAATATGTCCAACGGCCAGCGCTGGGGCGGCAAGCTTGCTGGCTCGGGCGACTTCTTCAAACAGGGATCAGGGACCATAACGCTGAGCGGCGACAGTTCCGCATTTGCCGGCGAAACGTTCGTGAATGCCGGCATGCTGAATGTCGGCTACAAGGGCAGCGGCACGTTGGCTGGGCCAGTCTCTGTGGACTCAGGCGCTCGCTTCGGCGGCAGCGGCACCGTTATCGGCAACGTGACCATTTCATCCGGCGCAACCCACGCAGTCGGCGATACGGCCAACCCGGCCGCAACGGGTCTCGTCCACAGCCAGACCATCAACGGCAACTACGTCAACCACGGTATTCTCGAGATTGAGGCAACGCCTGCCGGTGCTGACAAGCTCACTGTCAATGGCACGGTCAACATATCGGGTGCCAAGCTCAGCCTGCTCATGTCGCCGCCGACCAACACAAGCTGGAACCCGACCAGCGGCCCGTTCACGCTTATCCAGAATGATGGTGCGGATGCGGTCACGGGCACTTTCGCCTCGGTCGGCAATCTCAACAATCTTCTCTTCCTCAATCATTCCATCAGCTACGCTGGCGGCGATGGCGGCAACGATGTGACGCTGACGCTGACGCGCAACGACGCGTCGCTTGGCAGCGTCGCGCAGTCACCCAACCAAGGCGCTGTCGCCGGCGGTATCGACAGCCTGCTGGAGAACAATCCCCTCCGCGCCGCCTTCATGATGTCGTCCAATGAAGAGGAAGCCCGCGACGCGCTCAACCAGCTCTCAGGCGACGTTCATGCTTCGGCAAGTGGCGCCTCCACCCAGTCGAGCGCATTTCTGGGCCAGTTCGCCAACGACCGCGTTCGCTCGGCCTTTGGCGACGTGGCAGCCCCCGACATGCCTGTCATGGGCTATGGCGACGACGGCATTGAACTGGTCGCCGCCGACACGGATCGCTTTGTCGTCTGGGGCCAGGCGGTCGGCAATTGGGGCTCGGTCGACGCCAGCAATGGCATTGGCGGCTTCGACCAGAGCACCGGCGGTCTGATCGCTGGCGGTGACACCATCGTGGGCGATGGCTTCAGGCTCGGCCTGCTCGCCGGCTACAGCCGCACCAGCTTCGATGCCGACGACGGAGCTTCCTCCGGCGATAGCGACAATTTCCATGTCGGCGCCTATGGCGGCCGTCATTGGGGCGCGTTTGGCCTGCGTGCCGGCGCCGCCTACACCTGGCACACCATCGAAACCAGCCGCAACGTGTCGTTCCCCGGCCTGAGCGAAACCCTGAAAGCCGACTACAACGCCGGCACAGCGCAAGCCTTTGTCGAGGCGGGCTACCGGGTCGAAAAGGGCCGGTTTGCCTTCGAGCCGTTCGCTGGCCTCGCTTACGTCAGCTCCTCGACCGACGCATTTGCTGAAACCGGCGGTTCCGCGGCATTGACCAGCGCTGCGACGCGTTTTGACAGCACGACAACGACGCTCGGCCTGCGCGCGGCAACCGACTTCAAGCTTGGCGATACCGCCGCCACGGTGCGCAGCGGGCTGGGTTGGCGCCATGCCTTCGGCGAAGTCAACCCTGCCAGCATCGTTGCCTTTGCCGGCGGCGACAGCTTCACCATCTACGGCTCACCTGTTGCCCGCGACGCGCTGTTGGTTGAGGCGGGGCTCGATGTTGCGATCTCGCCGAAAGCGAGCCTTGGGTTCAACTATTCCGGTCAGATCGCCAGCCACGCCCGCGACCATGGCGTCAAGGCGAGCCTCGCGGTGAAGTTCTAGGCGTGGCAATTGCCAGGCGGGCTTAGCTGCCCGCTTGGCGCTTCCTCCTTGGCCTCATGCCCAGGCGATTGACGATGCCGGCTATTTTGCCGAATGTCGGGGCGGGTCTTTACTGTCACTCTCGCCGCGAGTTGCTTCGATGAATATGCCCGTTGCCCAATACCGCACCGTGCCGTTGCCCGACTACCAGGAAAAGCCAATCGAGGAGATGCGGGCCGGGGCGCAGTCGTTCTATGACGAGATCAAGACGCGCCACACCGTACGTGATTTTTCGACGCGGCCGGTGCCGCGCGACATCATCGAGACCTGCATTCTTGCAGCCGGCACAGCACCCAATGGCGCCAATCACCAGCCCTGGCATTTCGCCGTCATCGGCGACGGCGATATCAAGCGCCAGATCCGCGAGGCGGCGGAGGTCGAGGAACGCGCCTTCTACGAAGGCCGCGCCGGCGAGGAGTGGCTCAAGGCCCTGGCGCCGCTCGGTACCGATGCCTCAAAACCGTTCCTGGAAGAGGCGCCGTGGCTGATCTGCGTCTTTGGCGAGCGCAAGAGCCGCTCGGCCGACGGTGTGACGCGCAAGAATTATTACGTGCCGGAATCGGTCAGCATCGCCACCGGCTTCCTGATCGCGGCACTGCACCGCGCCGGCCTCGCAACGCTGACGCACACGCCCAATCCGATGAGCTTTCTCAACGAGATCTGCGGCCGCGATCCGCACGACAAGCCTTACATCCTGATGGTCGTGGGCTATCCCAAGGAAGGCGCCACGATCCCCGTTCACGCCACGGAAAAGCGCCCGCTGTCGGACATCGCAACGTTCCTGTGAGGCTGGTTGGCCAGCCTACTCCGCAGCGCCCTTGAAGGCGTCGGCGCCGGTGTCGAACTGCAGCTTGGCCAGGCGCGCATAGATGCCGCCCTTGGCGACAAGGCTTGCGTGGGTGCCTTCCTCGACGATCGTACCGCCGTCCATGACAAGGATGCGGTCGGCCTTGAGAACTGTCGCCAGCCTATGCGCGATGACGATGGTGGTCCGGCCCTGCATCAGGTGCTCGAGTGCGATCTGCACCTGCCTTTCGCTGTCGGCGTCGAGCGCGGAGGTGGCTTCATCGAGCAGCAGGATCGGTGCGTCGCGCAAGATGGCGCGCGCGATGGCGATGCGTTGGCGCTGGCCGCCCGACAGCGTCACGCCACGCTCGCCGACTTCAGTCTCATAGCCGTTCTGCAGCTTTTCGATGAACCCGTCGGCAAGGGCTGCCTTGGCGGCGGCCTCGATCTTGGCGCGTGATGCGCCGGGTCGGCCGAAGCCGATGTTTTCGGCAGCTGTGCTGGCGAACACCGTCACGTCCTGCGGCACGATCGCGATGCGGTCGCGCACGGCTTGTGGATCGGCCTTCTGCAGGTCGACGCCGTCGATCAGGACCGCGCCGGCCTCTGGGTCGTAGAAGCGCAGCAGCAGCGAAAAGACTGTGCTCTTGCCCGCGCCTGATGGTCCAACGATAGCGACAGTCTCGCCCGGCTTCACGGTGAAGCTCAGCCCATGCACAGCGGCGCGGTCGGGCCGGACAGGATAGGAGAAGGTCACGTCGCGGAATTCGATCGCACCGGTGCTTTTGGCTGGAAGGGCGACCGGCGTAGCGGGTGCTGCAACAGTCGGCTTTTCCCCAAGAATCTCGGTGATGCGCTCGGCGGCACCGGCAGCGGAACTCAAATCGCCCCAGACTTCCGACAGGCTGCCCATGGCGCCGGCTGCAAACACCGAATAGAGCAGGAACTGGCCGAGCGTGCCAGGCGACAATGTGCCTTCGAGCACGTCGCGCGAGCCGAACCACAGCACTGCCACGACCGAAGCGAAAATGATGAAAATCGCGAAAAAGGTCAGCACCGAGCGCGCCAGCACCGAGGAGCGGGCAGCGGCAAAGGCCGTCTCGACCGCCGCGGCAAACTTGCCCGTTACCAGTCTTTCATTGGTGAAGGCCTGAAGCGTGCGGATCGCCCCGATCTGCTCGCTAGCGAAGGCTGTGGCGTCGGCAAGCGTGTCCTGCGCTGCGCGCGACTTGCGCCGCACCGAGCGCCCGAAAGCGACCAGGGGCAGCACGACCAGCGGGATGGCGGCAATGACCAGGCTGGACAGTTTGGGGCTCGTCACCACCATCATGGTGAGCGCGCCCAAGCACAAGATGATGTTGCGCAGCGCGACCGACGCGGTGGCGCCGACAGCCGACTTGATCTGGGTGGTGTCGGCGGTGAGGCGCGAGACGATCTCGCCCGACATCGCCGTGTCGAAGAAGGCCGGCGACAGGGAGGTGACATGGGAAAAGACGTCGCGGCGGATGTCGGAGACGACGCGCTCGCCCAACGTGATGACGAAATAGTAGCGGCAGGCCGAAGCCAGAGCGAGCAAGGCGGCAATCGCCACCAGCATGGCAAAATATTTGGCGATGAAGCTCGAATCGGCGCTGGAGAAACCGTGGTCGATCATGCGGCGCACCGCGATCGGCAGCGTCAGCGTGGTCACGGCGGCCGCAACCAGCGAAATGATGGCGCCAACCACCAGCCTGGGATAGCGGTAGAGGTAGGGCGAGAGCCGGCTCAGCGGGCGCAGCGAACGCCGGCGCGCTTCGTTGGCAGCCGTTGTGGTGTTCGCCATGGTATTTCCCTCTCGGCCGCGGCCCATTTGCCGGCTGGCGGCCTTGTGATTCGAAATCGGCTGATGTATAGGCACGCCGACCGTTTCTGAAGCCGTGGCCTATCTAGCCGTGGCTTCGAATTTTCGAAAGAGGCGCATCGCCGCAGGATACCTGCGCAAGCCGCGCCGCGACAGCAGGAACAGAGCGATGAAAGCCGATATCCATCCCGACTACCACGCCATCAAGATCGTCATGACCGATGGCACCGATTACATGACCCGCTCCACCTGGGGCAAGGAAGGCGATACGATGAACCTCGATATCGATCCGTCCACGCACCCGGCCTGGACCGGCGGCCACCACAACCTGCTCGATCGCGGCGGCCGTCTGTCGAAGTTCAAGAAGCGCTACGAAGGCCTCGGCATCTAAGCCGACCCGTTTCGCTTGTTATCAAGAACCCGCCCTTGTGGCGGGTTTTTTGTTGCGGTCTGCTACCGGATGAGGATGAGCGGGGCGTCGACGTCCTCCCTCCCCCTTGTGGGGAGGGATAAAGGGTGGGGGTGTCTGGCAGCCTCTTCTCCGTTTGCCGCCGGAAACGGGTGAACGGCCAATTACCCCCCCCACCCCTAACCCCTCCCCACAAGGGGGAGGGGGACACTACAGCGCCTCGATCTCCCTAAGCGCCATGCGTTTGTAGTCGGCCACCAGCGCGTCGCCCTCGTCGCGCTCGACCGAAATGGCGAGCCGCATCGTCGCTTCGCCCAGCGACATGATCAGGAAGGCTTTGCGCTCGACCTCCGCCGCATCCGCCCCCGGTTTCACGCGCAGCCACGCCTCAGCCAACAGCGCGCCATTGGCGCGGCTGTCGCGGAGGTCGATGTCGCGCAGTGCCTTGTCGGCCTGGGTGCCCGACCAGATGTCGCGCATGACAGGCTCGGCAAGGAAGATGCCGTAATAGGTATCGATCAGCCCGCCGAAGGCGGCGATGAGCCCCAGCGTGTCGTGGGTACCAGCAAGCCCGTCGGCGATGCAGGCGCGGCCCTCGGCATTGTAGCGTTCGGCCAGGGTGCGGATGATCGCGCCCTTGTCGGGAAAATACTGGTAGAGCGAGCCGATCGACACGCCAGCGCGCTCGGCGACTTCGCCCATCCGCATCGCATCGCTGCCGCCTTCCGAAATCAGCGCGCTTGCAGCCTCGAGCATGCGCCCGACGCGCTCCTGGCTGCGCTTCTGGCTCGGCGCGCGGCGCAAGGCCTTGTTCTCTTCCAAAACTTCCATGGCATCCGGCCCGAAACGATTCTGCTTGACGGTCATAATATGAGGGTTTATCACATTTGCAAATGTGAGGAATGCTCATGTTTATGAAGGAGGCCAAAGTGACAGTGACCGAACAGACCACGAAGCCCATTCTCATCCTTGGCGGCACCGGCAAGACCGGCCGCCGCATAGCCGAGCAGCTAGCGGCCCGGGGGCTCCCCGTCCGCATCGGATCGCGCGGCAACACCCCGTCCTTCGATTGGGACGATCGCACCACCTGGGCGCCGGCGCTCGATGGTGTCGGCGCTGCCTACATCTCCTATTTTCCAGATATCGCCGCTCCCGGTGCCGCCGAGGCCGCCGGTGCATTCGCCGACCTTGCTGTCGGCATGGGCGTCAAGCGCCTCGTTTTGCTGTCGGGGCGCGGCGAGCCCGAGGCGCAGCGGGCGGAAGACCTGATCAAGCGCACGGGCTGCGACTGGACCATCCTGCGCTGCAGCTGGTTCGCCCAGAATTTCAGCGAGGGTTTCCTGCTCGACGCAGTGCTGGCAGGCGAAGTGGCGTTGCCGGTGGGAGCTGTCGGCGAGCCCTTCATCGACGCCGATGACATTGCCGAGGTCGCGGTGGCAGCATTCACCGACGATCGCCACATCGGCCAGCTCTACGAACTCACTGGCCCGCGCCTGCTGACCTTCGCAGAGGCGACCGCCGAGATCGCCAAGGCGAGCGGCCGCGACATCCGCTTTATCAAGCTGACACCGGAACAATTCGCGGCAAGCCTCGCCGAACAGCAGTTGCCACCGGATCTCATCGACCTGCTGGTGATGCTGTTCACCGAGGTTTTGGACGGCCGCAACGAACATCTTGCGGATGGCGTCCAGCAGGCACTCGGCCGGCCCGCGCGAGACTTCCGCGACTATGCCAGGGCGGTCTCCGCATCGGGCATATGGGGAGACGCACAATGATCGCGCTGCTGTTCACCGCGCTCGTCTTTGTCGCAGCCCTTGGCAGTGGCATCGCGGCTGGCCTGTTTTTCATCTTCTCCAACACGATCATGGCGTCATTCGCGCGCTTGCCTGCGGCCCAAGGCATCGCCGCCATGCAGCAGATCAACGTCACCATCATCAACCCGCTGTTCATGGCGGTGTTCGTGGGGCTCGCGGTGCTGTCGCTGGTGCTTGCCGCCAAGGCGATCTTCGGCTGGAGCGAGGCGGGCTCGGCCTGGCTGCTCGCCGGCAGTGTCGCTTATCTCCTGGGCTGTTTCCTGGTGACCATGGTCTTCAACGTGCCACTCAACGACGCGCTCGCAGCCGTCGACCCGGCGAGTGCCGAGGGGGCGACGATGTGGACGCGATATCTCCAGGAATGGCTGCCGTGGAACCATGTCCGCGCGGTCGCCTGTCTCGTGTCGCTGGCGTCGTTCGTTATGGCCTTCCGCGCTGCATAGGCACAAGGCCGGGATGACCCGGCCTTTCCTGTCTCAAGCCTGGCGCTTCCAACGCGCCACGGCATGTTCGATCAGCCGGCCGACGAGATCGGGGTACGACACGCCGGAGGCCGCCATCGTCTTTGGATACATGCTGATGTTCGTGAAGCCGGGGATGGTGTTGACCTCGTTGACCAGCGCCGAGCCATCCGCCTTCACGAAGAAGTCGACGCGCGCCATGCTCTCGCAGCCGAGCGCGAGGAAAGCAGCGCGGGCGACCTCCTGCAGCTTGGCCGTGGCCGCCTCGGGCAGTTCCGCCGGGATGCGCAGGGCCGCCCCGTCGGCATCGATGTACTTGGCCTCGTAGGTGTAGAAGCCGTGGCTCGCCGCCGGCGCGATCTCGCCCGGCACGGAAACGGAGAGTTGGCCGTCGGGCGCCTCGAGCACGGCGAACTCGACCTCGCGGCCGGCGACGAATTCCTCGATCAGCACCTTGCGGTCATACTTGAAGGCTTCGGCCAGCGCCTTGTCCAGCTGCTCCGCCGTCTCGGCCTTGCTGACGCCAACGGATGAGCCTTGCCGCGCCGGCTTGACGAAAACAGGCAGTCCGAGCTTGGCCTTGATGGCGTCGAAAGAGGGCCGGTCACCGAAATGCACGGTCACGCCGCGAGCCACCGGCACCCCGGCTTGGTTCATCAGCCGCTTGGCCACGTCCTTGTCCATGGCGTTGGCCGAGCCAAGCACGCCGGAGCCGACGTAAGGAATGTCGGCCACCTCGGCGAGACCTTGCACCGCGCCATCCTCGCCGAACGGGCCATGCAGCACCGGAAACAGCACGTCGACCTTTGGCAGTTCGAACGGCGTTTCGCCGGCGGGCAGGGCGATCAGCCGTCCCTTGCCGCCCGGCACCAGCGCCACCTCGGTGCCATCAGCGGGCACCGCCTTGGGCAGCGCGCCGTCGTGGTCGAGTTCAGCCAGGAACCAGCGCCCGTCGCGGGATATGCCGATGGGCACGACCTCGTATCTGGAGGCGTCGATAGCCTTGACGACGTTGCTTGCCGACATGAGCGAGACGTCGTGCTCGGAGGAGCGTCCGCCGAAAAGAACTGCGATGCGTGGTCTTGTTGTCATGGATGCTTTCCGCTCTGTGCCCCTGCGACCGTGCCGTCCCACGGCGCGATCCAATGTCCTGATTGCGCAGCAAATCGATCTTATCTGTGGCGCCGTTTTGCGGTCCCCGCAAAGTTTTCGTGGCTGCCGGTCAGGCCGGGTCCTTGGATTTGTGGCCCTTGCGGTCGGAATGGCCGAGGTCGCGCTCGGGGTCGATCACGTCGCGCACCAGCTGCTTGAGCTGGGCGGCGTCAGGAAAGCCGCCGTCGCGCTTGCGGTCCCAGATCAGCTTGTCGTCGCAGGTCACCGTGAAGATGCCGCCAGTGCCCGGCACCAGCGCCACCTCGCCAAGCTCGGTCCCGAAGGTCGACAGCAGCTCCTGCGCCATCCAGCCGGCGCGCAGAAGCCACATGCACTGGGTGCAGTAGGTGATGCGGATCGTTGGGAGGGGTGCGTTGGTCAAGCTGTGTCTATCCTGACGGTAGTTTCGGCGACGCGATCCTGGATCGGATCGCGTCGGAAGATAATCGATACGGCAATCCAAGCGAACCAGGCAACCGCGAATACCATGGAGGTCAGCGCCACGTCTCGCCAGAAGGCCAGCTGCTGTTCGTCCTTTGGGATGGCGTCCCTCCATTCAGCCACGGTGTACCAGATTTGTATGGCGGTCATTGGCAGTAGGCCTGCCGCTTTTGCACACTGGCGGAGACAGGCCTTGTTGGCAGAGAGGCCAATGCGCCGCTCATCGTTGACATCGCGTACGACAACGGCGACGAAGCGTTTTCCTAAGGAGCGACCAGAACGCCATTCCATGAAAAACAGATAGAGGAATAGCACAAGCGGTTCGACGATGCCGGCATCGAGCACTTTATCGCGAAGTTGCCCGGACGCATCGACCGGGATCGTGATCCCAGTTCCATTCTCGGTGTTCTTTCCCACGAGCTGGACAGCGGTGGTAATACCCAAAATTGACGTTCTGCATTCCTGCCAAACATCAATTCCGGCCGGAGGAGGTGCAGAATGCCATTCAACCGAAGTGTCATAACAAGCGCCAAGCCTCAAGGAGAAATGACCTTGTACGGCGCCATTGGTCAGCGAAAACAGTGCGGCTATGACCAGATAAAGCGGCACGAACACAACCAAATAGTCGATGCAAAAAGCCCCGAAGCGCCGCCAGAAGCCCGCTCGCACTGGAGCGCTCTCAATACTTGTCATCCGGATGGTCTCCCCTCACCGAAACTGAGGCTTAACCATCCATTTTGGGAATGCAATTGGCGCCTCCCGGCAATCTCCGTCGACTTCGAAGTTGGCGTAGACGTTCTGTACGTCGTCGTCTTCCAGCATACCGACCAGCTTCATCAGTGACTGGGCGCGTTCTTCGTCGACCGGCACGTTGTTCTGTGGCTTCCGGCCCGCAGAAGCCACATGCACTGGGTGCAGTAGGTGATGCGGATCTGGGGGAGGGTCATCCTATCCTCAATACGCTCGTTCCAGCGATGCGGTCATAAATGGGATCGCGCTTCTTGGAAACCGAAACGATGATCCAGATGAACCATGCGATCTCGATCCCCAAGGCGACGGTGAATGCAAGCCAGAAGCCATTGCCGGACATCGCGTTCAGCGGATCGTCGCTGAAAAACAGTATCTTGATCATCACAAGGAATGCCGGGATCGTGCCAATCCACATCGCCAATTGCCTGGTGATCGCCTTGCGCAGCGGGATGCCGATTTGAGAGGGCGCGGCGGTGTCGATGGTCCTCACCCCGAGGACACGTTTGCCGACAGTTGCGCCGCGCCGACATTCCATCGAAATCAGGTAGATCAGCAGCGCCAGCATCGCCACCCAGGTCATATCGAACGGGGATGTTGGCTTGCTATCGGCGTCAAGCGCGTAGGTCAGGAACCGGCCGGTCGTCATATTGCCCTGTTCAATAACGGTGCCAACCGACAGGGTACGCGACGTCTCGAAGCCGAAAAGGCTGCCGCGGCATTCGGTGATCGAATTGGTGCTGGCCAGGGGAGGCGGCTGCAAGCCCTCGGGCAGATGTTCGATCGTTGCGCAGACCCTCGTGGTGATGCCGAAATTGCCCTGCACCGCGCCATTGGTCTGCGCGAACAATACCGCCGTCAGTATTTGCAGCGGAAGCAATATAATGATATAATGATCGAATCGATCAGCAACGCGCCGACACGGCGCCAGAAGCCCGCTCGCGCTGGTGCGCTCTCAGTACTTGTCATTTGGATGGTCTCCCCTCACCGAAAATGAGGCTTAACCATCCATTTTGGGAAAGCAATTGGCGCCCCTCGGCAATCTTCCGAAAGGCGCCAATTATATTGTTGGTTACGCCGCGCTGAGCTTGGCCAGCGTTGCTTCGTCGACTTCGAAGTTGGCGTAGACGTTCTGCACGTCGTCGTCGTCTTCGAGCGTGCCGACCAGCTTCATCAGCGACTGGGCGCGCTCCTCGTCGACGGGAATGTTGTTCTGCGGCTTCCAGATGATCTTCACCGACTCGGCGTCGCCAAGCGAGCTTTCGAGCGCCTTGGACACTTCGCCGAGGTTTTCGAAAGCGCAAATGATGGTGTGGCCGTCCTCGTCGGACTGCACGTCGTCGGCGCCGGCTTCGATCGCCGCGTCCATGACCTTGTCGGCGTCGCCGGCCTTGGCGGCGTAGACGATCTCGCCGACGCGGTCCCACATGAACGACACCGAGCCGGTTTCGCCCATCGCACCGCCCGATTTGGTGAAGGCGGCGCGCACGTTGGAAGCGGTGCGGTTGCGGTTGTCGGTCAGTGCTTCAACGATCAGCGCGACACCGCCGGGGCCATAGCCCTCGTAGCGCACTTCTTCGTAGTTCTCGGCATCGCCCATCGAGGCCTTGGAAATCGCGCGCGCGATGTTGTCCTTCGGCATCGACACGGCCTTGGCGTTCTGCACGGCCAGGCGCAGGCGCGGGTTCATCGTCGGGTCGGGCACGCCGGTCTTTGCTGCAACGGTGATTTCGCGCGCGAGCTTTGAGAACATCTTGGACCGCACCGCGTCCTGGCGGCCCTTGCGGTGCATGATGTTCTTGAACTGTGAATGGCCGGCCATGGGACCCCTGTTTGTCGCTTCGGCAGTGTTGGAATGGGCCGCGTTATAGATAAATCGGCTCAATACGTCCAGCGTTTGGACGTCCAGCGTTTGGCCTTTGCCGAATGCGCGAAAACGTCAGTCCGCCGCCCGTGGGCGGCACTTGGGTTGTTGGCCCTCCCGCAACGACGCCGCGGCGGGAGGGCAAGACGTCATGCGGCGATGCGCGGCGAAAGCTCGTTGATCGTCGTGTGGCCACGAAAGCCGCCGGCCGAGGTCGCTGGCTTCTCGTCTTCGATGGCATGGGCGAAGATCACCGCCGGGTCGGCTTGGAGCTTGGCCATGTGCTGGTGCAGGCGCGGATACTCCCTGGCGAGATCAAACAGGCCAAGGTCCTCGCCCCAGCGTGCGATGCCGATGAAATAGGCGTCGGCCACGGTCTTGTGGTCGCCGACCAGCCATTCGCGGCCTTCGAGCACGGTCTGCAGATAGGCATAGTCGTTGGCGGCCTTTTCGCGCGCCATCTTGCGCAGCAGTTCGCGGCCGGCCTTGTCGTTCTTGTCGAGCTTGAAGGCATTCCAGGCATAGCCGAGATCGGAGTGGAACGAGGTATGCAGGTAAGACAGCATCCAGTTCAGCTGGTCGAACTCCCTGGTGCCCTGGGCGAAGCCCAGTCCCTTGTCGAGGCCGCGCGCGGCGATGTGGTGCAGGATCGCCAGGCTTTCGCTAAGCCCGCTGCCGTCGCCCAAAAGCAGAGCCGGCGTCTGTCCGAGCGGGCTTGCCTTGGCAAAGGCGCCGCCGGGCTTTTCGGCCAGCATGTCGATACGGTGCAGGCGGTAGGGCTGGCCGAGCCATTCGAGCGCCACGATCGAGCCGAACGAGCAGCCATGCGGCACGCCGTAAAAGAGTACAGGTTCCATGTCTTGTCCTTGAAGTCGGACCGCGAAACATTCGCGGCATGGTGCGAAACCTATGCATTGCATTCGTGCTAACAAGTACCTACAATTTTGTAAGGTACTGACTTCAAAGTAAGAATTGAGGATTTCCATGGCAAAGACGCAGCCGGAAAGTTGCGGCCTCGGCCCGGCCTTTCAGGTCATTGGCGGCAAATGGAAGGCGCTGATTCTGTGGTTGATCCACACCGAACCGCGCCGCTTCGGCGAGTTGAAGCGGCTCGTGCCCGACATCAGCGAAAAGATGCTGATCCAGCAGCTGCGCGAGATGGAGGCCGACGGGCTGGTTCATCGCGAGGTGTTCCCCCAGGTGCCGCCGCGTGTCGAATACTCCGCCACCGAACTCGGCATCTCGCTCGACAATGCGCTTGAGCCGCTCGCCAATTGGGGCAAGGAGCACGGCGCTGCCATCGAGGCACGCAAGGCGAGTGCTGCTTGATCTGATACTTTGACGCCGCCCTGTGGGCATCCCGGCGTCGTCAGCCCTCGAGGTCGAGCTTCAGCCGGTCGAGAATGCTCATCGCATGAGTGGCGTATTCGCTGATCCAGCGGTCGTGGACCTGCTTGATCGGCAGTGAATTGAGATGGTTCCAGCGTTCGCGGCCTTCTCGCCTGGCGACCACCAGATCGGCTTCTTCCAGAACTTTCAGATGCTGCATCACGGTGCAGCGATCCATGTCGGGAAAGGCCTCGCACAGCATGCCTGTGGTCTGCGGCGCATCCTTCATGCGGTCCAGCAATTCGCGCCTGCGCTGGTGGGCGAGGGCTTTGAAAACGCGGTCGTCTTTCGAATCGCTTGACATGTTATAAATCTATAACATATTCTTCTCCCATTCAAGCAGGAGGAGCGGCAATGTCCCTTGGTTTCAGAGTTTCAGGCCGCATCGGCAAGCCGGTGGCCGAGGTTTTCGACGCGGTGGTCAATCCCACCAAGCTCAGCGGCTATTTCACCACCCTTGGCGGGGCCAGCGCACCGCTGGTCACCGGTGCCACCGTCACCTGGTGGGGTTCGGTCCCCGTCGAAGTCGACGAGGTCGTGCCCGACAAGCGTATCGTCTTGCGCTGGGATGGCAGTGGTCCCGACATCAAGCCGGCCTACAAGACCCGCATCGAGATGAATTTCGAACCACTCGACGACGGCGGCACCTTCGTCACCATCGCCGAGGACGGCTGGCGCGAGGACGCGGCCGGGCGAAAATCGTCCTACGCCAATTGCGAGGGCTGGTCGCAGATGCTCTCGGCCATGAAGGCCTATGTCGAATACGGCATCAATCTTCGCGAGGGGTTTTACCCCAGCGAAATGCGCGGTGAACTGCCGACGTCTGACTGCAAGTGAACCATATCAGGAGCAATAAAATGACAGCAAAGATCGAGGGCGGCATCAACATCGCCATGAAGGTGCCCAGCCATCAATATGAAGCAACCATCGCCTTTTATCGCGATACTGTCGGCCTTGTGCCCATCACCGAAAAGGCGCCGGCGATCGGTTTCAAGCTCGGCCCCAACCAGCTTTGGATCGACGAGGCCGCGACGATGAGCCAGGCAGAGGTCTGGCTGGAACTGTTCACGCCCGATTCCACCGGCACGCTGCGGCAGTTGGCCGATGCCGGCGTGACCCGTTGCGACCCCATCGAGCCGCTCGGCGAAAGCTTCCGCGGTGGCTGGATCATGAACCCGGCCAATGTCGTGCACATGGTGCGCGAACCCGACGCGTGGTGAGTGCACAAGTCGCGATCTGAAAGTGTTGCCGGCGACGGACGCAATGCCCGCCGCCGGCCATTCAGCCTTGGTGCCTGCCGCCGTTCTCCTACATGCGCCATTTGTGCAGCGGCATGTTGAGGTCTTCGACGAGGGCGGAAAGCCCACCGCCGCATGGAGGTAGCTCCTTCGGTCACCTGTCAGATGTTCGGAATGTGGCGTAGCATCTGACGTGGTCACCCGAGGGATTGGGGGGCATTCATGGGCGTGGAGCGGTTTCGTACCGCAACGGGGTTCGTCGCTGTTCCAGCGGCGCTGGCGATGGCTCGCCCGCTGGCCATACTCGCCGCCCTGACACCGGCTTGGCCTCCACCCTCACAGGCCGCCGAAGCCGACACCGCAATCGTATTCGCGGTCGATGTCTCCGCATCCATCGATCCCGCCACCGCCGACTTGCAACGCGAGGGCCATGCCGCCGCAATCTCCTCGCCCGAGGTTATCGCAGCCATCGCGCGCACCCGTACCGGCTGCATAGCGATCACCTATGTCGAATGGTCGAGCCGCGGACAAATGCGCTCAGTGATGCCATGGACAAGCGTCTGCCGAGCACAGGACGCGCAGGCGGCGGCATCTGTCATCCGCAACGCGGGCGACAGGGGCTACGGATGCAATTCCTACTGCGCGACGTCCATTTCCTTCGCCATCGACTTGGGCGACCTGCTGTTCGACAGATACCCTGGAAATGCCTCCAGCAAGATCATCGACATCTCGGCCAATGGCACCAACAATGACGGCTTGCCCGTTGAAGTGAGCCGGCTGCGGGCAATCGCCAAGGGATGCACGATCAATGCAATCGCTCTGCCCGAAGTGATACGCGGCGTTCCGTACGATCTCACCCAGTATTTCGCCGACAATGTCATTGGTGGTCCAGGCGCCTTCGTCATTCCACTGACCAGCTCGAGCGACTATGCCCTGGCTCTTCGGTGGAAGTTGGCGAAGGAGATAAGCCTGTCCATCAAGTTCCCCGGCAAAGAAGTGCTCGCCCATCGGTGACCTCGTCCGTGAGCCGGACGCATGGTGAGCAAGGGCGTCTCTTGAAAATGCATCCGGCGGCGAGATGATCCGCCGCCGGATTTATTCAAAACATCAGTGCCTGTCGGCGTCTTGCCGCTTGCGGCGGTTGCGCTGCAGCATGTTGAGTCCTTCGACCAGCGCCGAAAAACCCATCGCCGCATAGATGTAGCCCTTGGGTACATGATAGCCGAAGCCGTCGGCGATCAGCGTCATGCCGATCATCAGCAAGAAGCCCAGCGCCAGCATGACGATGGTCGGGTTCTTTTCGATGAACTTGGCGAGCGGGGTGGCTGCCAGCAGCATCACCGAAACCGCAACGATGACGGCGATGTACATGATGCCGATCTCGTCGGTCATGCCGACGGCGGTGATGATCGAGTCGATCGAAAACACCAGGTCGAGCAGCAGGATCTGGAAGATCGCGGCACCCAGCGACAGCTGCAGCGTGCGCGAAACGATCTCGTCCTTGTGGTCCTCGGGATCGACCGAGTGGTGAATCTCCTTGGTTGCCTTCCACACCAGGAACAGGCCGCCGGCGATCAGGATCAGGTCGCGCCAGGAGAAGCCATGGCCGAAGGCGGTGAAGACAGGTGCCGTGAGCGCGACGATGAACGAAATCGTCGCCAGCAGCACAAGCCGCATGACGAGTGCCGCGCCGATGCCGAGCCGCCGCGCCTTGGCACGCTGGGCCTCCGGCAATTTGTTGGTCAGGATCGAGATGAAGATCAGATTGTCGATGCCGAGCACGACCTCGAGCGCGATCAGCGTCAGCAGCGCCACCCAGGCGGTCGGGTCGTTCATGAAACTGAGATACGGCGTCAGGAATTCGATCATCTTTGTGTCCCCTTAGTCCTTGTAAATAACAAACGAGCGGCCGCGAGGCCGCTCTAACATTTGCTGACGTGTTGCGGGCAAGTAGGTGTCCACCGGCCCCTCGTCAATGTCAGGACCAGAAGGAAGGTACGGTTTCTTCGAGCCGGGGGCCGCGACGCAATGGCGCGATCCGCTCGGCAAGACCCGTGCGGTCGGAGATGTCGACGCCGACACCGCAGATCGTCGCTGGCCCGTTGGCCGCCTCGAAGCGGCCCTTCGGCACCTTGGAGAGGAACCGGTTGAGTGGCTCCTCCTTGTCCATGCCAAGGGAAGAATCATAGTCGCCGCACATGCCGGCATCGGTCAGGTAGGCCGTGCCGCCATTGAGGATCTGGTGGTCGGCGGTCGGCTGGTGGGTGTGCGTGCCGACAACGAGGCTGGCGCGGCCGTCGACGAAATGCGCAAAGCACATCTTCTCGCTCGTCGCCTCGGCGTGGAAGTCGATCACCACCGCATCGGCCTGTTCGCCGAGCGGGCAGGCGGAAAGTTCGCGCTCGCCGGCCTGGAACGGATCGTCGAGCTCGGGATGCATGAACACCCGGCCCATGATGTTGGATACCAGGACGCGCGCGCCGTTCCTGGCGATGAACAGCCCCGAGCCTCTACCCGGCGTGCCCTTGGGAAAATTCGCGGGCCGCAGGAAACGCTCCTCGCGCGGCGCAAAGGCCAATGCCTCGCGCTGGTCCCAGACGTGATTGCCGGTGGTCACCACGTCGGCGCCGGCATTCAGCGTCTCGCGAAAAATCTCTTCGGTGATGCCAAAGCCGCCGGCGGCGTTTTCGCCGTTGACGATGACAAAATCGAGCCGGAAATCCGAAATCAGGCCAGGCAGCTGGTTCCACACCGCAGTGCGTCCGGCCTTGCCCACCATGTCGCCTAGAAAAAGAAGTCTCATGAAATCATCTACAATTCAGGGGCGAAGCTGCGCAACCCGCTTTCGGTCAGTATTTCGGGGATGATGACGTCGTGGTTTTCTTCGGGCACGCGCTCGACCTCCTGGCAATCGAAGGCGATGCCGATCAGCCTGGGGTGCTTGCCGGCATCGTTGAGCTTGGCAATCGCGCGGTCATAGTAGCCCGCGCCATAGCCGATACGGTGGCCGCGCGCGTCGAAGGCGGCAAGCGGCACCAGCATGATGTCGGGGTCCAGAACCTCGGCCTCCTCATGCGGCCCGACGGTGCCAAAACCCATGTCGACCATGGGCGCGCCACGCACCAGTTCGCGGAACTCGATGGTGTGCTTGTCGAGGATCGCCGGCAGGCAAAGCCTGGCGCCATGCTCGCGCAGCGCAAACATCATCGGCCTGACGTCGACCTCCGAGCGCATCGGCCAGAAACCGGAAACGATGGTGCCCGGCTCGATCGGAACGGTGTCGCGCGCGGTCTCGGCCATCTCCAGCGAGGCCTCGATGCGCCAGAACTGGTCGAGCGCATCGCGCCGGGCCAGTGCTTCCTTGCGCAGTTGTTTTTTCAGCGATTGCATCGTCATGGCGCCTTTATAAAAGCGTCAGGCTAGAAAAGGCCAGATCGCACGTGTGTTTCGATAGCGACTTCGACAAAGCGCTCGCCGCAGGAATTTGAACATGCCCGTTCATTTGGAAACGATCATCCGCCTGGCCCGCAACGGCGAACGTGCGCTGCTGGAAGATTTGCAGCGCCGATCTTCACTTGTCTCCGACGAATACCGCAAACAGCTTTTGGCCGATCCCGATGCGATCGACCTGCCGCTTGAGCAGATCGAAGCCGGGTACGTCCATGTCGCCGAATTGCAAGGCGCGGTGCTGGGCTTTTGCGTCGTGCTGCCGCGAGCCGATGGCGATGCCGAACTCGATGGGCTGTTCGTCGAGCCCGAGCATTGGAAGCAGGGCGTCGGCCGTTTGCTTGTCGCTCACGCTGAACGTGTCGCCACCGCCATGGGCGCCCGACATTTACGGGTGATCGCCAATCCCGAAGCGCTGGGTTTTTACGCCTCCTGCGCGTTCGAGCTGGTCGGCGAAGAGCAAACCCGCTTCGGCACGGCATTGACCATGCGACGACAGGTCGTCACCCTCTAGCTGTCACAAAGCCGAAATCGTTGTCGGATAATTGCGCGCCATGGCTGACCTCTATCCCGCGATCGAACCTTATGAACATGGCACGCTCGATGTCGGTGACGGCCACCGCCTCTACTGGGAGTGTTGTGGTGCGCCTGAAGGCAAGCCCGCAATAGTCCTGCATGGCGGACCTGGTTCTGGCTGCTCTATTGGAGCGCGGCGCTATTTCGATCCCGAGGTGTATCGTATCGTTTTGTTCGACCAGCGTGGTGCTGGGCGCAGCGTGCCTCATGCAAGCACCCCCGGCATCGATCTGTCCACCAACACGACCCAGCATCTGATTGCCGATATCGAACGCTTGCGACGCCATCTCGGCATCGAGCGCTGGCTGGTGCTGGGCGGCTCGTGGGGGTCGACGCTGGCCTTGGCCTACGCCCGGCTTCATGCGGAACGAGTCACCGAAATGGTGCTCAATGCCATCGCCACGACAACGGCGGGCGAGATCGACTGGATCACGCGTGGCGTCGGCGCGTTTTTCCCGGAAGCCTTCGAGCGGTTTCGTGACGCGGCGCCCGTGGAACATCGGGATGGCGATCTCGCCGATGGCTATCATCGCCTGCTGATGGATCCGGACCCAGATATCCATCACAAGGCAGCTCAGGACTGGTGCGACTGGGAAATGGCGATCGTTGCCATTCGCGGCGATCACAAGCCGCATCCACGCTACCAGCAGCCGGAGTTCCGGCTCGGCTTCGCCCGTCTTGTCACCCATTACTGGCGCAACCGTGCCTGGCTGGAAGACGGCGTGTTGATGCGCGATGCAAGCCGTCTCGGGCATATCTCCGCCGTGCTCATCCACGGCCGGCTCGACCTTGGCAGCCCGCTGGTCACGCCATGGAACCTGCACCGAAACTGGCCTGGCAGCGAACTCGTTCTGGTATCCGAAGCCGGGCACGACACACGCGACCCGGGCATGAGCGAAGCCATCGTCGCTGCCATCGACGGCTTTACCAGGCGTCGGTGACGCCCAGGGCCGGGCATTCGATGTTGGGAAAGTGACGATCCACACAACCGGTGGAGAAGTCGATCCCGGAGACCTACAAAGTAGGTGGGCGCCGTGTGAAAAGACCCACGGGTCTTCCCAGTGACAGCTCCCTAAGGATCGTTAAGGCCCCGGGGAAAATGCTCTCCTGCCGAGAAGCGCAGATCGTCACAGCCAATATAGGCGCTCCGGATGCGATGCGCCATGGCAATGCTGCGATCTGCGCAACGATATTTACGGCTGAAGCGTGAACACGGGTTTTGCTTTTTTGTTTCCTGGTGGCCTCGTCCATTTTCTACGTCGCATTCCTTCGCCCCCCCCCTCTGGCCTGCCGGCCATCTCCCCCACAAGGGGGGAGATCAGTCGCGTCGATGGTGGCGCTCATCCTGCAGGTTCGCAGGGATAAACGTTGTGACGTTGGCGATTGGCTGAGGCGCCGATGAAAGCATGATCTCCCTCCTTGTGGGGGAGATGGCCGGCAGGCCAGAGGGGGGTGCGAAGGACCGCGACACTGAAGGATCGCGACTGTCGCTACCTGTCAGCACTCCGCGTGGATAGACGCGCCTGTTTCTCCACGCCAAGGGGAGAAGGGACGTTGCGCTTGCCCCATCGCCCGCACCTCCCTAGTGTCCCCACCGACAGTATTTGGAGTTTCGCATGCGTTTTGAAGGAACGTCGGCCTATGTCGCCGACAAGGATCTGATGGTCGCGGTCAACGCTTCGATCGCGCTCGAACGCCCGCTTCTGGTCAAGGGCGAGCCGGGCACCGGCAAGACCGAGCTGGCCCGACAGGTTGCCGCCGGCCTCGGCCTCGAGATGATCGAATGGAACGTCAAATCCACCACCAAGGCGCAGCAGGGCCTCTACGAATATGACGCGGTGTCGCGCCTGCGCGACAGCCAGCTTGGCGACGGCCGCTTCAACGACATCAAGAACTACATCAAGCGCGGCAAGCTGTGGGACGCCTTTGCCGCCGGCAAGAAGGTCGTGCTGCTGATCGACGAGATCGACAAGGCCGACATCGAGTTCCCCAACGACCTGTTGCAGGAACTCGATCGCATGGAGTTTTTCGTCTACGAGACCGGCGAGACGATCCGCGCCGAGGTGCGTCCCATCGTCATCATCACCTCCAACAATGAGAAAGAACTGCCCGACGCCTTCCTGCGCCGCTGCTTCTTTCACTACATCCGCTTCCCCGACGTCGACACGCTGCACAAGATCGTCGAGGTTCATTATCCCGGCATCAAGCAGAGCCTGGTGCGCGCGGCCCTGACGCAGTTCTACGAGATCCGCGAGGTGCCGGGCCTCAAGAAGAAACCTTCAACCTCCGAGGCGCTCGACTGGATCCGCCTGCTCGTCGCCGATGATGTGGCGCCCGAAGACCTGCGCGCCGACCCCAAGAACGCGCTGCCCAAGCTGCATGGCGCGCTGCTCAAGAACGAGCAGGACGTTCATCTGTTCGAGCGGCTGGCGTTCATGGCGAGACGGCAGGGGTGATCGAATATCCTCGTTGAAGGGGACCCCCACCCCTAGCCCCTCCCCACAAGGGGGAGGGGGACTTTTCGGCATAGGCTGGATCCGGCCTTCAAAGGATTTGGCAGCAGCGATGATGAAGATCCCCCTCCCCCTTGTGGGGAGGGGTTAGGGGTGGGGGTAAGGGCGCCGCCGCCCGGACAACGCTTTCCGCGCTCTGGACCGTTGGCGACGCATCGCCGCTCGGGCAGGCTCCAGCCAACCAACGCGATTATGGAAAGCAGACGCCTGATGACCGACATCACGATTCGCCCGTTGCAGCTTGCCGATCATGCCGAGTGGCGGCGGCTGTGGACGGCCTATCTCGACTTCTACAACACCGTGCTGCCGGACAAGATCTACGAGATCACCTGGAAGCGTCTGTTTGCCGATGGCGAGTTCGAGCCCAAGGGCTTCATCGCCATTGCCGATGGCAAGGCTGTCGGCCTGACGCATTACCTCTACCACCGCTCATGCTGGGCCGAGGTCAACAACTGCTACCTGCAGGATCTGTTCGCCGACCCCGCCGCGCGCGGCAAGGGCGTCGGGGCGGCGTTGATTGCGGCGGTCAAGCAGGAAGCGGCCAAGATCGGCGTCAGCAACGTCTACTGGATGACGCACGAGACCAACGCCACGGCGCGCAAGCTCTATGACCGCGTCGCGCGGCTCACCGGATTCGTCGAATACGACCTGCTGTAAGTTACAAGTGAGGCATGGCGCGTCGCGCGCCGTGCCTCAGCCTGCGGTGTTCGCCACCCATTCGTGCCAGGCAGCCTCGCTGCCGCGGAACACGTTGAGGTCGATCTTGCCGTCGACGCCGTGCGACAGGCCCGAACCCGAATATTGCCAGAACACCCATTTGCGGCCCGGATAAACCTTCGAGGGATGCTGGGCGACGGCGCGCAGCCAGAACGGGTGGCTGAGGAATTCGCCTTCGAGATTGTCGGCGTAGAAATCGGGCGCGGTGTAGATGATCGGACGCTGGCCGTAGTGGCGCTCGAGCTTGTCCATGAAGACCTGCATCTTCTCCAGCGTCTTTGCGCGCGACAGGCGGCGTTTGCAGCTCGACTCGCCATTATACTCGACGTCGATCACCGGCGGCAGCGCGCCTGCCACCTTGGGCACGTTGCGGATGAACCAGTCGGCCTGCTCGCCGGCGGTGCGGCACCAGTAGAAGAAGTGATAGGCGCCGCGTTTGAGGCCGGCGGCTTCGGCGGCACGCCAGTTCTTCTTGAACATCGGGTCGAGATGGTCGCCGCCATCTGTCGCCTTGATGTAGGCGAAGTTGGCGCCTTGCGTGCGCAGCTTGGCCCAGTCGATGTCGCCCTGCCAGCGCGAGACGTCGACGCCGTGCACGGCCAGGTTCTTGGGCGAGGCCTTGCCGAAATTGATCGGCTTGGCGTCGCGGAAACGGCGGCCATAAATCTGGCCCGGCGCGAAAGGCGTTGCCCGCATCGGCCGTGATGGGGCAACCAGCGCGTTCGGCTTGGTCGCCGGCACAGGCATGTCTTCAAGTTCGAGTGCCGGTGCCATCGGTGCCTGAGGCATCGGCGTCGGCATTGCCATCGCCACCTCTACCGGCGGCGCGACCAACGTCATCGGTTTTGGCGCAGCCATGGCCTGTTGAGGCACGGCACGTTGCGCTGCGACAGGTGCCACATCGGCTGATGGAATCGGGCTCGCTGGCCGGGTGACCGAACTCGTCGTCTCGGACGATGTCCCTGCCTGCGCCATGAGGTCGCCCAAGCCGGAGCTTGAGGTGCAGCCGGCCAAGGCCATGCTGGCGAGAAGGATCGCTGACGCAGCTGAAAAACGCATTGTTACCCGTACGCAAAACAAGACCGACCGACGGCAAGACTCGGCCCCCGGACTCCACTGGTTTGAATTGCTAACGGGAAATTACCAAAAAAGACTGAATCTTATTTTTACCTTTGAGTGTGGCAGCGAAGCGACCCGCCGCCCGCTTCACCGGCTTGCGTGTCGCGCCGCGCCGAAGCAAAGTGCCCGACATGTTCATACCGTTTTTTCTCGAACTCAAGGCGGCCAAGGTCCCGGTATCGCTCAGGGAATATCTGGCGCTGCTCGAAGCACTTGATGCCGATCTCGTCACCTATGATGTCGAGGGCTTTTATTATCTCGCCCGCGCGACGCTGGTGAAGGACGAGCGCCATATCGACCGCTTCGACCAGGTTTTTTCGCACTACTTCAAGGGTGTCGAGGCGATTGCCGGGGAGGGTGCTGTCAATGTCGCCGACATTCCCGAGGAATGGCTGCGCCGGCTCGCCGAAAAGACGCTCAGCGACGAAGAAAAAAAACTTGTCGAGGCACTCGGCGGTTTCGAAAAGCTGATGGAGACGCTGAAGCAGCGGCTCGAAGAGCAGAAGGGCCGCCATCAGGGTGGCTCGAAATGGATCGGCACCGGCGGCACCTCGCCCTTCGGCGCCTATGGCTACAATCCTGAGGGCGTGCGCATCGGGCAAGCTGAAAGCCGCCATCGCCGTGCGGTAAAAGTCTGGGACAAACGCGAGTTCAGGAACTTCGACGATAGCGTCGAGCTCGGCACCCGCAACATCAAGGTGGCGCTCAAGCGCCTGCGCCGCTGGGTGCGCGAGGGTGCGGACGAAGAACTCGACCTGCCTGGCACCATCCACGCTACCGCCGACCATGGCTATCTCGACGTCAAGACGCGGCCAGAGCGGCGCAACGCGGTCAAGCTTTTGATGTTCTTCGACGTCGGCGGCTCGATGGACGACCACATCAAGGTCGTGGAGGAGCTGTTTTCGGCCGCGCGTGTCGAGTTCCGGCAGCTCGAATATTTCTACTTCCACAATTGCCTCTACGAGGGCGTGTGGAAGGACAATCGCCGCCGCCATCAGGAGGTGATCCCGACGCTCGACGTGCTCCATAAATACGGCCACGACTACAAGGTGATCTTTGTCGGCGACGCCTCGATGAGCCCTTACGAGATCGCCTATGCCGGCGGTTCGGTCGAACATTGGAACCCCGAGCCGGGGGCAGTGTGGCTGCGCCGGGTACTAGAGCAATGGCCCAACGCCGTCTGGCTCAATCCGACGCGGGAAAAGCACTGGGGCTACACCAGCTCGATCAAGATGG
Organism: Aminobacter sp. GW821-FHT11F06; assembly: GCF_058808215.1. NCBI lineage: Bacteria > Pseudomonadati > Pseudomonadota > Alphaproteobacteria > Hyphomicrobiales > Phyllobacteriaceae > Aminobacter > Aminobacter sp. GW821-FHT11F06. The sequence goes on along the minus strand of NZ_JBXARL010000006.1, from coordinate 184,808 downwards.
TCAGTGAGATATTCTCCAGCCGCATGTACCCGCTGACGCTGGCCGGGCTTGAAGCAGCAACGAAACAACTGTCGCGGAAACACTGATTCCCTTCACCGCGAAGTGATGCCCTGTCATCAGGCAACACTCGTAACTATCTGTGCGAAGAAAAATCGTGGGAGACCATAGCATGGACACCAAGACCTACCCCGTCACCCGCACCGACGCCGAATGGCGCGCGTTGCTTTCGCCCGAGCAGTATCAGGTGATGCGCCACCACGGCACCGAGCGGCCGGGAAGCTGCGCGCTGCTCTACGAAAAGCGTGCCGGCACCTTTACCTGCGCTGGTTGCGACCAGCCCTTGTTTGAATCCAAGCTGAAGTTCGAAAGCGGCACCGGTTGGCCGAGCTTCAACGATCCTGTCGAAGGCTCCGTCGAAAACACCGTCGACCGCAGCTACGGCATGGTGCGCACGGAATGCCATTGCGCGCGCTGCGGCAGCCATCTTGGCCATGTCTTCCCCGATGGCCCGCCGCCGAGCGGCCTTCGCTACTGCATCAACGGCGTGGCGCTGAACTTCGAGCCGGCGAGCTGAGCTTCAAAGCAGGCTGGCGAGGATGATCCATAAAGTGGCGCCGAGCTTTATCGTGCCGGCATTGGGCGTGCCTGCCATGTCTGCCGTGCGTAGCACACTGCCATAGAGGAACAGATTATACGGCAGCGGGATCAGGTGGACGGCGACCGCCATCAAGGCCGACATCTTGGCGGCCAGGATGGCCAGCGCAACGATGGTGCTTATGACATTGATCAGGCTGCCGACCGTGACCATGTCGCGCCAGAACAGCTGCCCGAGCGGAACCTCGCCGTTCCAGCGCCTGGAGAAGAAAGCCGGCAGGCCGCTCGGCCCGGCCAAAGGGTTGTCGGAAGGATGGAAGCGCCCGGTCTCTGTCATCGCCTGTGACCCCGTGCCATTGCCGCTCTTGCGACAGTCTAACCCTCAAATAGGGCATCATATCTGCCGCGTTTACAAGTGCGGCGAAAGTATCGTTCGCCATCATGGTGAACAGCTGCGGACGCGGCGAAGCGAAACCAAATTCTCAGCCTGATCGCCAATGCTCCAGGCACCCGGGGCCTCCGCGTGTCGTCTCGGACACGCGGAGAGCCGATGGTCGGTCTCAGACCATGCCAAGCGCGGCCTTGTACAGGTCGAGGATCGCCTCGGCCTCATCGCGTTCGGCCTGGTCCTGCTTGCGCAGGCGGATCAGCGTGCGGAGCGCCTTGGTGTCGAAGCCGGTGCCTTTGGCTTCGGCATAGACGTCCTTGATGTCGTCGGAGATGGTCTTTTTTTCTTCTTCAAGCCGCTCGATGCGCTCGATGAAGGCGCGCAACTGGCCGGCGGCAACGGTCTGGCTGGTGTCTGAAATTTCGTCGGCCATGGGGCACTCCGCAATTGTGATTGGGGCAACTGTGAATGGGAAAGCGCGACTCGGCGCGCCAAGGGCATTTCGGCCCGGTTCGATGCCTCATGATGGCAGGAGGGTCAAGGGGACGTGGCGGCGCAGCTGACACGCCGCAGCAGATTCTGCGTCAGTGGTCCTTGGGCCGGCTGGCCTCGAAGGCTGCTTTCTGCGCGTCCGAAGCATCCAGCTGGTGCTTGGCCTGCCATTCGGCATAAGGCATGCCGTAGACGATCTCGCGCGACGCTTCCTTGGACAGCTCGACGCCAGCCTCCTTGGCCGCATCGCTGTACCAGTTGGACAGGCAATTTCGGCAGAAACCGGCGAGGTTCATCATGTCGATGTTTTGGACGTCACTGCGCTCGCGCAGATGCTCCAGCAAGCGGCGGAAGGCAGCCGCCTCGAAATCGCGCTGCTGCGCTTTTGTCAGTTCGGCCATCTTGATCTCCATCACAGCGGCCCGGTGCGCGAGCCGAATTGCTTGACCTCATGTATATCGGCACGGCTGTTGATCGCGTCAACGATGGGGGCGAGGCGCTTGGCCCAATCGGTGGTTCCCCTGTCGTCGGCGATCAGGTCCTGCCGGATCTCGATCAGCGCATGGGCAAAGCCATTGACGATGGCGTGGCGGAACATGGTGTCGCCGCGCAATGCGCCGTCATAGGGCTCGTTGTCGCCGACAACGATATCAACATCTTGCGCCAGCATCTCGATCAGCGGCCAGGCGGCGCGGTGATCCATGTCCCACAGCACACCGGCATGCCAGGGCCTGGCGCGGCCTTGCATGACAGGCGTGAAGGAATGCACCGACAGAATGAAGGGGGTGGTGCCTGTCTGCTTGTGGACCGAGGACACCATGGCGCCGACAGCGTCGTGATAGGGCCGGTAGAAAGTGTCGAGGCGGCGCTCGCGTTCTTCTTCGGACATCGGATAATTGCCCGGAATGACCGAGCCGTCATAGAGCTGGCGGATCAGGGTCGGGTCGTCCTCGCCGCGATTGGGGTCGATCAGCAGCCGCGAAAAATTGGCCAGGACCGCCGGTGCGCCGGTGAGTGCCGCCAGCTTGCGGGTGACCTGCTCGGCGCCGATGTCATAGGCGATGTGGCGGTCGAACTCCTCGGGCGCCAGGCCGAGATCGCCATATTCTTGCGGCAGGTCACGGCGGGCATGGTCGCACAAAAGCACCATGCCCCTGTTGCGGTCGCCCTCGATGATCTCGAAAGGGGCAAAGATTGCTGTTCGCGTCATCGGCGGCAATTTGTCCTTCGGCAGGGCTTGGGTGTAGTTTCGTGGCCGTCCCTGATGTGGGGATATGTGCTAACGCCGTTGTTTTGCCAACCTTTTTTCGAATATGCCAGATGGGGCAGCAAATCATGCCGGCCAAGCGCATCTAAATCGATTGGATAAGCGCTGTGCCATGCGTTGACATGCGCCTGATCATTGCCGAAAAGGGCACCAGAAAATGCAGAATTCGTCGAAGAGGGGCTTGGGGATGGAATTTGCCGGGAGGCCGCGCGCACGCTCAGCCTTCGCAATGCTCTTCCTTTTCCTGGCAATTCCGCTGTTTACGTCAGTCGCAGCGACCCCGGCACATGCCGATTTCAGGGTCTGCAACGCGACCCAGAGCCTTGTCGGCGTCGGCATCGGCTATCGCGCCAAGGCCGGCTGGATCACCGAAGGCTGGTGGCACATCGAAGGTTCCACCTGCAAGACGCTGATCGAAGGCCCGCTGTCATCGAGGTTTTATTATCTCTATGCAGAAGATGCCGAGCGTGGCGGACGCTGGGATGGCCCCATCAACATGTGCGTGGCTGAAAAAGAGTTCAAGGTTGCCGGCGTCACCGATTGCGTGGCGCGCGGTTTCCAGCGCGCCGGCTTCCAGGAATACGATACGGGCGAACAGGCGAACTGGATGGTCCAGCTCACCGACGAGCCCGCAACGGGTGGCGCTGCAGCCGCCTCGGGAACGAACCCTCAATGAGACGTAGCCGCAAGGTCAAGATACTCGCAACTCTCGGTCCTGCCTCCTCCGACGAGGTCATGATCCGCAAGCTCTTCGATGCGGGCGCCGACGTCTTCCGCATCAATATGAGCCATACCGACCACGATTCGATGCGCACGCTTGTCGGGCGCATCCGCAAGGTCGAAGAAGCGGTGGGCCGTCCCATCGGCATCCTCGCCGACTTGCAGGGACCCAAGCTCCGCGTCGGCAAGTTCGCCAACGGCAAGGAAGAGCTGACCGTCGGCCAGACCTTCACGCTTGACGACAATCCCGAGCTTGGTACCGCGACCCGCGTCCACCTGCCGCATCCCGAGATCCTCAAGTCGGTGCAGGAAGGCCATCGCCTGCTCATCGATGACGGCAAGCTTGAACTGAGGGCGGTGAAGACCAACGGCAAGTCGATCGTCTGCACGGTCGTTGCCGGCAACAAGATTTCCGACAAGAAGGGCGTCAGCCTGCCCGACACCGACCTGCCGGTCGGCGCGCTGACCGAGAAGGACCGCAGGGACCTCGACGCAGTGCTCGAGACCGGCGTCGACTGGGTCGCGCTGTCGTTCATCCAGCGCCCTGAAGATCTCGCCGAAGCGCGCAAGATCGCCCAGGGCCGCGCGCTTTTGATGTCCAAGATCGAAAAGCCGCAGGCTGTGGCGCGTCTGGCCGAGATCATCGAGCTTTCCGATGCCTTGATGGTTGCCCGTGGCGACCTCGGCGTCGAAATGCCGATCGAATCGGTTCCGGGCATCCAAAAGCAGATCACGCGTGCCGCCCGCCGCGCCGGCAAGCCGGTGGTTGTCGCCACCCAGATGCTCGAATCGATGATCACCGCACCGGTGCCGACCCGCGCCGAAGTCTCCGACGTGGCAACCGCCGTGTTTGAAGGTGCGGATGCGATCATGCTGTCGGCCGAGTCGGCAGCGGGCCAGTACCCGGTCGTGTCGGTGGCGACGATGGACCGCATTGCCCAGCAGGTCGAAAAGGACCCGACCTATCCCGGCATCATCAATGCCCAGCGCTCCGAGCCAGAAGCAACGGGTGCTGATGCCATCTCGCTTGCAGCGCGCGAAATCGCCGAGACGCTGAAGCTTGCGGCGATCGTCACCTACACCGCTTCGGGCACCACCGGCCTGCGCGCCGCGCGCGAACGGCCACGGGTGCCGATCATCGCGCTGTCGCCGATCCTCGACACGGCGCGCCGCCTGTCGCTGTTGTGGGGCACGCACTGCGTTGTCTCGCCCGATGCCGTCAATCTCGACGACATGGTCGAACGCGCCTGCAACGTTGCCTACAACGAGGGTTTTGCCGCCGCCGGCGACCGCGTCATCATCACCGCCGGCGTGCCGCTCAGGACGCCGGGCTCGACCAACATGCTGCGCATTGCTTACGTTGGGCCGGAAGGCAAAGGCAGTAGATAAGGGAATAGGGCAGTAGCGAGCAGCCGCTTCTACTGCCTTACTCCCCTAAATCGGCGCTTTTTCGTTGACGCAAATGTCAGTGCCATACGTGTCACCCACAATCCGCGCCTCGACAGCCCTCGCAGCCGCCTGGAGGTCGCGTGGCTGGCCGGCGAGCTTCTCGACTGCCGCAGCGACAAGATCGGGCGCCACCCAGTCCGGCTTGTGGCCAAGGTTCTTCACCCAGACCAGTTCGGCGTCCGGAATGTCGCGGGCAAGGCCGATCGAATGGATCTCTTCATAAACGACAGTGTCGTGGTCGCCTGAGATCACCACCGTCGGTGCCTCGATCATGGGGTAGCGCAGCGCGTTGGCCAATACGTGGGGGTAAAGCCCTTCGACATCGACGGCGTTGGCGCGGAAGGCCTTTGGCCGCAGCACGAGCTTGATCGAGGCGTTGTCGACATAGAGGTCCGGCACTTTGTTGGGCGAAAAGACGCATATTGTGGCGTTGTCGATGCGCATGAGCCCGGCCGGATTGGCGACCGTTTGTGCAAAGATCTGCCCGATCATCTGCCTGGCGCTGAGACTGTAATACCACGACGTGCCGCCCCCTGGCCAAGGGTGCGTCGCCGCCGACAAGAACAGCAGCCCGCGCGTGCGCTCGGGGTGTTCGAGGGCAAAGGTCGCTGCCACCGCGCCGCCGAACGAATGGCCGACGATGATCGCATCCTTGATGTCGAGCCTGTCCATCAGTGCTGCGAGGGTCGCCGCCTGTTCGAACAGGGTCTCGTTGTTGCCTGGGCCGCGGCCGGACCAGCCATGGCCGGGCCGGTCGAAGAACAGCATCTCAGCGCGGCCTTCGAACATTTGCCTCAGCGGCAGCATCTGGTCCTTCAGATTGGCGCTCGCGCCATGGATGAAGACCAGCGGCGGCAGGTCTGCGCCAGCGGATGCCCGCACATGGACATAGTGGATGCGGGTGCCTGATATGTCGATGAAGCTGCCCACCGGCGGATTGCGCCGCTCGATCAGCCAGGATGTCACGCGGGTAAAGCCCGCAAGCGCGAGGATCAGCGCTAGCAGCAGGACCAGGATTGCGGCGAGGATGTTCATGCGGCTCGGGGGGATTTAGGCAGTAGGGCAGTGGGGGAGTAGGGCAGTAGGGCAGTAGGGCAGTAGGGCAGTAGGGCAGTAGGGCAGTAGGTAAGGCATCGAAGGTGGCGCCGATACATACTGCCATATTGCCCTACCGCCTTATTCCCCCATTCCCCTTAAATTCCTTCGCCGGCTAGCTCTTCCGACAGTCGCGACACCTCGCTCTGGGCGTTGCGCAGCATCGGATAGACGGCGAGCACGCGCTGCCAGGCCCGCAAAGCCAGTTCGTCGTGGCCGGTGGCGGCCATGATCTGCGCCATGCCGGCCAGGGCGCCAAAATGGCGTGGCTCGATCACCAGCGTGCGTTCGATGTCGGCCATCGACTTGCGATAGTTGCGCATCAGGAAATGCACGGTGGCGCGCCGGTTCCAGCCTTCGGCATATTGCGGCTGCAGCGTCACCACCTGGTCGAGGAAATCGAGCGCGATGTCGAATTTCTGGGCTTTGATCGCCTGCTCCGACCACAGCATCATCAGGTCGACCGAGGCACTGCCCGACTTGTTCCAGCTTTCCGAGATGCGGCTGGCGATGCGCTCGGCGGCTTTTTCGTTGCGTTCGCGCTTTAGATCGGCAAACAGCGAATCGAGCTGATTATCGGCTTTGGCGACAACGGGGCTGTCGGTGGATTGGGCAAGCGCCAGCTGCGGCGGGAACGTTGCCACCATGGCCAGGGCGAAAAAGGCAAAAACGTTCCGCATGCGGAAACTCTAGACCCCCGCATGGGAACGTCAAACTGAAATTGCCGTGATGCGCCAGCCGCGAGCGGCTGGGCCTACATCAGCCCTGACGAGCCTTGTAGCGCGGGGCGGTCTTGTTGATGATGTAGACGCGGCCCTTGCGACGAACCAGCTGGCAGTCACGATGGCGGCCCTTGAGTGCCTTGAGCGAATTCTTGATCTTCATGTCACTAACCCGTCGGATGGGGCCCATCACCGGGCCGAAACTAAAAGCGCGCCAAAGGAGCGCGCCCAATTTGTGTGAGAGGCTCTTAGACGAGGAGTCGTAGCCAGTCAACCGCAGGCAGCACAACGTTCGCGGATTGATTTGGCCATCGGCGTATAACGCACCGGAGATGCCTTATGCCAGGGCTTGCCAGCAATCGGCATCGCTGGAATTTTCGCGCAGGTCCAAGCAACGGAGGGGAGATATGCGGCTTTCGATTCTACTGACTTCAATCGCGTGTTCGATGGTGGCGTCCGTGGCAGTTGCCGAAGAATGCGACCGTAACGACCAGACCCAGACCGGCATGAACATCTGTGCCGGCGCCGACTACGCGGTGTCCGACGCCAAGCTCAACAAGGCCTATGGCGAGATCATCAAGCGCCTGTCTGACAGCGCCGACACCAAGAAACTGCTGCAGGAGTCGCAACGCGCCTGGATCGCCTTCCGCGACGCCGAATGCAAATTCTCTGCCTCCGGCGTCGATGGCGGATCGGTCTATCCGATGATCTATGCGATGTGCCTGAAAGACGTCACCGACATGCGCGTCGAGCAGCTCGGCGTGTATCTCAAATGCGAGGAGGGCGACCTGAGTTGCCCGGTGCCGGCGCAGTAGGGCCAGCCTCTCCGGCATTGGATGCAACGATCGCGCATCCGGGTGCCACTACTGCAGAACGACCACGGCTTCGACCTCGAAGAGCATCGGGTCGATCGCAAGCTTGGGAACGGGGACCAGTGTCTGCGCCGGCAGCGCCTCGCCGAACATTTCCCTAACGTTCTGGGTCAGCACGCCAAGCTTGGACATATCGTGATCGACCACGAACACCGTGAGCTTGGCGACCTGATCCGGCCTGGCGCCGAGCGCATCGAGCGCGGTGCGCAAATTTGCGTAGGCCTGCTTAACCTGGACAGCGAAGTCGGGCGACAAAGCTCCCGTGCTGTCTTGGCCGCCCTGTCCGGAGATGTAGGCAATCCGGGCATTGCGGGGCACAATCACCGCCGTGCTGTAGCCATTCGGCGACGGGTCGTGGAGGTTTTTTGGATTGACGATGGTCAGCTTGAGATCATTCTCATTCGCTGTCGTTGCAGTGGGAACTGCCGTGGTCATGATGATTAGCCCTCCGATAAGCAGATGCTTGATTGCGCGTGACATGATTTTCTCTTGGCTCCGCGGGCTGCGAGCAACGTAGCCTCACGGCCGGCATGATCGACCTTTGGCCCATCGCCCATATGTTGACTCGTACGTCGTACCATGATGCTCGATTCATCGTATGGTACGGCGTACGAGTCAACCGCTCAGCATCGACATTGCTGACGTTGCCTGCCAAAATCGAGGTTCCGACCAGCGAGGAAGACGAATGGCAGCCAAGCGTAGCGGCGCCCGAGGCAAACGGTCTCAGGCGGCAAGCGGGCCGCTCCAGCCCGTGCGGGAGTTGCGCGGTGAACCGCCGCTCTCTCGGCAACGTATCGTGGCGACCGCGGTGGAACTGCTGGACGCTCAAGGGGCCGACGGATTGACGATGCGTCGTCTGGCCGATCGCCTCGGCTCGGGCGTGATGAGCCTCTATTGGCACGTCGACAACAAAGAGGATGTCTTTGATCTGGCGCTCGACTCGGTGCTCGAATATCGCGGACCGCCTGAGATAGCTGGGTCTCAAGGCTGGCGCGGAGACGTCGTTCATATGCTCGACGACTGGCGCGCCAGCATGCTGCGCCATCCCTGGTCGGTATCTTTGTTGCCGCGCCGGGCGCTTGGCCCCAGCATCCTCAGCCGCCTGGAACTGCTGAGCAAGACCCTGTCTGGAGCCGGTGTAGCGGACGCAGATATGAACGTCGCGATATGGTCGCTCTGGAATTATGTGATGGGCGCCACCATTACCCGGGCGAGCTTCGACCGTTCGGACGACGACAGGACCGCCGCTCAGCAGCAGCTTGCAGGTCAAGGCGAATGCTACCCGACAATCGAACGCTCTCGTCTGCTGTTGGACAACGATTGGGATGGCGCTTTCCGAAGCGGCCTCGACTTCCTGCTCGACGGCCTCGCTTCGCGATGATGACCATGTTGCGCTGACGCTGCCCGCACCAAAGGACCTTCTGTTTAACGCTTTCCACCCACTGCAGGCTAAACGTCGATCAGCTTGAGAAAGCCTCCGGCAATCAAGCGCCGTCCTTCAAACAGCATTGTCTCACCTTCTTTTGGCTGTATGCGTGGGTCGGCCAGCGCCTTCGCAAGGCCTATGTCGCGTGCCGCCTTGCTTGGCCATTCGGTCCAGGAAAGAATGACCGTCTCGCCGCTTCGGACCGCAGCCGCCGTCTCAAAGTTGCGAAGCGGCGTCCCGTCGGCGTTTAGATCATGGCGTGCTTGTTCCGCGTGAAAGTCGGCATCGTTGGCGACGGAACGATCCAACTGGCAGTCCACGACCCGCGTTGCGCCATATTCGCGATACACCTCAGCCACATGCTTGGAAAAGCGCTCATATTCCTCAAGTTTGGAGGGCTCTAAGGGGATGAGATAGGCATCTATGTAGGACATAGGCAAACCCAATGGCCATTGCTGATGTCGGATACTCGCTTGCGTACCACGCAAACGCCAGCCATCCACCCGTTGCCGATCCTCAATCTGGTGCAATCGGATTTTGCGTCGTTTGCGGCGAGATCGCGAAGGCCCTTGCTGCCGATACCGCCTGTCAGTGGCGCGGCGCAAGCCGCGTGAAATGGCCCATCTTGCGGCCGGGCCGGGCTTCCGCCTTGCCGTAGAGATGGACGGCGACGTCGGGTTCGGCCAGCAGGGCCGGCACCTTGGTGATGTCGTCGCCGATCAGGTTTTGCATGACGCAGTCGGAGTGGCGGTTGGCGTCGCCGAGCGGCAGGCCGGCGACGGCGCGGATGTGCTGCTCGAACTGTGAAACGACGCAGGCCGCCTCGCTCCAGTGGCCGGAATTATGCACCCGCGGCGCCATTTCGTTGACCAAAAGCGAGCCGTCGCCGAGGACGAAAAACTCGACGCCGATAACGCCGACATAATCGAGGGCTGCGAGGATTTTGCGCGCGGCTTCGCGTGCAGCTTCCGCAGTCTCGGCGCCGATCGCTGCCGGCAAGGTCGAGCTGGCAAGAATGCCGTTGCTGTGCACGTTTTCGGCCGGATCGAAGGCCGCGATGCTGCCATCGGTGCCGCGCGCGGCGATGATTGAAATTTCACGCTCGAAGGCGACGAAGGATTCGAGGATCAGCGGCACATTGCCGAGCGAGGCGCAGGCGCCATCAAAACCGCCTGACGTGACATTGCGGAAAACCAGCTGGCCCTTGCCATCATAACCCATGCGGCGGGTTTTCAGGATGCCGCTGCCGCCAAAGGCCTGAAGGGCTGCGGCCAGCTCCTGGTCGTTTTCCACAGGCATGAACTGGGCTGTGGATATCCCGATGCCGTTCAGGAAGGCTTTCTCAACCAGGCGGTCCTGTGCGACCTCAAGCGCCCGCGCCGGCGGGTAGACAGCGACGGTCCGGGCGAGTTGCTCGGCGGCGGCGACGGGCACGTTTTCGAATTCGTAGGTGACGACCGCACTTGCGCGCGCCAGCTCGTCGAGAGCGGCGGGGGCATCATAGGCGGCGACGATCTGGCGATTGGCGACCTGGGCCGCCGGGCAATCGGCCTGCGGTTCAAGGACTACGGTCTGGTAGCCGAGACGGGCCGCCGCCATGGCCAGCATGCGGCCGAGCTGGCCGCCGCCGATGATGCCGATGGTGGCTCCGAGAGGCAGCGGCGCGCTCACGCGTCGTCCGTCGGCTGTTCGGCGACCCTTGCGGTCTGGGCGGCGCGCCATTCGTCGAGCCTCGTGGCGAGCGCGTCGTCAAAAAGCGCGAGCACGGCTGCTGCAAGCAGCGCTGCATTGGCGGCACCGGCCTTGCCGATGGCAAGTGTTCCCACTGGAATGCCGGCTGGCATCTGCACGATCGAGAGAAGCGAATCCTGACCCGACAGCGCCTTGGATTCGACCGGCACGCCGAACACCGGCAGCGGGGTCATCGCCGCCGTCATGCCGGGAAGGTGGGCGGCACCGCCGGCGCCGGCAATGATGACGCGGAAGCCGGCAGCCTTGGCGCCCTTGGCGAATTCATAAAGACGATCGGGGGTGCGGTGGGCCGAGACGATGCGCGCCTCATAGGCAATGCCGAGCACGTCGAGCAATTCGGCGGCATGGCGCATGGTCGCCCAGTCTGACTGGCTCCCCATGATGATGGCGACGTCGACCCTGTCCTTGCTCACGCGCGGCACCCCTGCTTGACAAGCCTGCGCTTAACCGAAATGCGCTGCCACCGCAACCAAGGGCCGGCCGCAAATGGCGTATTCTCAGGCAATGATGTCTGGGATGATCCGGTCTTCGATCTGGGTGATCTTGTCCTTGAGGACCAGCTTCTTTTTCTTCATCCGCTGGATCTGCAACGTATCGCAGCCCATCGCGATCATCGCGTTGATCGCGGCGTCGAAATCGGCATGGTCCTGCTTCAAGCGTGCAAACTCGAGACGAATCTCGGCCTGTTCCTGTTCCGACATGTCTACCGTCTGCAAACTCACTGGCGCACCCGGGGCGCTCCTAAGGCGGGGGCGGCGACTCCTTGTCACCGGCCGCGAAGCCCTTATCACATTTCGCGCTGTCAGGAAATGCTACCACACTTTATTCGACATCGCCGATCGGGGGTGGCAGACTGTCATGGTTCCGTCACAGAGCGCTGTCTGCGGTGGGCACGCTTGTGCGCGGTGCGACCGAGGAAACCATGAAAGGGAGAACCAATCATGTCTCTTGCATCCCATCTTGAAGAGCTTCAGCGGAAACATGGCGACATCGAGCGTCAGCTCGGCGAAGCGATGAATCATCCATCCGTGGACGACCTGCAACTCGTCATGCTGAAGCGTCGCAAGCTGGCTCTCAAGGACGAGATTGAAAAGCTGAAAGGGGACCCGACCCAGCATTAAGGCCACAATCACGGTCTCCCCTTAAGGCCTGCGTCTTTTCGCGCGGGCCGTGGCCGGCGGCGAAACACATCGCCGCCGGGACAGGGTGATGTGTTTTGCACGCCAGAGCGTGCCATTCAGGCAAGCTCCTCGTCGCCTCTCAAGCATCCCAGAACTGATCAAGCCAGATGTTGAGCTTCCTGAAGCCGGTGACACTCACCGCATAGACGCGGCGCGTTCCTTCGGCACGCGCACTGACCAAGCCAGCATCCAAAAGCACCTTGAGGTGCTGCGACACCGCAGGCCGCGACACCGGCAATCCGGCCGCCAGTTCGCTGACGGTCTTTGGGCCGCGCCGCAATTCCTCCAGCAGATGGCGCCGGTTGGCATCTGAAATAGCCAGGAAGGAGTCGTCAGCTGTCATGGCTCCTTTGTGCCGCAACAGGCACTAAATCTCAACCATGAGTCGCAAGGCTGGCTGCATTGTCTCGCGACCCTTGATGAATGGCTTTCAGATCTCGGGCTCGGTCTTTTGCCTGGGGTCTAGATGCAGCGATTCAGGGGTTGCGCTGCGGTCGGCGGGCTGGGTCTTGAAGGCCTCGCGATCCTCGATCGGCACAGGCGCGCGACGCTTGATGCGCAGCGCGGTGTAGCCGGCAAGCGCGAAGTGGGCTGTAGCCGTGGCCAGGAACAAGGCCTCGGGCCGCAGGTGGTCCATCAGGCCCGCGCCAAGCAGCGGGCCGACCATGGTGCCGAAGCCGTAGAGCAGCAGCAGGCCGCCGGAAACCTTGACGAAATCCTCCGGCTTGGCGTGGTCGTTGGCGTGCGCCACGGCAAGCGAATAAAGCGTGTAGGCAAAGGCGCCGTAGCTGGCCGTCATGGCAATCACGAACGGACCCGAGCGCGGCGCGACCAAAAAGATCAGCGCTGCCGCAATTGCCGAAGCGAGCGACGCACCGATCAGCACGTAGCGGCGATCAGTCCTGTCGGACATCTTGCCGACCGGGATCTGCATGGCAGCGCCCGCGACCACCACCAGGCTCATCATCAAAGCGATCTGAGGCGTCGAAATGCCGACGCGCGCGCCATAGACAGCGCCCAGCGTGCCCCAGCCGCCATTGGCGACGCCGATGAGGAAGCAGGCCACGGAGGCGACAGGCGAATTGGCGTAGAGCCCCTTGATGTCGAGCGAAACGTCCTGCAGCGGCTTGGGGTGGGCGGCACTCGAAACGGCGGTCGGGATCAGCGACAGGCAAAACAAGATGCCTGTGACCATGAACAGCGCGTCGCTTCTGACATCGCCGCCGGCGACCATCATCTGGCCGGCCATGATCGAGGCGTAGGTGACCATCATGTAGAGGCCAAAGACCGTGCCGCGGTTTTCATTGGTGGCGCGCTCATTAAGCCAGCTTTCGATGACCATGAAGGCGCCGGCCATGGCAAAGCCGGTGAAGGCGCGCAGCATGATCCAGACAACTTCGTTGACGATCAGGCCGGTGAGCAGGGCGATGATGGCAGCGGAAGCCGCAAATGTGCCGAAGGCGCGGACATGGCCGGCGCGGCGGACGACGCGCGGGGCAAAATAACAACCGGCGACGAAACCGCCGGCCCAGGCCGTGCCCATCAAGCCAAGTGCCGTGGTGGAAAAGCCTTCTTCCTGGCCGCGCAGCGGAAGCAGCAGGCCATGCAGGCCCGAGGCGGCCAAAAGGAAAGCGGTGCCGCGAAGCAACGACAGGATCGGCCGGTAGGTTGCGAGCATCAGGTGTCCCACCACGAATCAATGAGGCGCTAAAATGTGATGATAGCCTCTTTGGGGCTTATCGGTGGCGGGCTGATATCAGCCGCGCTTGAACAGCGCTTCTGCGGCCGATTTGGTCGAGCCCTTGACGGTGAGCTCGGCCTCGAGCCGCGTGATCTCGGCGCGCAAGGCTGAGATGCGCTCGTTGAGGTCGCCGACCGAAAGCAGCGACAGGTCCTGGCCGATCTCGTGGACGGATTTTTTCTTCTTCGGCTCGTCGTCGAACAGCGCCATCTCGCTCTCCTTCACATCCAGACAGGCGTTTGCCTGATTTGCCAATCAGAATACATAGTGCGGTCAACCACATGTAAAGTCCGGGGCGAACCGGACCAGCGGAGAGCAAAAAGACATGGCCAACGCAGCCCAACTTCCCGACAAGATGCTTGCCGTGGCGATTTCGCAGCCGGGGGGGCCGCGCGTGCTCAAGGCGGAAAAGCGCGATTTGCCGGAACTGAGCAAAGGCGAGATCCTGATCCGGGTGCATGCGGCGGGCGTCAACCGGCCGGACGTGCAGCAGCGCAAGGGTGCTTATCCTGCGCCGCCCGGCGCCTCCGACCTGCCCGGGCTCGAAGTGTCGGGCGAGGTGGCGGCCCTTGGCGCGGACGCCACCCGCTTTCGCATCGGCGACGCGGTCTGCGCGCTGACGCCGGGCGGCGGCTATGCCGAATACGCCAAGGTGCACGAGACCAACGCGCTGCCCGTGCCCAAGGGTTTTACCTTCACCGAAGCGGCCGCCGTGCCCGAAACCTTCTTCACCGTCTGGCACAATGTGTTCGAGCGCGGCGGGCTCAAGGCGGGCGAAACGCTTCTTGTGCATGGCGGCTCGTCGGGCATCGGCACGACGGCGATCCAGCTCGCCTCGGCTTTTGGGGCCTATGTGATTACCACCGCCGGCTCCGAGGAAAAGTGCGCCGCGTGCCTGAAACTCGGGGCCGACCGCGCGATCAACTACCGCAACGAGGACTTCGTTGCCGTGGTCAAGGAGATCACCGACGGCAAGGGCGCCAATGTCATCCTGGACATGGTCGGCGGCGACTATGTCGGCCGCAACTTTCATGCCGCGGCCGTCGACGGCCGCATCGTGCAGATCGCGACGCAGGGCGGGGCGGTGGCGAGTGCCGATTTCTCAAGGCTGATGGTCAAGCGGCTGACCCATACCGGCTCGACGCTTCGGCCGCGCACGACCGAGTTCAAGGCGGGAATCGCGGCAGCGCTTGAAGCGCAGGTGTGGCCGCTGCTCGCCACCCGCCGCGTGGCACCGGTCATGGACATGATCTTCCCGCTGCGGGAAGCCTGGCGGGCGCATGAGCGCATGGAAGAGGGCGAACATATCGGCAAGATCGTGCTGGATGTCGGCTGAGGGTTTTTCTCCCTCCCCCTTGTGGGGAGGGCCGGGGTGGGGGTCTTTTCCTCGGCGCTCCCAAGGATACCCCCACCCTTTATCCCTCCCCACAAGGGGGAGGGAGGTCGTCGGCGCTGCGCCACCCCCTCTCCGCCTCGCTGCGCTCGGCACCTCTCCCCCGCGCTGCGGGGGCGAGGAACCGCGTCCTGAGAGCTTACCGCCAGCCATTGGCGAGCTGCATGGTGAACAGCAGCATGCCTTCGATGCGGCGGTCGGCGTCGCGGCCGAGTGGCACCGGGCAGAAGCCGGCGCGGCCGAATTCGGGTGGCGAGGCGCGGCAGCGGCCAAAATTGCGGCATTCGCGGCGCTGGCACTTCAAATGCGCGCCCTCCATGGTGGCGGCGATGCTGACGGCGAGCACGAGCGCGTTGTGCATGGAAAAAGGCAGGTGGCCGTAACCCGGCAGCGGCGGGTCGATGATTTCGATCTGCTTGCGTTTCCTCGGCATGGCTTTGTCTCCGGTTGACGCCCGCGCTGGGTTTTGGGCGCGGGCAGGGGTGGTTGGGGGAAATTTGGGCGCACAAAACTGTCCCGCGCTGATGAAGCCGGGTTGGGAACCGGACGCATGGCCTTGCGTCTATGTGATGCTAGTACGTGACGCGCAGCCATGCGTCCGCCAGCGCTCTTGCCCCGCTCAGTCGCCTCAACGCTTTCGCGCCGCCAGCCGCCGCAAGGCCCGGACTTGGGGGCTCATCACCCAGCAGGGGCACCGTATCCCCTGCCAGCCCGGACGCCGTCGCCCTCCCCAGGCATCCGGTTCATGACCCGGGTTCCCTGAGGGCGATGGGGGGATTATCCGTCAGGTGCGAAGGGGTGTGGAAAAGAAAATTTTTCGGTCCACGTGCCGAGGGATGGTTTGGGCGAGCCGATATCGGCAATTTCAATGGGTTAGTGCTGCGGTGGCGCGTGAAACGTGTATCAGCGGGGGAAAAGTCGTCCACGCGTTGATGCCTTGCGGAATACGCCCGGATTCTGCGCTGAAATCGGCTGCATGGCCGGTGAAGTCGATGATTGCGCCTGCCAGATCAGCAGTACCCCATGGGGGAAGCAGCCCTGCGAAACAGCTTGAATACCCCCTCAAACAATTCTTGGTACGGGCAATCGCAAGCGCGTCGATCAACCATTGAAGGAAGCTATAGAGCCGCGGACTCCTCCGCAGAAGCCGAAGAAACTATTTGGGGAAAACTCATTTCGTTGCAGTATGAACTTCAATTTCGCGGTTAAATTGCGGAACACACGGTTCTATTTCGAGAATATGGGTGAGACCAATAGCATACCGCAATAAAACATACATTTGTTTTGATGGCGATAGTGATATGAAATATTATCGACTTATGACGGCGTGGGCAGAGAATAAAAATTTCACTTTCGATTTCTATGATGCGCACGATTTGAATACGGCTAGGGATAGCAGTCAAGAAGAGAGTATTAAGAAGCAGCTGCGCGAACGGTTTGCGAACTCTAAACTTCTCATTGTGCTGATCGGCGACAATACGCGCCATCTGACCAAATTCGTGAAATGGGAGATGGAAGTTGCTCTTCGTCTCGAACTTCCAATTATCGGTGTAAATCTGAACGGGAAACGGGCGAAGGACGATCTATGCCCTCCTGCTATCCGTGATGAATTGGCTGTCTATGTTTCTTTTGGAACGAAGATTGTCGAGTACGCCATGACAAACTGGCCTGCCAGCCACACAGCATTCAAAAAGGAAGGAAAGACAGGTCCCTATTATTACACGGAACAAACCTATGAAAAATTGGGGATCGAATAGTGCGTTATTTCTGGAAGTCAATAATTACGCTGTCTTTTTGGCGATATTCTTTGTTCTCCAAGGGTGCGTTGGTAAGTATATTCTCCATTTCAGGTGCCATATACCTTGCTATTGAGATGCTTGACTTCTTCAGTATGTATACGAAAGACAAGTATAGCAAGTACGCTATATTTATAATATTTGCGATATCTGCGACGATAACGATCGCAACAAGGCGCCCTATTTCGAGGGTATCCTACAAAATACCAAAGAGAGACTTTTGTTACGATGTCATTATCGGAGACTTACTCGAAACAAAATGCTCTAATGTTGTTATTAGCACAAACACCACCTTCGATACAGATATTGCTAGCGGCCTTATTTCTCCCGAAAGCTTGCAAGGTCAATTAGCGTTCCGCTATTTCAATAGTAATACTGCAGAAATGGATAGGCAAATCTCTGAATCTCTTAAGAGTGTCCAATCTGTCGATCATGCCTCGGGGCGAGGCAAGAAGAAGCGCTATCCTGTTGGAACGATTGCCAAACTTCAGGCCCACGGCAAGACATTCTTTTTTATCGCGATGTCGGAGCTAAATGAGGACGGAAATGCCCGATCTTCGGTTCGAATGGTTGACGAAGCAGTTGAAGCACTCTGGACCTATATTGCTGAGCGTGGCGAACTTGCCGATGTGGCGATGCCGATTATTGGGACCGGACGGGGGCGAATTCAACTCTCCAGAACAAAGATGATCGAAAGACTGGCGCAATCCTTTGCGGATGCTTCTGCTGAGCGTGTTTTCAGCAATCGGCTGGCGATCTACATCCACCCCGCAGATGCATCCAAACACGCTGTGAACCTTTTTGAGATACGGGACTATTTAGCCATGAGCCTCCATATCTGACACCAACTGCAATTACTGGCTATAGCGCACACGGAGGATAAGGCCCATATGGCTGGGAAATCACGGCTTTCCATAACGACAATATTGGTAGCGGCTTCTGGCTGGATTGTTTCCCTTTTCCTAGGTGTTCTTGACCTTCCAGCAAAGGTTAACTCCTTTATGGCGGAAGCTCCCAAAGCGACGCAAGGCGTTGTCGATTGGCTTAACTTGGATCAGAATTACACGGGTCAGTGGACTAGCAATGTCGAAGATTGGGTCGATGCCACCGAGGACGAAAGGGCATCATCAACCGCTCCCAACGGCCCAGTGAGAATGAGGCTGCGCGTTTATGGCGGCGTAGTCGATGGAGAGATTGAGACCGAGGGTCTCAAAGGAAGCTATATTTTCAATAATCTCCTTCTAGAGGGCTCCAAGACTTCTGATGGGCTCGATGTTTGGGCTTATGACTACGTCGATGGGAAGAGGCAGGGCTTCGCTGAGTTCCGATTGAGCCTGTCTGACGAAGAGCGTCTGCCCCTAAAGCTCGAAGTTGTTCAAGGCGGGATGGGCCTGCCTGTCCGAGCCAAACTATACCGCACCTCGACCGACATATCTGAGCCAATCTATCGTCAGGCCAACATGGAGCTACTCAAGCGGGTCATAGAGCAAGGCAACAATGAGACGCAGGGTAACGCCGATCACATGAAGCGCTGAGAGAATTTCCTCAGCAATCGAAACATGGTCTCGTTAAGCAACCACGCGTAACGAACACTTGCACCACTGTATGCTTCACCATCCTGTGCCAAGCAGAGGCACAAAAGGGGGACGTCGTGCCCCCTGGCATCCATGAAGGCTCGGTTTCCAAGGCCTTTGAGCGATGGTTGGCGCTCCCCCCAAGATCTACCAATCAATTTGGTATCGCCCCTAAATCGGGCATGGAGAACGTCTGCTACTGCCAACTTCGAAGCCAGAGGCATACGGGCCGCTCCCGGCCCCTGAGCAGAACGTGTCTCGCTTGATAAGGATAGCTTTGTCGCCGCATAGACACCCCATTTCCTTCTGATTGGTCCGCGATTATGGTGGCATCAATTTCTGGCCAACATTCGCCCCACGTGACCTCATCCCTCTCAAAATCCTGGCTCTTCGGCCTCGCGCTCTGGCTCGCAGCACTTTTGGCATTCGCGCTTTATTCGGTGGAGACGTCCAGAGCGCGTTTGGCGGGTGAGCTGGAGGTGACGGGGCGGACTTTGCACCGGCTGATTTCGCAGCGGGCGGCACAGCATGACGCGCATATGACCAGCCTGATCGCGCTGACCAGCGGGGCGGAGCCGGCACCCTTGGGTGCCGTGCGGCAGGTGATGGAGAGCATCACACGGTTTTATCCGCGCATCGCCTGGATCGCGCTGGTTTCGTTCGGGGGCGAGGGTGGCGCGGGAGGGGTCACCGGCGAGGCGGCGGGTGTTGGTGCGCGGGCCGCGCCCGGCGGGGTCAGGATGCTGGTCGAGGTGCCCGAAGGCGGCGGCGTGGACCTGGCGCCGCTGCGCGCGGCGATCGGCGAACAGCTGCGCGGCAAGATCGGTGTGCATGCGAGCGGGAATGGGCGGTATCTGCTGGCGAAGCGCGCGCAGGCACCTTCGGATGCGGTGCTGGTGTTCGGCATCGACGCCAGGCTTTTGCTGGAGCCGGAGGAGCGGCCTGATTGGGCGCATCTGAGGCTCACGCTCGACGGGCAGGAGCTGCTCGACCTGCCTGCGGCTTCCGGCGCGGGCGTTTCGTTCGTTAAGGCACCGCATTTCGAAAAGGTCATCGACGGCGAGGGGCAGAAGATTTTGCTTTCGCTCGACCGCGCCTTGCCGCTCGACGAGCTTTTGCCGCTGCGGTCATTCCTTGGGTTTGCTGTTTTGGCCGGCTTGGCGTCGTTTGCGCTGATGTTTGCCTTGCGGCAGCGGGCGGCGGCGCAAAGATCGCAACAAGTGGCACGGCAGGCGGAGGCACGCGCGCTGTTGCAGGAGCGGGAAACGCTTCTGGCGCATGCCTCGCGCGTCAACGCCATGGGGGAGCTGGCGTCGGGCATCGCCCACGAGCTGACCCAGCCGCTGACCGCGGTGCTGAGCCGCAGCCAGGCGGCGCTCAGGCTCGCGGGCGCTGAAAAGCCCGATCTCGGGCGGATTGCCGAGGCGCTTAACGTCAATGTGCGCGAGGCCAAGCGCGCCGGCGAGATGCTCAGGCGGATGCGCGACTATGCCTCCAACAAGGCGCCGGAGCCAAAGCCAAGCGCGCTCAACGGGATCGTCAGCGAGATCGTGGCGCTGACAGCAGCCGATCTCGAACGGCGCGGGGTCAAGCTGGAGCTTGCGCTTTCAGCAGAGGCGCCGGAGGCGGTGGTCGACGCCATCGAGATGGAGCAGGTGCTGCACAATCTGATCCGCAACGCCGCCGATGCGCTGGAAGGGGCGGGGATTTTGGACGCGCGGATTTCCATCGCGACCATGGTTGCGGGCGCGTACGTGAAGATCATCGTCGCCGACAACGGGCCGGGCATCGCGGCCGAGGTGCTGCCAAAACTGTTTGTGCCGTTCTTCACCACCAAGGCCGACGGCATGGGGCTGGGGCTGTCGCTGTGCCAGACGCTGGTGGAGCGCGTCGACGGGCGGATCGAGGCGGAAAACGCTGCCGGCGGCGGGGCGCGGTTCGTGATCACCTTGCCGAGGGTCATGGCATGAGCAGGTACAAGGTCTATCTGATCGACGACGATGAGGCGGTGCGCGAGGCGATCGCGTTTCTGCTCGGCACCTATGGCATCGAGGTCGAGACTTTTGGCGATCCCAAGACGTTTCTGGCCCATGTCGACGAGGGCCGGCCCGGCTGCCTGGTGGTCGATTTGCGCATGCCCGAGGTTTCCGGCTTGCAGCTTCACCAGAAGCTCGCTGAGCGCGGCATCGACTGGCCGACTGTGATGATCACCGGGCATGGCGACGTCGCCGCCTGCAGGCGCGCTTTCAAGGCGGGCATCCAGGACTTTTTGACCAAGCCTGTCGATGGTGAGGTGCTGGTCGAGGCGCTGCAGCAGGGGTTTGCGAGCCTCGACGCGAGGCTTGAAAAGCGCGAGGCGCGGGCGCTTCTGGCAAAACTCACGGAGCGCGAGCGCGAGGTGCTCGACATGGTGGCGCAAGGCTGGGCGAGCAAGGAGGTGGCGCAAGCGCTCGACGTGTCGGTGCGCACCATCGACGCGCACCGGGCGAAGATCGCGGAGAAGCTGGGCACCAGCTCGGTGGCCGAGTTCGTGCGGCTGACGCTTCAGGAGAAGTAGGTAGCACTACCTAGGGCAGGTGGTGGCATCGCGGATTCTGCCGGGCGGGTGGATTGGATAGTTCTGGCCTCGGACAAGCGAAACGCTTTCTCCTAAGCAACATCAGGACAGGAACCCAGTCATGATCAAGAGCATTTTCCTCGCCGCCGCTGCCACCGTCGCCCTCAATGGTGCTGCTTCCGCCCAGGTGCTGACCGAGAAGAATATCTCGTCGAGCCTCGCCGTCGAGATCGCCCAGAACGCTGTCGCGGCATGTGCCGCCGACAAGTACAATGTGACGGCCGCCGTGGTCGACCGCGCCGGTGTGCTGCGCGCGCTGGTTCGCGCCGACAATGCCGGCACGCATACGGTTGCCGCTGCCGAGGCCAAGGCGTTCACCTCGTCGTCGTCGCGCACGCCGACCTCGAAGATGGCCGAAAACGTCGCCAAGAACCCAGGCGCGGCTCAACTCGTCAACATCGAGGGCTTTCTGGTGCTGGCCGGTGGCGTGCCGATCAAGGCGGGCGACGCTGTCATCGGCGCTGTCGGCGTCGGTGGCGCACCGGGCGGCAATTTCGACGAGGCTTGCGCTGTTGCAGCACTTGAAAAGGCCGCCGACCAGCTGAAGTAAGCTGTGGGTTTGATGACAGGCCCCGCTCCCGGTTGGCCCCGGAGCGGGGCTTTTTTGCGTGTCGCTGCCGGCGAAATGGCCTGTTCGCCGGCGGTTCCAAAATCGTTGCGGTGGCCGGCGAATACGTCTATATACGGGCCGAATTTCCCATTTTCTGGTGGTCTTGATCCACCGCCCGCGTGAGGGACGCGGGCGAGCGAAGAGGATATATCGCATGGCCAATACGCTGCTTATGCCCAAGGCGACCGCTGTCTGGCTGGTCGACAATACCGGGCTGTCGTTCGACCAGATCGCGCAGTTCTGCTCGCTGCACCCGCTCGAGGTGAAGGCGATCGCCGACGGCGAATCGGCCCAGGGCATCAAGGGCATGGACCCGATCATGACCGGCCAGCTGACGCGCGCCGAGATCGCCAAGGGCGAGGGCGACATCAACCACCGCCTCAAGCTGTCGGAGCCCAAGGTTCGCGTGCCCGAGACCAAGCGCAAGGGTCCGCGCTACACGCCGTTGTCCAAGCGCCAGGATCGCCCGAACGCCATCTACTGGCTGGTCAAGAACCATCCCGAACTCAAGGACGCGCAGATTTCGCGCCTTGTCGGCACGACCAAGGCGACGATCGAGCAGATCCGCGAGCGCAAGCACTGGAACATGGCGACGCTGACGCCGCTCGATCCGGTGGCGCTCGGCCTGTGCTCGCAGATCGACCTCGACATCGAGGTGCAGCGCGCCTCGCGCGGCCGCGAAGCCCCGGCACCGACCGGCGATACGCTTTTGCCGGCATCGCTGACCGAGCGCCTGACGCCCCAGCAGGCCGCACCCAAGGACGAAGACAGGGAGCTCGACGCCAACGCCGTGTTCGCCAAGCTCACCGCGCTCAGGTCGAAGACGCCTGATGAAGACGAAGACGACAAGTTCTGAGCTTTTTGCTCGAAGCGTCAAAAAGGCCCCGTCGGGGCCTTTTTTTGTTTCGCTGGTGGAGGGGCTCCGGGATCAGTCCGGCAGGCGGGGGGCGGGCATGTCGCGGCCGAACCGGTGCAGGACGAGACTGGGCGAATGCCCCGCTGCCGGGGCCGCGAAGCTGATGGCGGCCTCGACTTCCCTGGTGAAGAAGCGATGCTCGCCTTCGGAAAACAGATGCAGCCTGGGCTGGCCGGTGAACTGGGCAAACAGGCTGTCATCGTCGCGCATGACGGTGAGGATCACGTCAGGCGCGAGCTGGTAGCGGCCGACATAGTTGTCGAAGAGTTTTGGATCGATAGCGGCCTCGTTGTGGCGCGGCTTGGGTTTGGTCAGCGGTATCTCGGGATTGAGCAGATGCAGGCCGATGTCGCTGACACCGGTGTTGGCGTTGGACAAGACGACGACGCCTGTCTTCAAGCCAGGGTGGAAGCCGATAAAGGCGCTATAGCCACCGGTGCCGCCATCGTGCCAGGCGATCTCGCCATTGCTGCTCTTGGTGACGACCCAGCCGAGGGCCGCGGAGGTCTCCTGGTCGCCGATTGCGCGGCGCGTCGCCAGCGTGTCGGCAAGGGCTGTGGTCAGCGGCGTCTTGTCGGTGCTGAGCGTCATGGCGAGGAAGGCCAGCAGGTCGTTGGCCGTCGAGCGCAAGGCGCCCGCGCCGGCAAATGCCGGCAGGTCCCAGTTGGGCGCGATTTCCAGCATCTCGTTGTGGCCGGTCGCCATGCGGCCACTCAGGCGCGGCGTGAGCTCGATCACCGTGCTGTGCATGGCGAGCGGTCCGGTGATGCGCTCCTGGACCAGGGCTTCATAATCCTTGCCCGCGCGCTGGGTGAGCGCCTGGCCGAGCAGGCCGGCTCCGAGATTCGAGTATTCATATTCCGAGCCGATGTCGCGCGGCAGCTGGTAGCTCGACACGAACGCAAACATCTGTTCGGACGTGTAATCGGCATAGGGGTTGGTTTCGTTCGTCGGCTCGAAATTATCGGGCATGCGCGGCAGGCCTGACATGTGCGTGGCGAGATCGGCAAGCGTGATCACCTTGCCGCCGCGTTCGGGAACGGCGACGTTCATGGGCAGGTGCTTGGCCACCGGGTCGTTCAACGCGACTTCGCCACGCCTCGCCATTTCGGCCAGCAGCAGGCCGGTAAACACCTTTGTCACCGAGCCGACTTCGTAAACCGTGTCGCCGTCGACCGGGCGGGGATCGACACCGCCGAAGCTGCCGTGAGCAATGATGTTGCGGCCGCCTGGCCCGATGGTGCCAATGACGATGCCGATGCTTTGCTTCTGGACGTCGATCCTGTCTGCAAGGATGCGGCTGATCTCCGCGTCGGCGGGAAACCGAGCGGTCGAGGCGCTGGAGGAGGCTGCCGCGATAAAAGGCCGTCCCATCTTGCGGTCAAGATAAAGCAGGCCGCCAGCGAAGGCCGCGACAGTGATTATCGAGGCGGCGGCTACGATGGCGCCCGACAGGGCGGAAGCTTGTCTTTTCATATCGATGTTGTCTCTCGGCGCGGGCATGCCGGCGTTGAATCTGTAAGCAGGCCCACGTGTTTTGACCGGCGCGGATTGCAAGAGCATTGCGGCCGCTGAGGTTCGCGCGGGTTGTCGAAACATCTGTGCGGGCGCATGATCGCGTGGCGTGCAAGACGGTCGATCTCATTCCCGGAGGTGGCAGCGATGAGCGGATCCGCTGCATTCGACGCCTGGAGCGCCGGCAAAAGCTACGAACATTATATGGGCCGGTGGAGCCGGCTGGTGGCGGCGAAGTTCGTTGCCTGGCTGGCACCGCCGCAGGCAGCCGATTGGCTCGAGATCGGCTGCGGCACAGGGGCGCTGACCTCAGCCATCCTGGCCGGGGCTGCGCCGCGCTCGATCCTATTGATCGACCAGTCGGCGGACTTCATTGCTCATGCGCGCCAAGCAATCGACGACGGCCGCGCGCGTTTCGAGGTTGCGGATGCGCTCAAGCTTCCGGCGGAGGCCGGCAGCATCGATGTCGTCGCCTCGGCGCTGGTGTTCAACTTCATCCCCGACAGGCCGGCGGCATTGGCCGAGATGCAAAGGGTGCTGAAGCCTGGTGGGCTGCTGTCGTTTTATGTCTGGGATTATCCCGGTGGCGGCATCGGCTTCATCAACCAGTTCTGGAAGGCTGCCGTCGACATCGATCCGAGTGCGGCAGAACTCGGCGAGGGCAAGCGGTTTCCGTTCTGCACCAAAGACGGCTTGGTGGGCCTCGTCCAGCAAGCCGGATTGCGCGACGTTGTCATCGCGCCGATGGAGATCGAAACGCGGTTCGAGGATTTCGAGGCGTTCTGGCTGCCGTTCACGCTCGGCTCAGGCCCAGCCCCCGGCTACTGCATGAGCCTGACAGAGGATGGCAGGGCAAAACTCAAGGCGCGGCTTGCCGAGCGGCTGGGATCGAGCGGGCCGATCGAGCTTGTCGCGCGGGCGTGGGCCGTGAAGGCGAAAACGCAAGGCTGAGCGGCGGGACAGGTCCAGCCGCTGGCGATGCGAGCCGGCTTATTCGCTGGCGATGAACTTCAGGATGCCGGCGATGCCCGAGCCTGATGCGCCACCCTTGCGGTCTGACGGATGGTTGACGCCGTCCATGACCGGAATCTCGGTGAAGTCGAACGGGCTGATGCCTTCGAGGCAGGCCGCGTTGACGCCGTACTGGTTCTGGTTCGACCGCCGCTGGTGGTGGGTGTAGATGCCGCATTTCGAGCAGAAGTAGTGCTTCGCGGCCATGGTGTTGAACTGGTAGAGGGTGAGAGCTTCTTCGCCTGATACGACATCGACGCCGCCGAGGTCGGCCGACAGGGCGACCGCGCCCTTCATCCGGCAGTATGAGCAGGTGCAGCGGCGCGCGCTGCGCAGGCCGTCTGACAGCCTGACGCGTAGACGGACCGTGCCGCAGTGGCAGGCGCCGTCGATTTCGCGGATATCCATGTCCATATGGGCGAAGTCCTTCATCAGGGTTGTTCAAGCTAGCCAGATCGGGGGAAACTGCGACTTGCAAGAATCCCGCTCCAATCTCATTCTCTTGAACCGTGGTCAGAGGTTGATCAAGTCAAACTCTTGCAGAAATTGGAATTTGTAGCTACATTGTGGCTACAAGGAGTTTGCAATCATGACCGCTGAAACCGTTGTGCGGGCAAGAATCGATACCGCCACCAAGGAAGAGGCGACCGAAGCCTTGGCCGCCATGGGGTTGTCGGTGTCGGATGCGATCCGGCTGTTGTTGACGCGGGTGGCGGCCGACAAGGAGTTTCCCTTCCCGGTGAAAGTGCCAAACGCCACAACCCGAAAGGCGATGGCGGAATTGGATGCAGGCAAGGGAAAGAGCTTCTCGACGGCGGACGAGTTGTTCAAGGACCTCGGTATCTGACATGCTGACACCGCTTCGCTCCGCCCAGTTTCGGCGAGACGTGAAGCGGGTCGAAAAACGCGGCAAGGACATGCGCAAAATGCGCGAGATCCTATTGTTGCTGCTAGCCCAAGAAGTTCTGCCGGAGCGTTTCAAGGATCATCCGCTGAGAGGTGACTGGAAAGGCTACCGCGATGCCCATATCGAACCGGACTGGCTCCTGATCTATCGGATTGTCGGCGATGAGTTGCATCTGGTTCGGACCGGCTCCCATTCCGATCTCTTTCAGGAGTGAAAGTTCATCGGCCAAAGCAGATTCAACCTGCCTGTGCACACAAAGAAAAATGGCCCGGCTTTGGGCCGGGCCAGCTCATCGGGGCTGACGATGGGAGGATGCGTCAGCCGCGGGAATTTCGATCCGGAGTGCCGAAGGATTCGCTGCGTTCGACACTGCGGTAATAGTCGACCAAAAGCTTGCCGCGTTCGGGCTTGAAGGTGCGGCTGGCCAAGGCGACCGAGCCGATGCGGTCGATGCGGAAGGCGCGGAAATCGTTGCGCATCTCGCACCAGGCGATCAGCGTCCAGACCTTGCCCCAGAACCACAGGCCGAGCGGGCGCACCTCACGCGCCGAACCGCTGCCGGCTTCGTCGCTGTAGTCGAGCTTGAGCACCTGACGCTTTTCGACGGCGCGCTCGATCAGGTCGATCGCCTCGCGGTCGGCATCGGAGACCACCCACATCGGCGCGTGGATTTCGGTGCGGGCGATGCGGTCCTTTTCGGAGTCGGGCAGCACCGCGCCGATCTTGACCAGCGCCTCGTCGGCGGCGCGCGCCATGGCGGCACCGCCAAAGGCGCGGACCATGCGGGCGCCGGCTACCAAGGCTACGATTTCGTCTCGTGTGAACATCAGCGGTGGAAGGTCGAAACCTTCCCTCATCATATAGCCCACCCCGGCCTCGCCATCGATCGGCACACCCGTCGATTGCAGGTCGGAGATGTCGCGATAGATCGTGCGCTCGGAAACCTCGAGCCACGCGCCCAGCTTGTGCGCGGTGACCAGGCGGCCACCGCGGAGATGCTGTACGATCTGGAACAGCCTGTCGGCGCGTCTCATCGAAAACCCCTCAAAGTCTCGCGCTGTTCTTAGCCAAGTGGGGGCGCTCGGCGTCCGTGACAATGCGCAAAGTCAAAAAGCTAGTCCGGCAGGCCTTCGCGTCGGCGCTGGGCCGCGCCGAAGTCCTGGCCAAATGAAAGTTTGCCCGTGGTGGGCGTCGTCTTGTCGAGCACGCGCCAGAACGGCGTGATGCCGGTTAGCGGGGCGCCGCGCCCAATGTCCTCGTTGGCTGCCTCCGCCACCGTTCGCAGATGGTAGCCGATGGTCACCGGGCAGGTGACTTCGGCCCCGTGGTGCCGGGCCAGTTCCCGGCGCAGGGTGCGCACATCGAGATGCGTGCCCTCGGGAATGGCGCGGATGAAGTCGTCGACCTGCCGGGCTGTGGGTATCAGCATCGACTGGCCTTCAACGACATCCGAAAAGCTGCGCGGCGACGGCTTGATGCCGTTGCTGCCTGGCCTGTTGAGCCTGTCCGTCCAGCTTTTCATGCCACAACCTCATGGGCGCAATGCGGAACTCTTCATTCTATCATGGCACAGGGCTCCTGACAGCGTATTGTCAGGAGCCGTCACCATGCTCGCGCGCGAACATGGTATGCTCGCGAGCAACATGGCGCGCATCTCGTCGATCTGGTCGCTCTGCTCGGGATACAGCGTTTGAAGGAAGGCCGCGGCGAAAGTGCCGGGCGCCGAGCCCGGCGCGGAGACGATCTTGTTGTCGGCAACGGCGTGCGGCACATCCTGGTAATTTGCGGCACCGGCATAGACCGGCTCATGGCCGAGGATCCAGTCGCGGCCGTTGCTGGTGTGTTTGACGCTTTCGAACAGGCCGGCACGGGCGAGCGCCAGCGTGCCGGCGCAGATGCCACCGACAACGCCGCCGCGTGCGGCAACCGCCTTGAGCAGTGGCGCGACGTCGGGTGCATCCTTCGCAGCCCATCCATCCGAACCGATGATCGCAACCGCGTCGAGATCCTGGTTTTCCGCCGGATCGGCGCTGCGTTTGGCGATGAGGCTGAAGCCTGCGATCGAGGTCAGCGGCGAGGCATGCGGCGAAATCGCCACCGCGCGGGCGCCGAACCATTCGACCGCCGATGCGGCAAGCAGGCCGTATTCCCAGTCGGCATAACCTTCGATGAACAAGACGCCGATGGTTTTGGAGGCGGTCATTGGAGTGTCCTTGTGCAGGCTTTGGTGTCAGTTGTGGTCAGCGCGGCGCGAGAGAAAGCGATCGGGCCAGCCGATGTCCTTGCGGATATCATTGGGCAGCGCGTTCATGAAGCGCTCGGTGCGGATCTCATTGTGCATGGTCCTGACCTTGCCGGCATAATGCCTGATGGCGCGAAAAATGTCAGGCGTGAACGTGGTCATGTCGGCTCCTCCTTATCTTGAACAAGAGGAGTATCGCACACCCCTCCTGACAGCAGTCTGTCAGCAGGAGGTCGGGGTCCTGGACTATATTTGCGTCAGCCTTTGACAGGGACCGTGTAGTTGAGCGCGAGGCGTCCGCCATCGGCGAAAATGGTCTGGCCGGTGATGTAGCTGGCGTCGTCGGAGGCGAGGAACGCGGCGATCGAGGCGATCTCGTCCGGCTCGCCGATGCGGCCGAGCGGGGTGCGCGACAGCATGCGGGCTTTCGCCGCCGGGTCGGCCTTGGCGCGGGCCAGCATGTCGGTGGAGATCGAGCCGGGGCCGATGGCGTTGACGCGGATGCCGTATGGCGCAAGCCCTAGCGCCATGACAGTTGTCAGCTGGGTTATGCCGCCCTTGGACACGGCATAAGGCACCTGGTCGGCGATGGCCACGACCGCATTGACCGAGGACATGTTGATGATCGCGCCGGGTGCTGCGCCCGACTTGACCTTGTCGACCATGAAGCGCGCGACCGCCTGACCGGCGAGGAAAGCGCCCTTGAGGTTGACGCGCAGCACGCGGTCGAAATCGTCTTCGGTGACGTCGAGGAAATCGGCCTGATGGTCGATGCCGGCATTGTTGACCAGGATGTCGACGTCGCCGAAGGCATCGATGGTGGAGGCGACAAGATTGTGGACGTCGAGGCGCTTGCCGACGTCAGAGCGGACGAAACGCGCCTGGCCGAGCTTTTCCAGATCGCGCTCGGCGGCGTTGCCCTGCTCCTGGTCGATATCGGCGATGACCACGCGCGCGCCTTCCCTGAGGAAGCGCTCGGCAATCGCATAGCCGATGCCCCTGGCGCCGCCTGTGATGATCGCCGTCTTGCCGTCGAGCTTCATGCAACGCTCCTGCCGATTTTGCCGAATCCAATCGCGGACAGTGGCGGGAAGGGCAGGCGGGGTCAACGAATGATCATGGACGTTCGTTTCGATTGCGCATTGCCGTCCGCCTGGAGATGAAATAGGGTACCCCCCTATATTATAGCGAGGTAGCGATGTCGCATGTCATCAAGGAAAAGGCCAAGCTGCTCGCCCGGGTGCGCCGCATCAAGGGCCAGGTCGAGGCGGTGGAGCGCGCGCTGGAGGCCGAGCTCGGCTGTGCCGACGTCTTGCAGCTGGTGGCGTCGGTGCGCGGCGCTGTCGGCGGGCTGACGGCCGAGCTGATGGAAGACCATATCCGCGACCACGTGCTTGAACCGGCCGATCCTGCGGAACGCCAGCGCGGCGGCGAAGAACTTATCGATGTCATCAGGACCTATTTGAAATGACCCACGCCCATCCACACCCGCACGGGCATGACCACCATCATGATCATGCGCACGCGCCTTTCGCGGCGGCGCACGACCATGTCTTTTTGGGCGAGCGCCACGACCGCAACGCGCGGCGCACGATGTTCGTCATCGCGCTGACGGCGACGATGATGGTGGTGGAGATCGTTGCCGGCACGATCTACGGCTCGATGGCGCTGGTGGCGGACGGCTGGCACATGTCGACGCATGCGGCGGCGATGCTGATCGCAGCCCTTGCCTATGTTTTCGCGCGGCGGCAGGCGCATAATCCGCGCTTCACCTTCGGCACCGGTAAGGTCGGCGACCTCGCCGCCTTTGCCAGTGCGGTGATCCTGGCGATCGTTGCGGCCTATATCGGCTGGGAGAGCTTTTTCAGGCTGATGAACCCGGTGGCGATCAATTTCCGCGAGGCGGCGATCATCGCCGTGGTCGGGCTAGGCGTGAATCTCGCCAGCGCATGGCTGCTGCATGACGGCGGCCACGATCATGCGCATGGCCATCACCACGACCATGGCCATGGCGGCCACGACAACAATCTGCGCGCCGCCTATGTGCATGTGCTGGCCGACGCGCTGACCTCGGTGCTCGCCATCTTCGCGCTCGTGACGGGGGCGATCTATGGCTGGCTGTGGCTCGACCCGGCGATCGGCATCGTCGGCGCGATTGTCATCGCGCGCTGGTCGTGGACGCTGATCCGCGACGCCGGCCGGGTGCTGGTCGACTACACGCCTGCCGGCGAGGACCTGCCGGACGAGATCCGCGAGGCGATGCAGACCGACAAGGACGTGATCACCGACCTGCATGTCTGGCAGGTCGGGCCCGGCCATCATGCGGCGATCGTGTCGCTGAAGTCGAGCGCGCCGGCGACGCCTGCGACCTACAAGTCCAAGCTCGCCCATATCCACGACCTGTCGCATGTGACGATCGAGGTGCAGCCGGCCTGACCGCATTGCAGGTCGGGGCGGTTCACATCCTTACGCCGGGCAAGGCGCTTGCCTGCTTGACCCATTCGGCGAACTGGCGCTCGTCGAATGGGCGGTCTTCGTAGATGTCGAGATAGCGGACGTCCGCCTGCTTCGAGGTGCCGGGCGGGAGCGGCGAGAGGGATGCGCCCCTGAAGAACGCGACCTTGACGTATTTGGTGAGGCAGTGGAACCCGAGGAACCAGCTTCCTTGCTCGACCCCGTAAAATGGCGAGTTCCACTTCACGGCCTTGGCGACGCCGGGAACCGCTTCGGAGACAAGGGCGTCGAGGCGGCGTCCTACGTCCGATTTCCAGCCGGGCATGGCGTCGATGTATGCCTGCACGACAGGGTCGCCATACCCCTTTGCTATCTGCGGGTTGCCGCCGGACAGGAGTTTTGGCCCGGCAGTTTCTTTCTCGGCCATCATGCATGGCCCTTCTGGGCTGGCTCTCGCTGCCCGCTGAGATAAGGCAGAGCGAACATGTAAATGCCGGTGGGCAAAAGCACGGCCAGCGGCGGCAGGGGCAAATAGTAGAACCATTCGGGCAGTTGGGTGATGGCCATGCCGGCAAAGATCGAGGCTACGGCCAAGCTGAAGGCGACAGACGCCCCGCGATGGATTTTCCGGATGGTGAGGTTCATTCCAACAATTCCCAAATTCGATTGATGGTCGCCACGCGACGCGCGGTCAGTCCAGCTTCGATACGACTTCGCCCAACTGGGTGATGAAGCGCGGCCAGCCAACCGACGCGCCCTGGAAATAGGACTTCTGCTCGGCCGTAAAACCGCGCTGCTCCATGCGCAGACTTGTGCCTGAAGCGGTGGGGATGAGCGTCCAGGTGACGACGCTTCTGAGGTCCTTGGTGTCCCAGCGATAGGCGAGCGAGCGGTTCGGCTCGACAGTCTCGACCTCGCAATCGACCTGGCCCCAGTCGGCCGAAAGCGTGAAGCGGCGGCCTGCTTCGGGGACGAAATCGTTGTTCATCAGCCATTCGGCGATGAGATGGGGTTGGGTGAGCGCGCGCCAGAGCTTTTCCGGCGGATGGGGAAAATCGCGCTCGACCACGACTGAGCGTGTTGTTTCCATCGTTTCGGTCATTGGTCCATCCTCTTGAGCAGATTGTCGAGATCGTCGAAGCGGTTCTGCCAGAATCCGGTCATCTGGCTCGTCCAGTCGATCAGCGACCCGAGCGCGTCGCGCTCGGCGCTGTAATAGGTGTAGCGGCCTTCGTGCCGGTCGCGCACGAGCCCCGCTGCCTTCAGTATCTTGAGGTGTTTGGAAACCACCGGCTGGGAGACGCCGGCCCCGGCCAACAACCCCACGACTGACGTATCGCCCTCGCGGCAGAGGCGCTCGAACAGCCCGCGGCGTGTGGGATCGGCGAGCGCCCGGAACACGGCGTCCTGAAGCTGAGACATAACTCATACCCGATTGACTATGACAAACTCATAGCCAATCGGGTATGAGTTCGTCAATGGGTGGTGATGTCAGGACTGATGGCGTCGGCGCTCGACCCAGCACCGATGCTGCTATAGCCTTTCAGGCATTGCGAAATCGGGCGGGAACGGGCTTCAATACGGGAGGATGAGCAATGACAATTGCCAAGAACACGATCTGCCTCTGGTACGACAAGGACGCCGAGGCTGCAGCCCGCTTCTATGCCGAGACTTTTCCTGACAGCTCGGTGAATGCCGTCCATCGTGCGCCCGGAGACTATCCGTCCGGCAAGGCGGGCGATGTGCTGACGGTCGAGTTCACGGTCGCCGGCATCCCCTGTCTCGGCCTCAATGGCGGGCCCACATTCAAGCACAACGAAGCCTTCTCGTTCCAGATCGCCACCGACGACCAGCAAGAGACCGACCGCTACTGGAACGCCATCGTCGGCAATGGCGGCCAGGAAAGTGACTGCGGCTGGTGCAAGGACAAATGGGGCATCTCCTGGCAGATCACGCCGCGCGTGCTGAGCGAGGCGATGGCTGTCGGCGGTGACGAAGCAAAACGCGCATTCGCCGCGATGATGGAGATGCGGAAGATCGACGTCGCGGCGATCGAGGCCGCTCGGCGCGGCTGACGGTCCTAGCCGTTCACGACGATGCCGGCGCCTGGAGCCTCGGGCAGTAGCCGAGGCGATGGGGCGCCCGCAATCGTGCTCAAGACGCCTATGATGTGAGTCGCAGTCGTGACTGGCAGCGCCTGCTCTCGACGTCAAGTCGGCCGTTCGGGGTGCTTCCGTCGCCGCCCGAAACTTGCCATTCGTTCGGTTTCCCACGGACGGCAGAGCCGGGGCCGGCGGACTGTCCGATCTTGGGACGTCCAACATAGATAGCGGACTGTCGGTCCGGCGTTTGCAGTAGCCCTCCGACAGGGCCATATTAGCGTGGCTTACTCGGCAAGATTAACGCGATCTCGACCGTTGCCCTTTGCCCTATAGAGGGCATGATCGGCACGCTCGATCAAAGACGGGAGGCCTTCATCCTCCCGCGCAATCGCGACGCCGAAACTGGCCGTCGGCTGTGCCTCACCCGACACGGTGTCGAATGCGATTTGTTTAAACGCTGTTCTTATCTCTTCCGCCAATTGGTAGGCAGAGGCGCTCGCATTTGAAGGCAACATGACTGCGAATTCTTCACCACCAAGACGCGCCATGATCGCATCGCCAGGCGCCTTCTGCTTGAGAACCTCGGAAAACCTCCGAATGATCAAGTCGCCGCCGCTATGGCCGAATAGATCGTTGATCGATTTGAAGTGGTCGAGATCAGCGAGGATCATGGCAGGCGGGTTGCCGGCCGTCCGCTTCGTTAATGCTCTTAGTGCGCGCGGCTGGAAGCCGCGGCGATTGAACAATCCGGATAGGGTGTCGATCAGTGCATCAGTCTTGATTTCATCCATCACGTCGCTTGCAATCACCGCAAGCACACCAACAGCGGTCATCGCGCAGATAAGAGCATCAGAAATCGAAACGACAAGCCAGTAGGAACTTTCGAACCGCTCGCCAGAGGCCCCTGACGCGATCAGGAAGAACGGGCGAAGAAGATAGCCTGCGCTAGATACGAGCAACAACCCGAGTAGCACCTGCTCGACCGGAGAGCGGCGCGGCGCCCTCGCGACATCCCACAACATCACGAGGCTGAGCAGGGCCAGCCCAGAATTGAGGATGATGACGCGGGCGAGCAGGTTCGGTTCGATGAACTGATAATAGTAGAGCGGTCCGAGCGTGATCGCAGCGATAGCAAGGAGAGCGCCGTAGCGAGGCTGTCGTAAGCGCCGATTGGACAAGCCGATAGAGAGCAGCATTATCGCGAACAGGAGGAAGATGTTCGCCGAATATCGCAAAACCGGATTTTCAAGGGAGAAGGCAAAGTAGAAAATGCCGAAGCACAGCGACCGAATCCCATAAGATAGGCTGAGCACCCCTATATATTTCAGGGCGCGATTGTTTCGCCATATCGTTAGCAGCGCGATACAGAATATCGCAGCCATGCTCGTGTTCAGCAAACCTATGACATTGTAGTAGTTCATAGATCCAATCAGTGGTGAAAATTCGGACCGGCCCGCATGATCGGAGAGGTTGCCATAATCCCGGTAAAGGCGAAGTGAACGTCATTCCAAAGCGAACGACCGCTTGGGAGATGATCGAGTGCAGCACCGAACGACCGATCTGGGGCGCTTCCCTGCCGAAGATGCCGAAGGTCGTTGATTAGGCGAAGGGCAGCTTTCCCGAAGTAGCAGCCCGAAAGCTGCCAGTCTGCTTTCCACTCATTGACCGAACCGCGCCCTTGCGCGCCGCCGGGGCGCTGTTGCAAAACAGGGCATGTCCAAGACCACGCCCGCCACGTTGATGCTCGCCAAATCAGGTGTCGCCTTTGCTGTCGCCACCTATGACTATGATGCCGGCGCCGAGCGTGTCGGGTTGCAGGCGGCCGAGGCGATGGGCGTGCCCGCATCCATCGTGCTCAAGACGCTGATGGTGGAAGCCGACGGCAAGCCGGCCTGCGTGGTGGTGCCCTCCGACCAGGAGGTCAACATGAAGAAGGTCGCGGCAGCCTTCGGCGCCAAGTCGGCGCAGATGATGAAACCCGCCGACGCGGAGCGGCTGACCGGTTACAAGGTCGGCGGCATCTCGCCCTTCGGCCAGCGCAAGCAGGTGCCAACGGCGGTCGAGGAGATGGCGACGCTGGAGGACGAGGTTTATCTCAATGGCGGCCAGAGAGGGTTGCAGATCCGCATGCGCCCGGACGACCTGGTCCAGGCGCTGGGTGCCAAGGTGGCGGACCTCATCCGCTGACGTCTTGAAAAGCGGTCACTTCCGCTTGTCGATGAAATGCTGCTTCAGCCTGGCGACGTCGTCTGGTGACCAGCCCTGGATGTCGGCGACCTGCATCCAGGCGTCGATGTAGTGCTCGGCGGCGTAGACGTGGCCGTAGCCCATGGGGGCGGTTGTCGCCATGGCGAGGTCGAGCGTCAGCTGCAGGAAGGTGACGACGGGATACCAACGCAGTTGCGGTGAGACATCCGGTCCGCGCGGCGTCTTCATCCAGTCCGGCTCGCGGTAGAGCGAGTGGGTTTCGTAAAAGACGATCGGGTCCGAGGCATATTGCAGGTAGACCAGCCTGAGCGGCCCCCACTCAGCACCTGGAATGTCGAGCGCGTTCTTCTGGGCGGTGAAGCGGACATAAGAGCCGTCGCGGAACTCAGGCAGCCATTCGGGTGTGCCGGGATTGCGGTCGTCGGTGATCGAGCGCCAGATGCGGCTGGCGAAAGGCGGGCCACTGAGCAAGGCGCCCTGGTAGGGATCGCCCAGCACTTCGAACAGCTCGTTGGAAAGCTCCGTGCTCAAGGCGCCGAGGCTGAGACCGAAGAGGTAGAGCTTCGGCCGCGTGTCCTTGGGCAAGGTGCGCCAATAGCCATAGACCTCGTGGAACAAGGCGCGCGACTGTTCAGCACCATAGCCCGGCTCGACAAGCAGCGACATCCAGCTGGCGAGATAGGAGTATTGCGTGGCGACGGAGGCGACATCGCCATTGTGCAGGAATTCGATCGGGTCGATGGCCTGCTCGTCGACCCAGCCGGTGCCGGTGGGGGTGATAATGACAAGCGTCGAACGCTCGAAGCCGCCGGCGCGCTTGAGTTCTTCCAAAGCGAGCCTGGCGCGCTCCTGCGCTGTCTTGGCGGATTGCAGCCCGACATAGACGCGCACCGGCTCCTTGGCCGGCTTGCCGGTGAGGCTGCCGATGTCGGCGCTGTTGGGGCCAGTGGCGATGTAGGAGCGGCCCATGCGGCCGAGGTCCTGCCAGCGTACCAGCGAGGCGGCGCTGCCGGTCTTTTCCGGATCGGAAGGCTGCTGGGTGTCGGGCGGCATCAGCGCGTCGAGGCGCTGGAACGAGCTGTCCATGGCGCGCAAGCCATAGCGGAAGATGATGCCGTCGGCGGCCGACCAGAACAGCAGCACGACGAGTGTGGTGCCGATGACATAGGAGACGCGCGTCGGCACGAAGCGGCGCAGCTGGCCCGAGACGTAATGCAGCGTCACGTTGAACAGGCGCGCAAGCGCGATCAAGACGATGAAGGTGAGGAGCGCTATCGCACCGACCTCAAGCGGGTGGCCGGTGTCGACAGGAGGGAGCTTCATCAGGCTGCGAATCGAGTTCTGCCACTCGGCCGCGCGCCACAGGAAGACCAGGCCGATCATGCCGCAGGCAATGGCGCCGACAAGCTTGGAAATCCTGAGCACGCCGGACCTGAGTTCAGGCAGTTCGAGATAGCGCCACAGCCAGCGCAGGAAAAAACCGACGCCGTAGCCGGCGGCTGCCGAAAAACCCGACAGCGCGCCCTGGGTGACATAGTTGCGCGGGATCAATGTTGGCGTCAGCGACGCGGCAAAAAACAGCGTGCCCAACAGCAGGCCGGTCATAGAGAATGAATACCAGTACCTGATGACCCAGTTTCGCATGCAACAATCCCCGATATGCCCGTTCGCGGGCAAAGTGCCCTGCGCGTCGCTGCGGCGCAATACCGAAGCGGACGATGCCGGCCGTTCCAGCGCGCGGCCCCTCAGTGCGCGGTGCGCTCATCTGCACGCGGCGAGCTTAGCAGGCATTTGACATGCAGGTATTTACCTGCATATTATACCCCCACAACGAGTGAGACTGATGGACGCTGACAAGGTTTTCAAAGCGCTGGGCGACGCGACACGCAGAAGGCTGCTTGACCTGCTTTGTGAAAAGAACGGGCAGACGCTTGGCCAGCTTTGCGAAAACCTTGAAATGGCTCGGCAATCCGCCACGCAGCACCTCGAAATCCTGGAGGCGGCCAACCTGGTGAGCACGGTCAGGCGTGGCCGGGAAAAGCTGCATTTCATCAACCCCGTGCCGCTGCACGAGGTCTACGAACGGTGGGTGCGGAAATTCGAACGTCAGCGGCTTGCCCTGCTGCACGACCTGAAAAAGGAACTCGAAGGAGAATGACGATGACCCAAGAGAAAACCAGTTTTGTCTACGTGACCTATATTTTCTCGACGCCGGAAAAGGTGTTCGAGGCCATCACCAAACCGGACGTCGCAAGGCGCTACTGGGGCCATGAAAACGTCTCGGACTGGAAACCCGGCTCGAAATGGGAACATGTCCAGGCCGATGGCGAGCGGGCAGTCAAAGTTGTCGGCAAGGTCGTCGAGACCGCGCCGCCGCGCCGCCTCGTCTTCACCTGGGCAGACCCGTCCGAGGCGGCAAATCCGGCAAGCTACAGCCGGGTGACTTTCGACATCGAGGACTACGACAACATGGTGCGGCTGACCGTCACCCATGACGAGCTCGAAGCCGGCAGCGGCATGGCGAAGGGTATCAGCAAGGGCTGGCCAATCGTGCTGTCCAGCCTGAAATCCTTCCTGGAAACCGGCCGCGCCATTGACGTTTTCGCCAAGCCGAAATCGGCCTGATCCCTTGCCCTGCCGATCAGCACTTGCGGGAGAATGTCATGACCAAACGCTATAGCGGCGGATGCGCGTGCGGCGCGATCCGTTATGAAACGGGCAGCGAACCGGTCTTCGAGAACCACTGCCAATGCCGCGATTGCCAGAAACGCAGCGGCACGGGGCATGGGTCCTATCTGACCTTCCCCCAGCGCACCGATGTGACGATCACCGGCGAAGCAAACAGCTGGCGGGTCGTGGCCGACAGCGGCAATGAAAAGATCCATGCTTTCTGCCCGACCTGCGGAACGCCTGTTTACCTGACATTCGTGGCCATGCCGGACGTGATTGCGGTCCACGCGACCAGTCTTGACGAACCTGGCCAGTTCAACCCGCGGGTGGTCACATACACCAGCCGCGGCCATGCCTGGGACACGATGGATCCCGCGCTGCAGACATTCGAGCGCATGCCGCACGGATAGTCCTGTCAGAGGCTTCAGGATTGGTGGGGCAGGAGCCTAGACCCCGATGCCCCTAGCCTTCAGCGCTTCGGTGATCTCGTCGAGGATCGCCGGATCGTCGATGGTGGCGGGCATTTTCCAGTCCTCGCGATCGGCGATCTTCTGCATGGTGCCGCGCAGGATCTTGCCTGATCGCGTCTTGGGCAGGCGTTTGATGGTGACCACCATCTTGAAGGCGGCGACCGGGCCGATGCGGTCGCGGACAAGGCCGACGACTTCCTTCTCGATCATGCCGGTGTCGCGGTCGACGCCTGAGTTGAGCACGATGAAGCCGCAAGGGATCTGGCCCTTCATCGCGTCGGCGATGCCGATCACCGCGCATTCGGCGACATCGGGATGTTCGGCCACGACCTCTTCCATGCCGCCCGTCGACAGGCGATGGCCGGCGACGTTGATGATGTCGTCGGTGCGGGCCATGATGAACAGGTAGCCCTCGTCGTCGATGTAGCCGGCGTCGGCGGTCTTGTAGTAGCCGGGGAACTCGGCGAGGTAGGCGTTGAAGAAGCGCTCGTCGGCATGCCACAGCGTCGGCAGGCAGCCAGGCGGCAAGGG
This sequence comes from Aminobacter sp. GW821-FHT11F06, assembly GCF_058808215.1. NCBI lineage: Bacteria > Pseudomonadati > Pseudomonadota > Alphaproteobacteria > Hyphomicrobiales > Phyllobacteriaceae > Aminobacter > Aminobacter sp. GW821-FHT11F06. Next base: position 146,093 of record NZ_JBXARL010000006.1, on the reverse strand, counting down.
CAGCTTGAGCACGACATTGCCGAGTGTGCCGCGCGGCACGTCATGGCCGGCATCGTCGATCACACGCACGTCGTAGCCGGGCATCGGCACGCCGGGCGAGCCGTATTTGACCGGTAACAGCCCAAGCCCGACCGGGTTCTGGCTGATCGGAAAGCCTGTTTCAGTCTGCCACCAATGGTCGATGACCGGCACATTGAGCTTGTGCTCGGCCCATTTGATGGTTTCGGGATCGGCGCGCTCGCCGGCGAGGAACAGCGTGCGGAATTTTGTCAGGTCGTATTGCGGGACGAACAGGCCTTGCGGGTCCTCTTTCTTGATGGCGCGGAAAGCGGTGGGGGCTGTGAACAGCGCGACCACCCCGTGTTCCGAAATGACACGCCAGAATGTGCCAGCATCGGGCGTGCCGACCGGCTTGCCCTCGAACAGGATGGTGGTGGCGCCGTGCAGTAGCGGGCCATAGACGATGTAGGAGTGGCCGACGACCCAGCCGACATCGGACGCCGCCCAGAAAACCTCGCCCGGCTTGACGCCGAATTCGTTTTCCATCGACCATTTGAGCGCGACCATGTGGCCGCCATTGTCGCGGACAACGCCCTTGGGCTGGCCGGTGGTGCCCGAGGTGTAGAGCACATAAAGCGGGTCGGTGGCGGCGACCGAGACGCATTCGACGGTGCGTCCGGCGGCCTTGGCGCTGCCTACCGCCTCGGCATAGTCGATGTCGCGACCGGCAACGAGATCGCAGGTCAGCTGCGGCCGCTGCAGGATCACGCAAGCTTCGGGCTTGTGCGCGGAGAGCTCGATGGCACCGTCGAGCAGCGGCTTGTAGGCGATGACGCGGCCCGGCTCGATGCCGCAGGAAGCGGAAATGATCAGCTTGGGCGTGGCGTCGTCGATGCGGGTGGCGATTTCCTTGGCGGCAAAGCCGCCGAACACCACGGAATGGATGGCGCCGAGGCGGGCGCAGGCCAGCATGGCAAAGGCAGCTTCCGGCACCATCGGCATGTAGATGATGACGCGATCGCCTTTTTGCACGCCCTGGTCGGCGAGCACGGCGGCCAGTGCATTCACCTCGGCGAGCAGCCCGGCATAGGTGAATTTTTTCTGGGTGCCGGTGATCGGGCTGTCGTGGATCAGGGCCACCTGCTCGGCGCGGCCGGAAGCGACATGGCGGTCGAGCGCGTTGTAGCAGGTGTTGCATTCGGCCCCTGAGAACCACTGGCCATGGACGCCGCCTTCGGCGTCGAAGACCTTGTCCCAGGGCTTGAACCAGTCGATCGCCCTTGCCGCCTCGGCCCAGAAGCCTTCGGGATCGCGGACCCAACCGTCATAGACCTCGTGATAGCGAGATGGCATGGCGTTTCCTTCCCAGGATTTTGGCCCTTGAGGGCGTCTTTGTTGGCACATCTGTACCCGCCTGGCGGACGGGGCGTCCATTTGACCTTGGTTTAAGAGGCGGCCTGCAAGTTCCGATTTGACTGATATTCCGACGTGGTTTTGCGCACTTCCGCTGTTCACCAGATCACGCGCAGCCTTTGGCGGGAATGCTAAGGGCCGGTTGCAACGATAGCAGATTGCCGATGCTACTTTGACAGGCGCGCGCGAAGTTGATCAAAGACGGCATGTCGAAAGCGCTTTCGCTCGTTATCCTGGCCATCATGGCGATCCAGCTGATCAAGCCGCTTGGCTTGCCGGGCCTCAGGCAACGGCGCGATTTCTGGAAGCTGGCGGTTCTGGCGCTGGCGGCGATATCGGTGACGGCGCTGCTGGGGCACGGCTAGGCGGCTGCGCGTCGAACGGCCCTGCTTGAAAGCAGGAGTTCGCCGGGGGGAAACCCCATCCCCACCCCCGGCGAACCTGTCCCTGATTTGATACAAACCAGGTTCCGGCTATCGCCGGCAAACAATGTCTTGCATGGAACGTGCCAGAGGTTTCTGTGCCGGAATGGAACATGCTTTGCATGTTGTGACAAGCAATGTGTGCCATCTCCTCGACAGACGCCGCGCGTGGTGGTTTGCTGGCGCCTCAAATGGGGGCTGATCCATGGCCAGACTGACGAACACGGCGCCGAACCGGGTGTTGGCCGTCGATACGACGGTGGTGAACGAGGAGCCGCTTCTGGCGCTGCTGAATCTCGAGACTGACGACGGGGCGATAGAGCTTGCCGTCAATCGGACAGTGGCCGAATTGCTTGTCGACCAACTCCTGACCCTGCTTGGATATGACGAGGAAGACTGATTGGGACGGGCTTCACATCCAAGTGCGTCAACTTGCGCACTTGGCCTGACGTCGCCAATCAGCGCCTTGATCTGCCCAGGAGGACGCGATGAACAATACCTATCTGACATACTGGCTGTCCGACACGACATCGGCGGTAGGCCTGGTGATTGCCGTGATTGGCCTGCTGCTTGCTGCCGGTGGCTACGCGCGGGCCAGCAAGGCGCTCGTTGGCGTTCTCGACAATCCTGGAGATCGGGAACTGCGGCTTCGTCTTGCAAAGTCGTCGAAACGGGCAAGCCTTGGTCTATGGATCGTATTCCTCGGGATCGGCATTCAGGCGGTGGCGGCGCTGTTCGTGCTGATCGTCTACTGATCAACTGACATGTAGGGGCGCGGACTGCTCCTACGCCCTGCCTCAACTCTTTTGTTGCTGTGCCTCATGCCTGACCGCGTCGATTGTTTTCAGATGCGGCAAAGATCGAGCAGGCATCGAGCGCGCGCATGAAAATCCTTGTCTTCCAGCATCTGAGGGTCGAGCACAGCGGTGTGTTCGGAGAATTCTGGCGCAAGGCCGGGCACAGTGAGCACATCGTCGAGCTGGATGAGGGCGAGGCGATCCCGCCACTCAACGGCTTCGACATGCTGGCGGTGATGGGCGGGCCGATGGATGTCTGGCAGGAAGACGCCTATCCCTGGCTCAAGCCGGAGAAGGCGGCGATCCGGCATTGGGTGCGCGAACTCGGCCGCCCCTATCTCGGCATCTGCCTCGGGCACCAGCTTTTGGCCGATGCGCTGGGCGGCAAGGTGGGCTTGATGAAAGAGCCCGAGGTTGGCCTCGCCACTGTCGAGCTGACGAAATCCGGGCGCGCCGACCGGCTGTTTGACGGCGTCGATGCGGCGATGAAAACGCTGCAATGGCATGGCGCGGAGGTTTCGCTGCTGCCAAAGGGCGGTGAAATTCTGGCCGCCAACGCGGCCTGCGCCAACCAGGCGATGCGTGTCGGCCACAACGCCTATGGCTTCCAGTATCACATGGAGATCACCGAACGGACGGTCGACGACTGGTCGAAGATTCCCGAATATGCCGCGAGCCTGAAGCAGGCGCTGGGTGCCGAGGAGGCCGGGCGTCTGGCGCAGACTGTCGCGCCCAACCTGCCTTCGTTCCGGAACACCGCTGGCCGCATCAACGACAATTTCTTTGCCGCAATCGGCTGCTAGGCCAGTCCTGCGCTCACCTTGTCAGGGGCGTGCGCCGACATGGCTTGTTGTGTTCGGCGCCGTATCGCCCTAGAGCCTGTTTTAACCCCGATTAAAATCGGGATAGGGCTTTAGCTTTTGCATGAGCATTTCCGAAAACCGGTTTCCACAGTTCGCTGCGCGGACCTTCGGTTCGGGATCATGCTCTACGCAGGCATGAATCAGAAAAGGACACTGCATGGCCAGACCGACAAACTACAATCAGGAACGCAGGGACCGTGATCGCGCCAAGGCGATGAAGAAGGCCGACAAGCTTGCGGCCAAGACCGAAGCCAAGGAGCGCTCCAAGCCTGCCGAAGAGGTCGAAACGACCCCTGAGGCAGAAACGGACACTAAAATTTAAAGGGATTTGGGGCCCCGACCGGGCGCTCTAGAATATCCCTGAACCCGCGCGTCGAGCCATGAGGAACATTCTTCGGGCCGACGCGCCGGATCAGTCCTTGTCGTTGATATAGACATTGACCTCGCGCGCCGCCGCGATGAACGCCCGACGTGCGGCCATGACCGGCTTTTCACCTGACATAGCGTCCGAGCATGCCTGAAGGGCCGCGCGATGCTTGGGGCTGCGCTTGCCGGGCCAGCTGTTGAGCAGGAAGGCGGAGGCCTCTTTGGCCGTTCGCAGGATAAGCGGAGTGCCGGCCGGATCGGCCTTCACGGTGATGGGGGTTTCGAACCTGATGTTTTCCATGGCCGCTCATACGCCATACCGGGCAGGGAAGCGAGCAGCATAACGCCGCGCGACCCAGGAGGGGAAGAGGCTTGTGCCGAGGCGGCTCGACAGGCGGCTCAGGCGGTGGTTTTCTGGCGGCGGGCGATGGGGAAGATTTATGAGAACGGCTGGCGTGGCAAAGGCTTCGTTTGGACCCGAGACGCTTGGCGCCATGGTGGTGGCGCTGGTCGTCTATGTGTTCGTCTCGATCTTCGTCGTGCTGGTGGTGACGATAAGTGCCGGTGTCTTCGCCTTCGTGGTCGATTGGCTGCTCTTGGGTGATCGGCCCAACCTCATTCAGCTCATTGCCGTGGTTCTCGGTGCTGTTGCCGGCATCTGGGCGGCACGGCTGGTCTGCGACCTGGCATTTTCAGCCTACCAGCCGCGCTTTGTGTTCTGGATGTTCGTTGTGGTCTTGACCATGACGACGATCAACAAGGCATCGGCCGCGTTCACCACGGCCCAGATCATCCTGGGCGCGCAATATCTGGTGGCGCTCGCGGCAGCCTTTTACTACTTCTGGCGCGAGCGCTCGCCGATCGCGGTCACATCAGGGCTGGTACGCTTGGATTGAGATTGGCCAGGTTCCCGGTCTTGTGGCGCTGCATCTTGCATGACAGAAGGCTGCGTTGGCAGCGACCGAGCCGTCGCCGCCAGGCGTGCGCACCGCACAGGGGGAAGAATTGACCATCAAGAATATAGTGCCGGCCTTGCTCGGCTTGCTGGCTGCGGCTGTACCCGCATATGCCGAGGGCGACGCCTACACTGCCTACAGCACGACCGCCGAGAGCATCACCGGCGACATTTCGATGGATGATTTCTCCATCACCTTCGCCAATGGGCAATCGCTAGCCTTCTCGGCGCTGCTCGGCGACCACTTCATCGTCGACGGAAACCGGGTCAACGCGTCCGTCTACAGCGTCGCAAACCCGTCCGACCCGGAACTGGAGAATGGCAACCGGCTGTGCGGTTCGGGCGACGTTTCCTACCTCGCCAGCTGGGCCGGCGGCGAAGGCCTGACGGTCGTTGCGGTGTTCACCGGCGACGAACCACCCGAGAGCAGCGCCGACATGTGCGCGTCGTATATCTATCAGGATTGAGGCGCGGGCGGCCTGGGGATCTTTCGATCGGCGCTCGACAGGCGGCGATCGGGATGCTTTGCTGCGCAAACCGAGATTTTCCCGCTTCGTCTAATGGTAGGACACCGCCCTTTGAAGGCGTGAATCGTGGTTCGAGCCCATGAGCGGGAACCAACTCCGTCGAAATAACGCGAAACCCTACTGCGCGGGAGCGCCCACGGGTGTTCTCTCGTGCCGCCTAGGGCGTTCGGACCAGCCAATGTCGACACGCACCAGTGCTTTGTTCGGTATGGGGCACTTGCTTTCGGTCTATTCTGTTGCAGGCGTGTGACAACTTTGATTTCCTGAATCAGATTTGATCGTTTTCAAAAGGTGTCGGGGACACAGTCCAATGACCTATTCAGTCCGCCATCAAGTGTTTGTCAGCTCAACGTTCACCGATCTCAAAGATGAGCGTTCAGAGGTCATTCAGGCTATTTGGGAACTTGACTGCATCCCGACCGGTATGGAGGCGTTCGTTGCATCGAACGAAAGTCAATGGGACGTCATCAAGCGAGTGATCGACGAGTGCGACTATTATATCCTGATTATCGGGGGTCGATACGGGTCAATGGCTAGCGAAGGCATTAGCTACACAGAGAAGGAGTATCGGTACGCCAAGAAGATTGGGGTGCCAGTGCTGGCCTTTGTCCACGCTAACCCCGAAGAAATTCTGGTTGGGAAAGCAGAAAAGGACGAGGCACCTCGAAAGAAACTGGAGCAGTTTCGACAAGAGGTAATGAATGAGTATCCTGTGCGAACTTGGTCGTCAGCTTCGGAGCTCGGCGGACTGGTCTCCCGGTCCTTAGTTCGAGAAATCAAGATAAACCCTCGTCCTGGATGGATCCGAAACGACGGATCATCGCCTATCGCTTTGTTAGAGCAAATAAACCGACTAACTGAAGAGAACAGGGCTCAGCGCGAAGAGCTTGCAACACAAGTGCATGCCGATCTGGATGATACCCTTGAATCTGGCGGCGACTTGATCACTCTATCCGGAAATCGCAGCGTTTCGTCCTCAGGCCGATATTATGATGCGCAGAATGAAAGGTGGGAAGCCAAAGTTAGTTGGGATGATTTATTTCGAGATCTTGGGCCTGCGCTTATTAACGAAGCTACAGAAACAACTCTGAAAAGCTTAGTTTCAAGATTTAACGGTTATTCCACCATCGCCAAAGGAAGTCAGATGATAGGTGACGCAAGTGTTGACTTGGAGATTTGGAACGAAATTCTTATTCAATTTCGGGCCCTCGGTCTAATGGAGCAGGGCGTAAAAAAGAGAGGCGTTAATGACAAAGCCAGTTACTGGCTCATAACGCCGCGTGGAGATCGGCATTTGGTCAATTTGCTGGCGAGACGGAAGAAAAGCACCAAATTGGGCGACTTATTCGCCTGACTCGTCCATTGGCTCGCTGCTGCGTTCGCGGAACGCGCGGCTTCGTGTTGTGTTCTACCAAAAACCCCGGATTGCTCCGGGGCTTTTCGTTTTCTCGCCTGAAAGCTCGGCTTTACGCGGCCTTTTCCAGCGCTGACTTCCACTGGCCTAGTGCGGCCAGATGGTTCATGTGGGCGCGGTGGGTGAAGGCGGCTTGACCGGCGCCGAGGTTCTCGACCTTGCCCGACCATGCCTTCTGCGGAGCCGCCTGCAGCGCGCGGCCGTAGGAGAAGGTCAGCTTCCACGGATGCGGGCCGATGGCGTTGATGGCGTTGAGATTGGCGGTGGCCTCCTCGTCGGACTGGCCGCCCGACAGGAAGGCGATGCCCGCAACCGCAGCCGGAACCGTCTCGCGGAACAGCTTGATGGTCTTTTCGGCGATCTCTTCGGGGCTGTTCTTCTCGCCCGACTTCTTGCCTGCGATGACCATGTTGGGCTTCAGGATTGTGCCTTCGAGCACGACACGGGCAGCGTAGAGTTCGTCATAAAGCTTGACCAGCGTCGCCTTGGTGACGTCGTAGCAGGTGTCGATGTCGTGGGCGCCGTCCATCAGCACTTCGGGTTCGACGATCGGAACGATGCCGGCTTCCTGGCACAGCGCCGCATAGCGGGCGAGCGCGTGGGTGTTGGCGGCGATCGAGTATGCCGAAGGCACGCTCCTGGTGGTGTCGATGTCGATGACGCCGCGCCATTTGGCGAAACGCGCGCCGAGCTTGTAGTATTCGGCCAGGCGCTCGCGCAGGCCATCGAGGCCTTCGGTGATGGTGTCGCCGGGGAAATTGACGATGCCCTTGGCGCCGGCATCGACCTTGATGCCGGGAATGGCGCCTGATGCCTTGATGATCTCGACCAGCGGGGTGCCGTCGGCGGCGTTCTGGCGAATGGTCTCGTCGTAGAGGATGACGCCGGAGATGTACTTGGTCATCGCCTCCTTGGTGCGGAACATCATCTCGCGATAATCGCGGCGGCTATCAGCCGTCGACTCGACGCCGATGACGTCGAAACGCTTCTTGATGGTGCCGGAGCTTTCATCCGCAGCCAGAATGCCCTTGCCACCGGCCACCATGGCGGCAGCAATGTCTTCGAGACGTTCGCTCATACAAATACCTCCTGAACAGATGCTCCGGGCGCATAGCAGATGGTTTTCCGGAACGGAATGCCAGCAGCAAACCTATAACCGATTGAAATTATTTCAATCGTTTTAGCTTCAGGTGAGGCCGGCCTGCAAATGGCGAGTGTCTCCGCTTCCGGTGCTCACGTACCTGAATGTACGCTCCGCTCCGGTTCTCGACCCTCACCATTTTCGGCTCGGCCTGACCTGAAGCCCGACACGTCCTGGCGCCAGGATCAGGGTGTTTTTGATCAGGCCTTGAGCACTTCGACGCCGGGCAGGTCCTTGCCTTCCATCCATTCGAGGAAGGCACCGCCGGCGGTCGAGACATAGGTGAAGTCGTCGGCCACGCCGGCATGGTTCAGCGCCGCGACCGTGTCGCCGCCGCCGGCGACCGAGACGAGCTTGCCGGCCTTGGTGCGGGCGGCGGCATGCCGGGCGGCGGCGACGGTCGCCTTGTCGAAGGGCTCGATCTCGAAGGCGCCGAGCGGGCCGTTCCAGACCAGCGTCGTTGCGCGGTCGATCCAGTCGTTGATGGTGGCGACGGTCTTTGGACCAACGTCGAGGATCATGGCGTCGTCGGGCACGTTTTCGATGGCGACCGTCTCATTGGCGGCACCTGCCTTGAACTCGCGGGCGATGACGCCGTCGGAGGGCAGGATGATGGCGCAGCCCGCGCCAGCCGCCTCGATCATGATCTGGCGGGCGGTCTGGGCAAGGTCGTGCTCGCACAGCGACTTGCCGACCTTGGTGCCACGCGCGGCCAGGAAGGTGTTGGCCATGCCGCCGCCGATGACCAGTGCGTCGACGCGCTTGACCAGGTTCATCAGCAGGTCGAGCTTGGTCGAGATCTTGGCGCCGCCAACGATGGCAACGACCGGGCGAACCGGATTGCCGAGGCCCTTTTCAAGCGCTTCGAGCTCGGCCTGCATGGTGCGTCCGGCACAGGCGGGCAGGCGACGGGCAAGGCCCTCGGTCGAGGCATGCGCGCGGTGGGCGGCGGAGAAGGCGTCGTTGACGAAGATGTCGCCATTGGCGGCGAGCTGTTCGGTGAAATCAGGATCGTTCTTCTCTTCGCCCTTGTGGAAACGGGTGTTTTCCAAAAGCAGGATGTCGCCGTCCTTCATGGCGGAAACGGCTGCTGCGGCCTCATCGCCGATGCATCCGGCAGCAAATGCCACCGGGCGGCCGATGACCTCGGCGGTGGCGGTTGCGATCGGAGCCAGCGACAGGGCCAGGTCGGGGCCGTCCTTGGGGCGGCCGAAATGAGCCAGCAGGATGACCTTGGCACCCTTGTCGGAAAGCTCGGTGATGGTGGGGGCGACGCGCTCGATGCGGGTGGCGTCGGAAACCTTGCCGTCGGCCATGGGTACGTTGAGGTCGACGCGGACGAGAACCCGCTTGCCGGCGACATTGCCGATGGTGTCGAGGGTCTTGAAGGCGGCCATGGGGTTTCCCTTTCCCTTTAGAGATCGCGCGGACCATAGCCAGCGCCAGCGTGGATGCAAGGTTTGTGGGGGGTAGCGGGCGGAAAATAGTGAGCGGTCGGCGGAAGACTTTCGTCGTTAGAAAGATTGCCCCTCACCCTTACCCTCTCCCGTGGAGTACGGGGAGAGGGGGCGTCGGCGTTGCCGCTTCGTCCTTCTCCCCGTTCTCCACGGGGAGAAGGTGCCGGCAGGCGGATGAGGGGCAAGCTTAGCATATCCAATGTCGCTCAAGCGTCTTCGGGCAGGCCCTCGGAGGTGGTTGCAGGCGCTTCGGGCTTGGCCTTGTCGGAGCGGCGGGCAAAGAAGCGCCTGAGACGGTCACTGATTTCGCCGGCGCTGAGGAAGACCGGTACCGGTGGCGGCGGTGGGGCCGGTTCGATCGACAGGCCGACAGCGACGATGCGGCCCTTGTCGTCGACGTCGCGGACGATCAGGTCGATCAGGCCGAGCGAGACGCGGTCGGCATATTCGATGCGGCCGCCCAGGCGCTGCTTGATGAGGTCGCCGATGGTCAGCTTCAGCTCTTCGTCCTTCACCGAAGCGCCGTAGATGGCGACAAGCTCGCCGGCGAGGTGGGTCTGGTCGACGGTGAAGGCGCCAAAGAAATCCTCGTCCTCGGCGTGGACCTCGGCACGGGAGGCAAACAGCCGGTCGAGCAGGCGCGGATAGCGGTCGGGCACGAAGATGTAGACGTTGTCGCCAGCGGCAAGGCGGCCCATGTCCTGGAAGCGCATCGAGCGGCCGTCGCGCACGACCAGCGAAGGCCTGGCCCAGCGCGGGATGCGCTGGCCCCTGGCCACTGGCGAGCCCGGCACGACCTTGTAGGCGAGCAGCTCGTGGTGAGCCGAGCCCGGCAGTTCGAGCTCGACCTTGTCGAGCGGGCCGAAGCGCTGCGGCACGATCAGGCCGAGACGGCGGGCGAGGGGACCGACAGTCCAGCCCTGGACCACCAGCGACGACAAGACGATGATGAAGGCGATGTTGAAGATGGCGCGGCCATTTTCGAGCCCGCCGAGCAGCGGCGTGATGGCGAGCAGGATGGAGACCGCGCCGCGCAGGCCGACCCAGGAAATGAAGGCGGTTTCCTGGCGTGGGAACTTGAATGGGATCAGGCACAGCCACACAGCGATCGGCCGGGCGACGAACATCAGGAAGAAGCCGAGCAGCAGCGCCGACAAAAGGATCGCCGGAAATTGCGACGGTGTGGCGAACAGGCCGAGCACCAGAAACATGATGATCTGGGCGAGCCAGGACATGCCGTCCTGGAAGCGCTTGAGCGTCGACACCGCGCGGATATCGGAATTGCCGGCAACCAGACCGGCGAGATAGACGGCGAGGAAGCCAGAGCCGCCGATGGCACCGGCGGCGGCAAAGACCAGCAGCGACAGTGTCAAAACGAAGATCGGCAACAGGCCGCGGTCGAGGTTGAGGCGCTCGACAAGCTTGACGATGAGGAAGCCGCCGAGCAGGCCGATGGCGGCACCCAGCGTCATCTGGACGAAAAAGCCGATGACGAGGTCGACCAACAAAAGGTCGGCTTCCGGCTTGGCGCCGAGCGCGATGATCTCGACCAGGGTGATGGTCAGGAAAATGGCGATGGGGTCGTTGGTGCCGGACTCGATTTCCAGCGTCGAGCGGACGCGCTCGCGCAGATTGATGTTGCCGGCGCGCAAAAGGAAGAACACGGCAGCGGCGTCGGTCGAGGCGACGGCGGCACCGAGCAGGAAGGATTCGAGCCAGGTGAAACCGGTGAGGTAGTAGGCGGCGATTCCGAAGATGATGGTGGTGATGCCCACGCCGACCGTCGCCAGCGTCAGCGCGGGCAGGCCGGCCTGGCGCAGCACGCCGACCGGCGTGCCGAAGCCGGAATCAAACAGGATGACGGCAAGCGCTATGGCGCCGACGAAATAGGCGAGGTGGGCGTTGTCGAAGACGATGCCGAGGCCATCGACGCCGCTGGCAAGGCCGATGCCAAGGAAGAGCAGCAGCAGCGGTGCGCCAAAACGAAAGGCGATCAGGCTCGAAAACGCCGCGGCCACCACCAAGGCGGTGCCCACCAGCGTGATTAGATATACCGCCTGTTCCATCCCGACCCGTCCGCGAAGCAGTCAGAGCCTGTTCCATTCCGATTGCATCGGAATGGGGCTCTATATTCTTGCTGGAGCATGATCTTCTCCGAAAACCGGTTCCCACTTTTCGGGATCATGCTCTAGCTGCGTCGGTTGAGAGTGCGGCGAAGAAAAGGCCGCATGCAAGCAAGAATGGATTTTTGCCGGCTTGGGCCAAAGATTTTCTTGCGGTGCAGCAAAAATGAAAACGCCCGGCCGAAGCCGGGCGTTGAAGAACGGGTAATGCAGGCCCGGTCAGGCGATGGTCTTGCCCATGACGACGGCGGTGTCGGCCATGCGGTTGGAGAAGCCCCACTCATTGTCGTACCAGGACATGACACGTACGAGGTTGCCGTCGATGACCTTGGTCTGGTCGAGCGCGAAGGTCGACGAGGCCGGGTTGTGGTTGAGGTCGATCGAAACCAGCGGCTCGTTGGTGAAGGCCAGAATGCCCTTGAGCGGACCGTTGGCGGCGGCGACGAGCGCTGCGTTGACCTCTTCGACGGTGACGTTTCTCTTCGACACGAACTTGAAGTCGATGCACGAGACGTTCGGGGTCGGCACGCGGATCGAAACGCCGTCGAGCTTGCCCTTGAGTTCCGGCAGCACCAGGCCAACAGCCTTGGCAGCACCGGTCGAGGTCGGGATCATCGACATGGCCGCTGCACGGGCGCGGTAAAGGTCCTTGTGCATGGTGTCGAGGGTCGGCTGGTCGCCGGTGTAGGCATGGATCGTGGTCATGAAGCCCTTTTCAATGCCGAACGCATTGTTGAGGACCATGGCGACCGGTGCCAGGCAGTTGGTGGTGCAGGACGCATTCGAAATGACGATATGGTCCTTGGTGATCTGGTCGTGGTTGACGCCGTAGACCACCGTCAGGTCGGCACCGTCGGCAGGTGCCGAGACGATGACGCGCTTGGCGCCGGCGGTCAGGTGCGCCGAAGCCTTGTCCTTGGAGGTGAAGATGCCGGTGCATTCGAGCGCGATGTCGACGCCGAGTTCTTTCCATGGCAGCTGCGACGGATCCTTGATCGCGGTGACCTTGAACTTGTCGGTGCCGATGTTGATGAAATCGCCTTCGACCTTCACTTCGTGCGGGAAGCGGCCGTGCACGCTGTCGTAGCGCAGCAGGTGGGCATTGGTCTCGACCGGGCCGAGATCGTTGACGGCGACGACCTGGATGTCCTTGCGGCCCGACTCATAGATGGCACGCACGATGTTGCGGCCGATGCGGCCGAAACCATTGATGGCAACTCTAATTGTCATGTCTGATCCTCCTGGGGAACGTCTTAAGCCTGAAGCCGAGCCTTGGCAGCCTGAGCGGCGGCCTCGGCGGTGATGCCGAAATGCTTGTAGAGGTCTTCGATCGGAGCGCTGGCGCCGAAGCCATGCATGCCGATGAAGATGCCGTCGGTGCCGATGAAGCTGTCCCAGCCCTGGCGGATGCCGGCTTCGATGGCGATCTTGACCTTGGCGTTGCCGATCATCGCCTTGCGGTATTCGGGGCTCTGCTTTTCAAACAGCTCGAAAGCCGGCACCGAAACGACGCGGGTCGGATGGCCGGCGTCCTGCAGCAGCTTGCGGGCGTCGAGCGCGATCTCGATCTCGGAGCCGGTGGCGAAGATGGTGACTTCGGCGTCGCCATCGGCGGTGGCCAGTTCGTAGGCACCGTAGCCGCAGAGGTTTTCCTCGACATATTCGGTACGCACCGCCCGCAGGTTCTGGCGGGTAAGCGCCAGCGTCGACGGCGCCGTGCGGTTTTCGAGCGTCAGCTGCCAGCATTCGGCGGCCTCGGTCGCGTCGGCCGGGCGGAAGACGATGTGGTTGGGGATGGCGCGCAGCGCGGCCAGATGCTCGACCGGCTGGTGGGTCGGGCCGTCTTCGCCGAGACCGATCGAATCATGGGTCATGACGAAGCCGACGCGGATGCCCATCAGCGATGCAAGGCGCATGGCCGGACGGGCATAGTCGGAGAAGCACAGGAAGGTGCCGGAGTAGGGGATGACGCCGCCATGCAGCGCCATGCCGTTCATCGCAGCCGACATGCCGTGCTCGCGGATGCCGTAGTGAACGAAGCGCTGGCCATAGTCGCCGGCAGCGATGTTCTGGGTCTGGCTGGTCTTGGTGTTGTTGGAGCCGGTGAGATCGGCCGAACCGCCAATGGTCTCGGGCACGACGCCGTTGATGACCTCAAGGGCCATTTCCGACGACTTGCGGGTAGCGACCTTCGGCTTGTCGGTGGCGAGTTTCTTTTTGTAGTCGGCGATCGTGGCGTCGAAATTGGCCGGCAGGTCGCCGCGCATGCGGCGCTCGAACTCGGCGCGAACTTCGGTCTCAGTCTCGGCGAGGCGCTTTTCCCAGTCGTTGCGCTTCTTGGCCGAGTTGAGGCCGGCAAGGCGCCATGCGTCGAGAATGTCGGAGGGGATTTCGAAAGCCGGGTAGTCCCAGCCAAGCGCCTTGCGGGTGGCTTCGACTTCAGCGGCGCCGAGCGGCGAGCCGTGGACCTTGTTGGTGCCGGCCTTGTTTGGCGAGCCAAAGCCGATGGTGGTCTTGGCGGCGATCAGGGTTGGGCGGTCCGAACGCTTGGCGGCCTCGATGGCGCCGGCGATCGCTTCGGGGTCATGGCCATCGATGGCGATGGTGTTCCAGCCGGAAGCGGCGAAGCGAGCGAGCTGGTCGGTCGAGTCGGCGAGCGAGATCGGACCGTCGATGGAGATGTTGTTGTGGTCCCAGAAGACGATCAGCTTGTTGAGCTTGAGGTGACCGGCAAAAGACAAGGCTTCCTGCGAGATGCCTTCCATGAGGCAGCCGTCGCCGGCGAGCACGTAGGTGTGGTGGTCGACAAGCTTGTCGCCGAACTGGGCATTCATGATGCGTTCGGCGAGCGCCATGCCAACGGCGTTAGCGAGACCCTGGCCGAGCGGGCCGGTGGTCGTCTCGATGCCGGCGGCGTGGCCGTATTCCGGATGGCCGGCGGTCTTGGAACCGAGCTGGCGGAAATTCTTGATCTGATCGATGGTGATGTCTTCGTAGCCCGAGAGATAGAGCACCGAATAGAGCAGCATCGAGCCATGGCCGGCCGACAGCACGAAGCGGTCGCGGTCGTGCCAATGGGGATTGGCCGGATCATGCTTGAGGAAGCGGGTGTAGAGCACGGTGGCAACGTCGGCGGCGCCCATCGGCAGGCCGGGATGGCCGGAATTGGCCTTCTCCACGGCATCAATGGACAGAAAGCGGATCGCATTGGCCATCCGGTCGTGTTTTTCGCGCGAGGACATCGTCCCTCCCATAAGCCGTGGAAAGCGGGGCGACGGGAGCCCCGGAAAAGTGCGCGACACATAGCAGGCACAGGGCTTGAGTCAATAAATCGGTGCGTTTTCACAGCCTCATTGCGGCGCCAAGTCACGCCCTTGCCGCTTTCGTCGCTCGCTGTCGATGCGGTTTGCGGGGGAAAGACAAAACAGCTTTGTTGACGCCTCCTTCAACCGGTGCCTAATGTTTCGGAGATAACGCGTTCTGAAACGTGCGCGATTCGGTGATGGGCGAGGGTCTACGGGAGCCATGACCGGGGATACGACACTCAGGGAAGTCATTGGCCGGCTAGGCAAGGCGATCGATACGCTGGAAAGCGCTGTCGCCGTACGGCTGGAGCATGAGCAGGATTACGGCGAAGCAGAAGCCGAGGTCCAGCGCATGAATGCCGACCGCGCCCGCCTCGCGCAGGAACTCGACAATTCGGAAGCCCGCGCCGAACGGCTGGAAGAAGCCAACAAGGAAGTCTCGCGGCGGCTCGTGACCGCCATGGAGACCATCCGCGCCGTGCTGGACAGGTAGGTGGAGATGGCGCAAGTCACTGTTACCATCGACGGCAAGCAATACCGCATGGCCTGCGACGAGGGGCAAGAAGAGCACCTCATCGACCTCGCCCAGCGCTTCGACCGTTATGTGCTGCACCTCAAGGACTCATTCGGCGAGATCGGCGACCAGCGCTTGACCGTGATGGCCGGCATCATGGTGATGGACGAGCTGGCGGAACTGCAAAAGCGCGTCAAGGGCATGGAAAGCGAAGTGCTGACGCTGCGCAAGACGCGCGACGACGCGCTGACCAAGGCCGACAAGAACGATGCCGCACTGACCGGCGCGCTGGGCTCGCTGGCCGAGCGCATGGAACAGCTGGCGCTGAGTTTGGCGAAGAAGGTTTAGGGACGGGCCATTCTGTAGTATTGGCGGCCAGAACGGTTGCCGTTCTCCTGATCAGAGCGCCTTTGCCAGAACGGTCCCTGATTTAGATTCGGTAACTCCGGCGGCTGACGCATGCCTGCTGCGGCAATCTGGTTCCCTCACAGATATCACGACCGTCGCGGCATGGATCCCCGGGATCTCCGCCGCTCGCTGCGCTCGCGCTCCGACCCGAGGATGACAGGAACCGGGGACGCTTTTCGCTACAGTTTCCTGCGTCAATGTTGGGTGGGTCTGAATGGTGTCGCTGGCCCTGGCTGTAGGCTGTGCCGATTGGCGGTGCCGACTCCCGAAACCCGTCGTCCTCGGGTCGGAGCGCGAGCGAAGCGAGTGGCGGAGATCCCGGGGATCCATGCCGCGACGGTCGTGATATCGATGACGGCGTCAGATTGCCTTGGCCGAGCCCTCGCAGCTAAAGCAGGTGCCACGAAATGTCGTTCCAGTTAGGATTTCGCTCCTCGATCAGATTGATCTTCCATTGTCGCGGCCACTTCTTGATAACCTTCTCCCGCGCGATCGCATCGACCACCAAATCGTACTCATCAAACCAAACCAGACGCACCGCGCCATAACGCGCCGCAAATTTCGAGCCTGTACCGGTCTGATGCTGAAGCAGACGTCCAGCAAGGTCGGACGTCACGCCGGTGTAGAGCGTTCCGTTCTTCTGTGACGCCAGAATATAGACATAACCCTTGCGAGCCATGTCTGGAGTTTAGCTAGCCGTCAGTACATCGCAAGCATTACCCCAATCCGTCGCCATCTAATTTGCGGTTATACTTAGGGCTTCGCCGCTTCAGGCACGAGGATGACAGAGATGGGGCCGTCATCGATAGCACGACCGTCGCGGCATGGATCCCCGGGATCTCCGCCGCTCGCTGCGCTCGCGCTCCGACCCGAGGATGACGGAAAACCGGGGGCTTCGCCAATCTTCGGCGTGGCTGATTGAAGACTATCTCTCGCCGGGCTCTTCTCTGGCCTGGCCCTTTGGTGATGCCGCCCCCATCTTCGTCATCCTCGTGCCTGAAGCGGCGAAGCCGCGAAAGGTCACGGGGATCCTGCCGTGACGGTGCTCGATGACGGTGCTGGTTTGGCGTGGTTAGAAGGATGCGCGTGCTGCGACCAAACGAAAAAACGCGCCGGCAAAACCAGCGCGTTTTTGTTTACGTGCGTCGGAGCGGAAAGCCCCGTGCCGAAAGCTCAGGCGTCGATGGTGCGGAGCGCCTGGGCCTGCTTCTTGGCGGCGGCCTTGACCGCGTCCTGGACCTTTTCGAAAGCGCGAACCTCGATCTGGCGCACGCGCTCGCGGGAGATGTCGAACTCGGACGACAGCTCTTCCAGCGTCAGCGGCTCGTCGGAGAGACGGCGCGCCTCGAAGATGCGCTTTTCGCGGTCATTGAGCACCGACATGGCGCTTGCCAGCATGCCGCGGCGGTTGTCGAGCTCGTCCTGCTCGATGAGCATGGTTTCCTGGCTGTCATGGTCGTCGACAAGCCAGTCCTGCCACTCGCCCGACTCGCCTTCGCTGGCGCGGATCGGCGCGTTGAGCGAAGCGTCGCCCGACAGGCGGCGGTTCATCGACACCACCTCGGCCTCGGAGACATTGAGGCGGGTTGCGATCTCGGTGATGTGCTCGGGCTTCAGGTCGCCATCATCGAGCGCCTGGATCTTGCCCTTGACCTTGCGCAGGTTGAAGAACAGCCGCTTCTGATTGGCGGTTGTGCCCATTTTGACCAGCGACCACGAGCGCAGGATGTACTCCTGGATCGAGGCCTTGATCCACCACATGGCATAGGTGGCGAGACGGAAACCACGTTCCGGCTCGAATTTCTTGACGGCCTGCATCAGGCCGACATTGCCTTCCGAGATCACTTCGCCGATGGGCAGGCCGTAACCGCGGTAGCCCATGGCGATCTTGGCCACGAGACGCAGATGGCTGGTGACCAGCTTGTGGGCAGCAGAAGTGTCCTCATGCTCGTTATACCGCTTGGCGAGCATGTACTCTTCCTGCGGCTGGAGCATCGGAAAGCGGCGGATTTCTTCCAGGTAGCGGCTGAGGCCGCCTTCGCCGGAAACGATACTGGGTAGTGACTGGGCCATAAAGCGCCCTCCCTCTCTACGAGAAATGCTCCCTGATCCTGGCGAGCATGTGGCGCGATTGCCGAATGCACGATCGCGCCATGGGTCTTATACAGGAACAAAACGCGAAAAGACACGGTTTGTTCAATGCGAAACAGTGTGTCACGCCAAAGTGAACAATACGAGTCAAGTTTCTTGATCGAGACTTCAGAGATTCCGAAAGCCGTCGACCAGTTCCCCCATGTCGCGAGGCAAGGGCGCCTCGAACCGCATGATCAGATGGGAAGTGGGATGGCGAAATGCAAGGAGCCTCGCGTGCAAAGCCTGGCGCGGAAATGCCTTGACGGCTGTTTTCAGCGGCTCGGGCAGCCGGTTCGACTTGGTGCGGAAAGCCTGGCCGTAGTCGGGGTCGCCGAGGACGGGATGGCCGATATGGGCCATGTGGACGCGGATCTGATGGGTGCGGCCGGTCTCCAGACGGCATTCGACCAGGCTGGCGGTGGCAAATTCCGCCTGCTCGGAGCCGAAACGCTCCAGCACGGTGAAATGGGTGATGGCGTGGCGGGCGTCGTCGCGGTGCTCCGGCACCACGGCGCGGCGGACACGGTCTGAATGGCGGCCAAGCGGGGCGTCGACGGTGCCGGTCATGCGCTGCGGGAAGCCCCAGACCAGCGCGTGATAGGCGCGCTCGAGGTCGCCGGTGAGGCCATGGTCGGCAAAGGCTTCCGACAGCGACTTGTGGGCGCGATCGGTCTTGGCAACGACCATGACGCCTGAGGTTTCCTTGTCGAGGCGATGAACGATGCCGGGGCGCTTGACCCCGCCGATGCCCGAAAGGCTGTCGCCGCAATGGTGGATCAGCGCGTTGACCAGCGTGCCGGTCCAGTTGCCGGCACCTGGGTGGACGACGAGGCCGGCCGGCTTGTTGATGACGATCAGTTCGTCGTCTTCATAAAGGATGTCGAGCGCGATCGCCTCGCCCTGTGGCTCGGCCGGCTCAGGCTCTGGCATGTCGATGGAAACCTGTTCGCCTAAAGCGAGCTTGCGCTTGGCCTCGCCGACGACATTGCCGGCAACGCGCACAGCACCCTGCTTGATCAGCTGCTGGACGCGGCTGCGCGACAGGTCGGGCGCGAGGCGGCCGGCAAGCCACTGGTCGAGCCGCAGGCCTGCGGCGTCGGCGTCGGCTTCGAGCACTATCAAAGTGCCTGCCGCTTCGCTATCTGATGCGCTCATAACAATTGTTCCGGAAGTTCTGTCATGTCTCGGCCCGCCATTGATGAAGAAGACAAGCCGCTCGACCCGTCGGTTGAGCGCGTCCGCAGGAAACTCATCCGCTTCTTCATCATCAATTTAGGGCTGTTGTTGGTCGCCCTTATGGCTGTCATTGGCGGCATTGTCTACAAATCGCGGACGGCTGAGCCTGCTGCCGCGATTGCGGGCGGTGAAATTCCCGTGGCCGCGGGCAGCCAGCTGAGCGGCGACATCATTTTGCCCGCGGGCGCAAAGATCGTGTCGCAGGCACTTTCCGGCAACCGCATCTCGATCGACGCGGAACTCGCCGATGGCAGCCACACGATCTTTGTCTACGACATAACCCAGCGCCGGCTGATCGGCCAGTTCGCGGTGAAAGCACAGTGAGTGGGTTCCCTGCCTCGGGTCGCAAGGTCGCGACGGTTGCGGTTGTCGTCGCCGAGTACGATCAGGCGATCGCCTGGTATGTCGACAAGCTCGGTTTCGCGCTTGCCCAGGACGTCGATCTCGGCGGCGGCAAACGCTGGGTAGTCATCGAGCCGGGCGGCGGGCAGGGTGCCCGGCTGCTGCTCGCCAAGGCGGACGGCGAGGCGCAGGCGGCAAGCATCGGCAACCAGACCGGGGGCCGCGTGTTTCTGTTCCTTGAGACCGACGATTTTGCCCGCGACCATGCGCTGATGCTGGAGAAGGGCGTCGCGTTCCGCGAAGCGCCGCGCCACGAGGCCTATGGCACGGTCGCGGTGTTCGCTGATCTCTGCGGCAATTTGTGGGATCTGATCGAACCGAACAAGTAATTGGCGCATCGCAATAATATCGCGGCCGAGGCTGTTGCTTTTTCGAAAACGCCAGCCTATATCGCCGATCTCGGCTGCGCCCATCGTCTAGCGGTCAGGACACCGCCCTCTCACGGCGGGAACAGGGGTTCGATTCCCCTTGGGCGTACCAACTAAATCAAGCGCTTGGCCGAGCCGCTGCAAAATCCATAAAATGACGGTCGTTCTGTACGCTGCCTGGTAGATCGCTAGATTCGTGGCTTGACGCATTTCCAAGCCCCGCCTTCAATCGCCGCCGATCGGCTTGGGGGATGCGACGATGGCGGTATTGGACAAAGCTAGCGGGTATGCCCTCGTGACCGCGTTGGTCCTGATGGTGACTGTTGCGCCTCTTGCCGGGATGCTTCGTTGGTGGCTGAAGAAAACCGGAGATTCATATCTGGAAGAACGGCGAAAACGCCTCGACAAACGCGGTGAATGACGCAAGGCGATCTTGAGGGGCTCAAGGATGAAGAAGCAAAGACTCCTGGCCATTATGGCCATATTCGCGGTCGCCGGGTGTACGACGCCGCCGGCCGAGTATGCAGCGACGCTCTCGACCCAAGATGCAAAATGGCGGTCGCCGGAGTGCGAACAAAGCCGCGCGGCGGCATTGAACTACGAGGCTGGAGAAAAGAAGACATTGAGCATACCGGCCAGTCTGTTGCTTGGCCCGTATGGGCTTGGAATCGCGCTGGCTGGAAAAGAGCATCAAGAAAAGAAACGAAAGCTACTCGCCCGCGACATGCATATGCGATGCTCAAGTCTGCCCCTTCCGAAAAGTCTACAAATCAATCCGTAGGGGGGCTCAGGAACATTTGGAATGCGACCAGCTTTCGACCCCACCCGCGCGGCGGCGGCCATGCGGCTCCCCAGGCTGACAGCGTGTCCTGTAGCCGGATTCACCGCAGGCGGCTCAGATCCGCCGCGCGGTTGTCGACGATGGCTTCCATCGAAAAGAAGCCGGTTACCGTCGCCAGATCGAAATTGGTGATGAGCTTCTGGTAGAAGGCGTCGTAGCCCGACATGCCCTTGGTCACCACCTTGATCAGATAGTCCCAGTCGCCGCCTATCCGGTAGAAGTCGATCACTTCGGGCAGGCGCTCGACATGCTTGCGGAAATTGTCGGCCCACTCCTTGGAGTGATGGCGGGTGCGGATCATCACGAAGACCGTCAGATCGTAGCCGAGCGCCGACAAATCGATGTCGGCATGCGTACCGCGGATGAGGCCGCTGGTGTTGAGCCGCTGCAGGCGGCGCCAGCAGGCGTTCTGCGACAGGCCGACGCGCTCGGCCAGATCGCGCTGCGATATCGCGCCGTCCTTTTGCAGGCACGATAGGATCTTGAGGTCAATTTCGTCGATCTTTTCCATCTTGGCGATCATATGACCCAAATTGGCCGAAAAGTCGCGTTAAAACGATGAAGTTTCAACGGGGATTTCCGATTAGAATCGCGCCTTGGTACGTTCCCGGGAGAGATTTGATGGAATCCATGTGCTCCGACAAGCCTGGCGGCACTGGCCTGCTGCAAAAATTCAGGCAAGGCCTGTCAGCTGGCGACGTGGTTTCACAGCTGCGCGATGGCCTTGTCGGCAATGGCGCCAAAATCGAAGGGCCGTTCGGCCCCAAGGCCATGGTCTACGCCGACTACGTCGCTTCGGGGCGGGCGCTGATGCAGATCGAGCGCTTCGTGCTCGAAGAGGTTCTGCCCTACTACGCCAACAGCCACACCGAGGCGTCCTATTGCGGCGGCATGATGACCCGCCTGCGCCGCGAAGCGCGCGCTGCGATTGCCGATTGCTGTGGCGCCGGCGACAAGCATGCGGTCGTCTTCGCCGGCTCGGGCGCTACCGCCGGCATCAACCGGCTGGTCAAGCTGCTGGGCGTGACTGACGCTGTCGCTGCGGGCAAGCGCGTCCGCGTCATCATCGGCCCTTACGAGCACCATTCGAACATCCTGCCCTGGCGCGAAAGCGGTGCCGAGGTGGTCGAGATCGCCGAATGTGCCGAGGGCGGGCCGAATCTCACTGAACTTGGCGCCGCGCTGCAAAGTGCGGCCGACCTCACTGTCTGCGCGTTCTCGGCCGCCTCCAACGTCACCGGCATCATCACCGATGTCGCTGCTGTTACCCAAAAGGTGAAGGCGGCGGGCGCGAAAATGGTCTGGGATTACGCTGGCGCCGGGCCCTACATGCCGATCGCCATGTCGCCACAACGTGGGGCCGACATTGATGCCGTGGTCATCTCGCCGCATAAGTTTCTCGGCGGTCCGGGCGCTTCGGGCGTGCTGATCGTGCGCCGCGATGCGGTCACGACGTGCAAGCCGTCCTGGCCCGGCGGCGGCACAGTCAAATTCGTGTCGCCGACCAGCCATGACTACAGCACCAGCCTGGAGGCGCGGGAGGAGGCGGGCACGCCCAACGTGGTGGGCGATATCCGTGCTGCCCTTGCTTTCCTGGTCAAGGATGCGCTGGGCGCGGACGCGATGCAGGCTCGCAACGCCGAATTGGCCAAGTGCGCCATGACTGCCTGGCACGGCGTTGAAAACATCGAGCTGCTTGGGGCGCTGTCGCCGCAAAGGTTGCCGATCTTTTCGTTCCGCGTGAAGGACGGCAAGGGTGGTTATGTCCACCAGCAGCTCGTCACCCGGATGCTGAGCGACCGCTTCGGCATCCAGGCGCGCGGCGGCTGCGCTTGTGCTGGCCCCTATGTTCATCGCCTTTTGTCGATCGGGGAAGCGGAATCGCAGCGCATGCGTGCGGCGATCCTTGCCGGCGACGAGATCAGCAAGCCGGGATTCATCAGGCTGAATTTCAGCGTGCTGTTGCCGGAAGAAAAAGTGCAGTTCATCCTCGATGCGGTGACGCAGCTGGCTCAGGACGCGACGCAGTACCAATCGCACTATGATTTCGATGCCAGCCGCGCGATCTTTTATCCGCGCAACGTCGAAATGGCGGAGGCTTGAGAATGGCAAGACCCGACATCGCCGCCTTTTTCGACCCGCGCACCTGGTCGGTGCAATATGTCGTCTCCGATCCGAAAAGCAGGCAATGCGCGATCATCGACCCGGTTCTCGACTTCGACGAGAAGTCGGGTGCGACTGCGACCACCAATGCCGACCGGCTGCTCGAATTTGTCCGTGCGCAGGACCTGGAGGTGCAGTGGATTCTCGACACACATCCGCATGCCGACCATTTCTCGGCTGCCGCCTATCTGAAAGGTAAGACTGGGGCGCCGACGGCGATCGGGGCGCGCATCGTCGATGTGCAGAAGCTGTGGGCCGGCATCTACAATTGGCCGAGCCTGCGCACCGACGGCTCGCAATGGGACCGGCTGTTCGACAAGGGCGACACGTTCGAGATCGGCGGCATCAGGGTCGGCGTGATGTTTTCGCCCGGCCATACGCTGGCTTCGGTCACCTATGTCGCGGGCGATGCGGCCTTTGTGCACGACACCGTCTTCATGCCGGATAGCGGTACGGCGCGCACGGATTTCCCCGGCGGCAACGCCCATGCGTTGTGGTCAACGATCCAGGACATCATGGCGCTGCCCGACGACACGCGCATTTTCGTTGGCCACGACTACCAGCCCGGTGGCCGCGAGCCGCGTTGGGAAAGTACTGTTGCCGCCCAGAAAAACCAGAACATCCACCTGACGCGTTTTGAACGTGAAGATGATTTCGTGGCCTTCCGCAACGAGCGCGACAGCACCTTGCCGATGCCCAAGCTGATCCTGCATGCGCTGCAGATCAACATCAATGGCGGCAGGTTTCCCGAACCGGAAGCCAACGGCAAGCGCTATCTGAAGTTTCCGCTCGATGCGCTTGATGGGGCCGCCTGGGGCTAGGCTTGGCCCCCGGCGATGGCGACAGATCGTCCACCGCCGCCGGCCGCACTTGAACCGGCGATGCCGGTCATCGTAGCTTCGCTGCATCCGCAGTGCAGCGAAGGTCTTCGCTTTCCGCATTGCCGGCGTCGATTTGGAGACAGCGCTCATGATGACCGGACCGATCTGCAAGGCAGCCCGTGCGATTGTTGAAATAAGCCGATCGAAGCTGGCAGCAGTGTCGAACGTGGAAGAGCTGGTCATCGAGGCATTCGAGAGAAATATCTCGATCCCCGCTGACGACATCATCCTTGCGCTGCAATCGGCCCTGGAGCGCCTCGGGGCGGTGTTCATTCCGGAGGAGGGCGCCAACGGCGCGGGCGTCCGGCTCAAGTTCAGCCGTTCGGTGACCCGGCGCCTGTCGACGCTGGAAGGCGAAGGCGGACCCGTGGCGAGCGACGACGTTCCCTGACAGCAGCGAACCGCGCTGTCAGGCGTTAGCGGCGCTTCGGCTTGGCTGCTTTTGTCTTTTGCTCTTCGGCAACTTCCTCGGCGCGGAGCCTGGTGATGCGTTCGATCAGCTTCACCGGCACGGGTTCGGCGAGCGGAAACCGGAGCGTGCCCATGCCAGCGACATAAGGCATGATCTCGTCCTTGAGCGTTGCTATGAGATGATCGGAGGCCGGGTAGAGCGAATAGTGCTCTTTCCAGCCGGAGAAATAGATCACCCGGCCGCCGTCCAGCTTGTAGGCGGGGATCTGGTAGGAGATGACCTCCTCGGCGCCCGGCAGGACGTCGCGGATGATGCCGCGGACTTTTTCAAGTCTCTCTCGCGCGGCCTCCGGTTGTGCTGCGATGTATTCGTCGACGGAGCTGAAGTCGGTCCTGGCCATGGCGTCCTCCAAAGCTGTTCAGGGATTTGTCGCTGCCGGCAGAACCCGGGAAAATTCGATGCCGTCGATGACGAGCAGTTGAGGAGCGGGGGCGGTGGCTCTGCGTTCGATGCCGTCGTCGCACGAAAACACCGGCCAGCCGGTGTCCGTGCACAAGATGTCGACGAACCAGTTGCCGAGCTTGTCGGTCATGCTGATGCGCAAGGCGCCGTCACGCAAACGGCGGACATGGGAGCCGTTCGCCGCCGTCCAGGTCCAGGGTCCGCCAAGCGGCGGTCGTGCGAACAAGATGAAGGGATAGGCCTGTTGCGGCAGACCCTCATATGCCGCAGCGTCGCGATAGCGCATCATCGCGGTGGCGTAATTGGCGGCAATGGCGGGCCAAGGTGCATAGAGCGCCGCCAGGCCGTGTTGATGCGGATCGGTGAGCAACGCGCGGCCATGGGTCGCTTCGCCCCGGGCCGCTGACAGCGCGGCGAGGATGACGAGTATCGTGGCAACCAGCGTGGCGAGACGTTGCGTCATATGCCCGGATTTGATGGACCTGCCGAGGTGACATTGTCGTCGCTCAGCAGCGCAGGATCAATGGGCGGATGCAAGTCCGCATGCCGGATCGCAGAAAATGCCGGAGATTTAGGCAAAAACACCACATCCGGGCGCCAGAGGCGCTCGGATGTCAGGGCAAATCCAGGTGAAACGCACCGCATCGGCCCGAAAGCGCCGCGCTTTTGGGTGTTGATGCCGCCACCGTATCTTGCCTGAAGTTCAGGCGGCGTTTCTCGTCCGAAGCCGCGGTATGCTCGCCAGCAGCAGATCCTTGTCACGCACGCCGCCGCGGTAGAGCTTGAGAAGTGTCCTCGCTATTTCGCTTGCCCAAACCGAACTCGGGTCTTCGCCGCGTTCGAGGCAGATCTGGTCGAACACGCGCTGAAGAAGCGCGAGATCTTTGGGATAAATCGGGGAGTTAGGCTGGGTGAAAAGCACGTGCTCCATAGTCTTCTCCCATATGGCGCTTGTCTTTTGTCTGCTTGCGGCTGAGTTTTTGCCTGCCTGCTGTTGCGGTCAGCCAAGCTGACCGAAATCGATGCTCAAACCCTGACTATGCCCGCCGGCATAGAATGGGGATAGAGTTCAGCATCGTCACGTAGTGTAGAAGCATCTGGCGCAGGCGATTGCATCGACATGCCTCCTTGAGGCAAAGATTGCATGCTGGCGTGGTTCATTTCAGGGCGGAAACTTTGCTCTACAACCTGCGTCATGTCGAGTCACCCTGGGTTGTATCGGGGTTGCGAGGGGCCCCGCCAAAATTGACGAAAAAAGCCCGCCGCGAGGGGCTGCGGCGGGCCTTTCCGGAGCGTGGCTGAAAGGAAAAGACCACGCTCGTTTGTGCCTGAACTCAACTCGAAACAGGTGATGCGGTTCCGTCGTGGGTGGCGAAGCCCGCAGTGTGCCGATCACGAATTGTGAATGGATGGAACCGATCCGTGGCAAGGGCATTGAGCCCAGTTGCCGCCATTTGCGGCCAAAGGAGGCCACGTTCAAAGGAGGAAAGTATGTCACACAAGCTCATTACGGCTTTGATTCTGTCGATAACTCTTTCCACTGCGGCATTGGCACAGACAACGGGCTCGATCCAAAGGGCGCCCGATAGGGCGGTTCAATCGATCGGAGAGGCTCAATACCCCGGCAATGTGGCCGGCACGATGAACATGGGCACCGACATGAGGGCCCATTGGCAGTCGCTCAGCCCGCAACAGCAGGCGCAGGTGAAGAGCGATTGCGCATTTCAGTCTTCGGGCGGAAGAGACGGGAATCAGAATCTCAACCTGGCAGCACCTCTGAGCGGAACTTCGCGTTTATGCTCGTGGGTCAACACCCTGTAAGCCAAGACTTTTGTTGTTTGGGCGCAAATCGGCTCCGCGACAGCATTCCAAGGCGGCGTTGATTTGGGGAGACGTGGTGGGGGCGGCAACGAGACGATCGCCGCTGGCCTTTACCAATTGTTCACCACCCCACCGCACCATTCGCATGCGCAATGTATCGAGTGCGCGTCTTTGGCAACGCCCGGCGGGCTGCACACCCTTCTGCCCGCCGGTGCCTGCCGCAAAGCCTGTTGCGGCCTTTCCAACAAGCCCGGCATGACTTAGCCTGCCATCACGGTCGGCGCTTCGGCGTTGAATTGGGATCGCATGAAAGGCACGAACCTTTGGCTGAAATGACCATCATCGTCGAATTCGAGACACTGGATGGGGCGGAGGAGCAGTTTCTCGACCTGATCTCGGAGCATGCGCGCGCGACTTTGCAGGAGGAGCCGGGCTGCCTGCGTTTCGAGGTGATCAAGCCGGTGGAGCGCGACGGCACGCCTGTTGCCAACAAGGTGATGGTCAACGAGCTTTATGCCGATGAAGCTGCGGTCGCCGCGCATGAGCGCAATCCGCGCATGCCTGACGTGCAGGCGGCACTTTCGCCCTTGCTCAAGTCGCGCCGGCTGATCCTGGCCAAGTCGCTCGGCCTGGTGGACCCCAATGGCGGCATGCGCCCCGAAGAGCTCAATGCCGCCAACGACGACTAGAAGCCGCGCACGACGTGCGCGTTAAGGTTAGTCAGTCGTTAATGCTTCTGCGGCAAGGTTAGCTGCGGCGAGCTGCGGGGGAGCAGCATCGCCCTTGCATGCAGGGCTGACAGATGCGGAAAAATCTGGGGTCGGACGTCAACGATCCGACCGGCGAGCCGGCCAATGGCCAGGTGGTGACGATCGAGGCTCGCAATATGCGGGCCTTGGACGACGTAAATTTGCCTTATGCCGATCTCGAACGGACGATCGATTCGATGAATATGGGCGTGGTGCTGGTCGACGCCGGGCTCAGCGTGCTGTTCCTCAACCAGGCTTTCTACGAGATATGGAAGGTCAGCGCCGATCAGGTTGCCGTCGGCTGCCCCTTCAGGACGCTGATGGACGTCAACCGCCACAATGGCGTCTACGCGATCGCCGACGACGAATGGGAAGGCTACGTCGCCTCGCGCCAGGCCGAGATCCTGGCCGGCGACGTTGCGCCGCGCGAGTTCCGCCGCGCCGACGGCTGCACCATGATCTATTCGGTCACCGCCCTTTCAGGCGGCAAACGGCTGGTTTCCTATTATGACGTCAGCGCGATGAAACAGCGCGAGGTCGAGGCCGTCGAGGCGCGCCACCGGCTGGCCGAGGTGCTGGAATCGCTGCCGGCGGGCGTCGTGATCTATGACCGCGACGACCGTTTCGTGCTCGCCAACCGCAAGCTCAAGAGCGCATTGCCGGCACTCGACGATGTCATGACCGAAGGCAGCTCGCTGCGCGACAGCCTGGTTGTGGCGCAACGTTCAGGCTATTACCGCGATACAGGCGACGCCGAACTCGACGCGCTTTACGACGCCGATCCGGAAGCCTGGGTCGAGGGCATGACCGCTCGGTATCACACCAGCCAGGCGGTTCGGGAACGGCGCAATCCCGACGGACGCTGGTATCAGGTGTTCGACCAGCGGCTTGCCGACGGCACCTTCATCGGCGTGCGCGTCGATATCACCGAGCTCAAGCTGCGTGAGCGCGCGCTGCAGGAAAGCATGCGCGAAAACGAGGTGTTCCGCAGCCTCATCGACAATGTGCCGGTGTCGATCTACGCCAAGCACGACGACCTCAGGCTGATGTATGTCAACCAGGGCTGGTGCGAGCTGACCGGCTATTCCAAGCAGGAAGCGATCGGCAAGACCGACCTTGAGATATTCGGCCCCGAAGGCGAGCCCTTCATGGAGGCCGACCGCGAGGTCATCCGCCGCGGCACGACAATCGAGATCGAAGAGACGGCGACTGGCGACGATGGCGTGGTGCGGCATCAGTTTGCCCGCAAGAGCGCGATGGTGGCGTCCGACGGCTCGCTCTATCTGATCGGCTCGACCACCAACATCACCGAACTGAAGCAGCGCGAGGCCGAGCTTGAGGAGGCACAGCGCCGGGCGGTGCTGGCCGACCGCGCCAAGTCGGAATTCCTTGCCAATATGAGCCACGAAATCCGCACGCCGATGAATGGCGTGCTCGGCATGGCCGAACTTTTGGCGAAGTCCGATCTCGATCCGAAGCAGAGGACCTTCACCGACATCATCGTCAAATCAGGCAATGCGCTTTTGACGATCATCAACGATATCCTGGATTTCTCGAAGATCGACGCCGGCCAGCTGGTGCTCGATCCAACCCCGTTCAACCTGTCGGAGGCGATCGAGGACGTTGCCACGCTGATGTCGACGCGGGCCAAGGAGAAGGACCTCGAGCTGATCGTGCGCTTGCAGCCCGATCTCCGGCACCTCTATGTCGGCGATGTCGGGCGCATCAGGCAGATCATCACCAATTTGCTCGGCAATGCGGTCAAGTTCACCGATTCGGGCCACGTGCTTGTCGATGTGACGGGCCGCAGCGACGGCGAGCAGACCAAGCTGCATGTCGCTGTGACCGACACCGGCATCGGCATTCCCGAAGCCAAGCTCAAGCTGGTGTTCGAAAAGTTCAGCCAGGTCGACGCGTCGTCGACACGCCGGCATGAAGGCACCGGTCTTGGGCTTGCGATCACCTCGCGGCTCGTCGACATGATGGGCGGCGAGATCGGGGTGGAAAGCGGCGAGGGCGCAGGCTCGACCTTCTG
Organism: Aminobacter sp. GW821-FHT11F06; assembly: GCF_058808215.1. Lineage (NCBI taxonomy): Bacteria > Pseudomonadati > Pseudomonadota > Alphaproteobacteria > Hyphomicrobiales > Phyllobacteriaceae > Aminobacter > Aminobacter sp. GW821-FHT11F06. The sequence continues at coordinate 116,885 of NZ_JBXARL010000006.1, read as the reverse complement.
GTTCACGCTGACGCTGCCCAATGCCGGGCGGCTGGAGACACGGCCGGCCGCACTGATCGATGTCACCGGCGCGCGCGTGCTGATTGTCGACGACAATGCCGTCAACCGCACGATCCTGACCGAGCAGATGCTGTCATGGGGGTTCGATTCCTGTGCCGCGCAAAGCGGCGCGGAAGGGCTTCGCGTGCTGAACGCCGCGCAGGCGCTGGGGGTCAAGGTCGACTGCGTCGTGCTCGACTACCAGATGCCTGGCATGACCGGCGCCGAAATGGCGCGGCTGGTGCGCCAGACACCTGGCTTGGCCGAGACGCCGATCGTCATGCTGACCTCGGTCGACCAGTCGTTGTCGGGTCCCGGATACCGCGACCTTGCCATCGACGCCCAGCTGATCAAGCCGGCGCGCTCGTCGGCGCTGCTTGAGGCGTTGGTCGGAACGATCCAGCGGCGGCGCACGCCGAATCTCACGCCGGTGCAGGCAGCCGAAGCGCAGATGCCGGCTAAGAATGCGAATAGCCCGGTGCCCAATGTCACGCGCTTGCGGGGCGGGCAGCGGCCGGCGGGCGAGGGCGGGCTCGACATCCTGGTTGCCGAAGACAACGAGGTGAACCAGATGGTTTTCAGCCAGATCCTGGCCGAGACCGAGCTGAGTTTCGAGATCGTCGGCAACGGCAGGCGGGCCGTTGCTGCTTACGGCGAACGCCGTCCGCGAATGATCCTGATGGACGTGTCGATGCCCGAGATGAACGGGCTCGAAGCGACAGGCGAAATCCGCAAACTCGAACGCGGCACCGGCACGCGCGTGCCGATCATCGGCGTCACCGCGCATGCGCTGAAGGGCGACAAGGACCGCTGCCTCGAAGCCGGCATGGACGACTATCTGCCCAAGCCGATCAGCCCGCGCGCCTTGCTCGAAAAGATCGAGCGCTGGTCGTGGCATGACGATGAGCGCCGCGGCGCGATCTGACGCTATCTGCCGAAGACTGTGGAAATGTGACAAGCCAAAGCGACAAAGGCCGGCCTGCCGTTGGGTAGGCGGCTTGCTTTCGCGTCTCGTCTGTTGTTTGCCTCGCGCCGGCAAAGTATCGCGGAAACGATCCCTTGGCCGCTATGCACAGCGACCGTTACAGGGGTGACACGAAACTGTCATGCAACTGTAATAGAGGGGGGCTATTGGCTCACCGGGCGCCGATGAAAGGCGTCATACGAGATACTCCAACAGGAGCAGGCCCCAATGAAAAAAGCTCTTCTCACTGCGTCGGCTGCTGCCTTCGCGATCGCTGCCTCGGTAGGCTATGCCTCGGCGCGCGACCAGGTCCAGGTTGCCGGTTCCTCGACCGTTCTGCCTTATGCAAAGATCGTTGCCGAGCACTTCGGTGAAACCTTCACCAACTTCAAGACCCCGGTGGTCGAGTCCGGCGGCAGCGGCGCCGGCATCAAGGAATTCTGCAAGGGCGTCGGCGAAAACACCATCGACATCGCCAACTCCTCGCGTCCGATCAAGAAGGACGAGGTCCAGTCCTGCGTCGACGCCGGAGTCAAGGACATCCAGGAAGTGAAGATCGGTTATGACGGCATCGTCTTTGCAACCGACGTCAAGGGCCCGGACTGGGCGCTGACGCCTGAGGACGTCTACAAGGCGCTGGCCGCCAAGGTTGTCGTGGACGGCAAGCTGGTCGACAATCCGAACAGCAAGTGGAACCAGGTCAACCCGAACCTGCCTGCCTGGGACATCGCCGCCTACATTCCTGGCGAAAAGCACGGCACCCGCGAAGTCTTCGAAGAGAAGCTTCTGATCGCCGGCTGCAAGAAGCTCGGCGGCGTTGAAGCCGGCAAGGCTTCGGGCCTCGACGACAAGGCCGCCGAAGCTGCCTGCAAGGCCGTGCGCAAGGACGGCAAGGCCATCGACATCGACGGCGACTACTCCGAGACGCTTGCTCGCATCGATAGCAACAAGACCGGCGTCGGCGTGTTCGGCCTGGCCTTCTACGAAAACAACGCCGACAAGCTGAAGGTCGCCACCGTTGGCGGCATTGTGCCTTCGGTCGAGACCATCTCGTCGGGCGAATATCCGGTGTCGCGTCCGCTGTTCTTCTACGTCAAGAAGGCACATCTCGGCGTCGTTCCGGGCCTGAAGGAATATGTCGAGTTCTTCCTTGACGACCAGATGGTCGGCCCGGAAAGCCCGCTCGCCGACTACGGCCTGGTTGCCGCTCCGGACGCAGAGCGCGCCGCCCAGCGCGAAGCCTTCGGCGCCGGCAAGACCATGTAACTATCGAACTGCCGCAGGGCGCCGGAAAAATACCCGGCGCCCTGCGGAATATTCCGCCGGCTGTTCCGTTCGGCACAATGATCTGAATTCACCGAGGCCGGCCCATGTCTTTCCTGCTCGTCTTCGCCATTGTACTCGCAATCGGACTGGTGGCCTTTTTGGTCGGCCGGCAAAGGGCGCGTGCGCAGGATGACGGAACGGTCAAGCCGCACTCGCGTGCGCACTATCATGGCTGGTGGGCGTTCCTGACGGGCGTCGTTCCGGCCGTATTGTTTCTCGCAGCCTGGGATACCGGCGCGAGCGCTTATCTCAACAGCCATATCCATTCGGCCCTGCCGACCGAAGTTGCCGACGGCACTGTCGCGCATGAAGATCTCGCCGCGGGCCTGGTCAAGAGCCTGGCCAGCGGCTTGCGCCGGCTCGATGACCAAACACTTGCCGCCCTGCCGTCGAGCTTTGCCGAGCTGCAGCCGATGCTCGCCGTAAAGGGCGTGGCGCTGGCGCCCGACACGCAAGACTACATGATCCCGATCGCGACCGAGGCCAACCGCGTCTCCGACCGTCTCGACATGATCGCGGCGGTCGTTTCGATCGGCCTTGCCCTGTTCGGTTCGCTTTATGGCCTCAGCCGCATCAGCCCGCGTGCCCGCGCCCGCAACAATGTCGAGAAGGTGATGCTGTGGAGCCTGCTCGGCGCCTCGACGCTCGCCATCCTGACGACCATCGGCATCGTCTTGTCGATGCTGTTCCAGACCATCGCCTTCTTCGAAAAGATCCCGCTGACCAACTTCTTCTTCGGCACAGTATGGGACCCGCGTTTCGCCGCTGCCGGTTCGGGCGGCGCGGAAGGCCAGTTCGGCCTGATCCCGCTTCTGGCCGGCACGCTCTACATCGCCTTCGTCGCGCTGCTGGTGGCCGTGCCCGTCGGCCTGATGTCGGCGGTCTACATGTCGGAATATGCGGCCCCCAAGGTGCGCGCGGTGGTCAAGCCGGCGCTCGAACTGCTCGCCGGCATCCCGACCATCGTCTACGGTATCTTCGCGCTGGTCACGCTCGGGCCCTTCCTGCGCGACATCAGCGCAGCGCTGACCGGCGGCACGCCATTCATCCAGGCGCAGAGCATCCTGACCGCCGGCCTGGTGATGGGCGTGATGCTGATCCCGGTGGTCTCTTCGCTTTCCGACGACATCATCACCGCCGTTCCGCGCTCCATGCGCGACGGTTCGCTCGGGCTTGGCGCCACGCGCTCCGAAACGATCAAGCGCGTCATCCTCCCCGCCGCCTTGCCCGGCATCGTCGGCGCCATCCTGCTCACCGCATCGCGCGCCATCGGCGAAACGATGATCGTTGTGCTGGCAGCCGGCGTCGCCGCCAACCTGACGCTCAATCCGTTCGAGGCGATGACCACCATCACCGTCAAGATCGTCAACCAGCTGACCGGCGACCTTGAGTTCAACACGCCTCAGACGCTTGTTGCCTTCTCGCTCGGCATCACGCTCTTCGCGCTGACCCTGGTGATGAACATCGTGGCACTTTACATCGTCCGGAAGTACCGGGAGCAATACGAATGACCGATATTTCGCTCGACACGCTGACCAATTCAGCAGCCCGTCCGCGCCGCGACATCGGCATCAAGAAGCGCTATGCCGCCGAGCGGCGGTTCCGCCTCTATGGCGTGCTGGCCATTGCCGTCGGCCTGGCGTTCCTGGGGATCATGCTGACCTCGATCGTCTCCAAGGGCTACACCGCCTTCTGGCAGACGACGGTGACGCTGCCGATCAACTTCGACGAAAAGATCATCGACCCTGCCAACAAGCGGGCGACCGATCCGAACGTCCTGATCATGGCGAACTATCCCAAACTCGCCGAGGCGGCGCTGATCGAAAAGCTCGGTATCGACCCGAACGACAAGGCCGAGGTGCGCAAGCTCAAGGGCTTCTTGTCCGACAGCTCGCGTGTCCAGCTCAGGGCCATCGTTGCAGCCGACCCGGCCGTCATCGGCACCACACGCAATGTCGACATCCTTGCCGCCGCCAATCTCGACTCGGCCTTCAAGGGCCAGATCGACCTCGACGTGCCGGAAAGCCGCCGCAAGGTGTCGGACCAGCAGGTCGCGTGGATGAACAAGCTCAAGGCCGAAGGCGTGATGGCCGAGCACTTCAACACCGGGCTGTTCAGCTATGGCGCGTCGAGCCGGCCGGAAACGTCAGGCGTCGGCGTCGCCCTCATCGGCTCGGTCTATATGATGGTGATCGTGCTGCTGCTGGCGCTGCCGATCGGCGTTGCCGCCTCGATCTATCTCGAGGAGTTCGCCAAGAAGAGCCGCTTCACCGACCTCATCGAGGTCAACATCAACAACCTCGCCGCCGTGCCGTCGATCGTCTTTGGTCTGCTGGGTCTTGCGGTGTTCATCAATTTCCTCGGCCTGCCGCGATCGGCATCCTTCGTCGGCGGTCTGGTGCTGACGCTGATGACGCTGCCGACGATCATCATCGCGACGCGCGCGGCACTTGCCGCCGTGCCGCCGTCGATCCGCTCGGCCGCCCTCGGCCTTGGGGCATCCAAGATGCAGATGGTGTTCCAGCACATCCTGCCGCTGGCCGCCCCCGGCATCCTGACCGGCACGATCATCGGGCTGGCGCGTGCGCTCGGCGAGACGGCGCCGCTTCTGCTGATTGGCATGGTCGCCTTCGTTGCCGATTATCCCAAGACGCCTTTCGATCCGGCGACGGCTTTGCCGGTGCAGATCTACATGTGGGCGAACGAGGCCGAACGCGCCTTTGTCGAGCGCATGTCGGGCGCCATCATCATCCTTTTGATCTTCCTCATGGCCATGAACATCGTCGCCATCGTCCTGCGCCGCCGCTTCGAGCGCCGCTGGTAGGGCATGGACAAGGAGTATCCTGCTATGAACATCATGACCGAGAAAAAACTCGAAGACGCGGTGAATGCCGAGATGAACAGACCCAATGAAATCATCAAGATGCGCGGCGACCAGGTCACCGTGCACTATGGCGACAAGCAGGCGTTGTTCGGGGTCAATCTCGACGTCCGCCAGAACCAGGTGACGGCGCTGATCGGCCCTTCGGGCTGCGGCAAGTCGACCTTCCTGCGCTGCCTCAACCGCATGAACGACACCATCGACACAGCCCGTGTCGGCGGCAAGATCACGCTCGACAACGAAGACATCTACGATCCCAAGATCGACGTCGTCGAACTGCGCGCGCGTGTCGGCATGGTGTTCCAGAAGCCGAATCCGTTCCCCAAGTCGATCTACGAAAACGTCGCTTACGGCCCGCGCATCCATGGCCTTGCCAAGAACAAGGCCGAGCTCGACGTGATCGTCGAAAAAAGCCTGCAGAAGGCGGCCTTGTGGAACGAAGCCAAGGACCGTCTCAACGAGCCGGGCACCGGCCTGTCGGGCGGCCAGCAGCAGCGCCTGTGCATCGCCCGCGCCATTGCGGTCGCACCTGAAGTGATCCTGATGGACGAGCCGTGCTCGGCGCTCGATCCGATCGCCACCGCCAAGGTCGAGGAGCTGATCGACGAGTTGCGCGAGAACTACACGATCGTGATCGTGACCCACTCGATGCAGCAGGCGGCACGTGTGTCGCAGCGCACGGCGATGTTCCACCTCGGCTATCTCGTCGAGGAAGGCGCTACCGACAAGATGTTCACCAATCCCGACGACAAGCGGACGCAGGACTACATCACCGGCCGCTTCGGCTGAGTGGACGTTTTCGCCGCCGTATACGAGACGAGGAATAAATCATGGGCGAACATACAGTCCGGTCCTTCGACGAAGAACTCCAGCATGTCGACCAGCTCATCCGTGACATGGGCGATCTCGGCGGCTCGATGGTTGCCGGTGCCATCCGCGCACTGTTGTCGTCCGACCAGGCGCTGGCGCAAAGCGTTGTCGCCGACGACACGATCATGGACGCCAAGCAGCGCGAACTCGACAACAGCGCGATTACGCTGATCGCCAAGCGCCAGCCGATGGCCCAGGATCTGCGCGCCGTGGTCGGCGCCATCCGCATGGCGGGCGATCTCGAACGCATCGGCGATCTTGCCAAGAACATCGCCAAGCGTGTCGGCGCCGTCGGCCAGTCGCCGACGCCACGCAATCTTTCGCATTCGATCGATGCCATGGCACAGCTGGTGCTCGACCAGGTGCGGGGCGTCGTCGATCTTTATGTCGCGCGCCAGGCCGAGGGCCTGAAGAACCTGCGCGCCGACGACCAGAAGATCGACATCCAGTACAACGCCGTGTTCCGCGAGCTTTTGACCTACATGATGGAAGATCCGCGCAACATCACTGCCTGCACGCATCTGCTGTTCTGCGCCAAGAACCTGGAGCGCATTGGAGACCATGTCACCAATATCGCCGAGAACGCCTATTTCGTGGTCACCGGCACGCAGCTGCCGCTCCACCGGCCGAAGGTTGAAGAAACCACGTCGCCGGTTTCGGCCACCTGAACTCCAACATGAAGGACAGCCGATGATCGCCCCCAAGATCATGGTCGTCGAGGACGAAGAGCCGCTGGGCGTGCTGCTTCGCTACAACCTCGAGTCCGAAGGCTATCAGGTCGAAGTCGTCACGCGTGGCGACGAGGCCGAAATACGGCTCCAGGAAAACGTGCCGGACCTTCTGGTGCTCGACTGGATGGTGCCGGCCCTCTCCGGCATCGAACTATGCCGCAGGCTGAGGATGCGGCCCGACACCGAACGCCTGCCGATCATCATGCTGACGGCGCGTGGCGAAGAGAGCGACCGCGTGCGTGGGCTTTCGACCGGTGCCGACGACTATCTGGTCAAGCCGTTCTCGACGCCGGAGTTCATGGCGCGGGTCAAGGCTTTGCTGCGCCGGGCCAAGCCCGAAGTGCTGTCGTCGATCCTCAAGGTCGGCGACATCATGCTCGACCGCGAGTCGCACCGCGTCTACCGCAAGAAGAGCGAGATCAAGCTCGGGCCGACCGAATTTAGGCTGCTTGAGTTCATGATGCGGCATCCCGGCCGGGTGTTTTCGCGCAGCCAGTTGCTCGACAATGTCTGGGGCGAGACGATCTACATCGACGAACGCACAGTGGACGTGCATGTCGGGCGCCTGCGCAAGGCGGTCAACACCGGCCGCATGCCCGACGTGATCCGCACCATCCGCGGCGCCGGCTACGCCATCCGCGAGGATTAGGCGACATCCGCCCCGGCACTGCGCGGGGTCGTGCCGGCGGCGAAGATCTCCTGATCGACGTAAAGCAGCGCGCGCATCATGCAGCCCAGGCGGATGAGCGGGATTTCGTTCGGCTCGGTGTCGAAGGAAATCGCCTTCGAATGCAGCCCGCCCGCCGTCTTGGCGATGGCGGCGCGAACGTGTGGCTCCATCAGGTCGAAGGCGGCAGCGCCGACACCGACGAAGGCGAGCGGTGCCGGGTCGATCAGCGCGAACATCGAGCCCAGGCCGAAGCCGATGGCTTCGCCGGCCTTGCGGAACGCTTCGCGCTCGGGACCGTCATGGTCGCGGGCGGCGTCGGCGAGGGCGGTGATGTCCTCGTCGGAGAGATCGGCGAGCGGCTCGGCATTTTCATCGCCCAAACGGGCATTGCGCCAGATCGCATAGTTGCCGGCATAGGCCTCGACACAGCCGCGCCGGCCGCAGCGGCAGAGCGCGCCGTCGGGGCGGTGGATCATGTGGCCGAACTCGCCGCCGGATGAATGCGTGCCGGTGAACAATTCACCCTTCAGCACCAGTCCCATGCCAATGCCATGGGAAAGCAGGATGGCGATGAAGTCGTCGCGGTAGCGGACCGGGTCGCGCCAGCGCAAGGCCTCGGCGATCATGTTGCAGTCGTTTTCGACCGTCACCGGCACGCCGAACTCCTGTTCGAGCCGGTCGGCGAAGGGAATGTCGTCATGCGGGGTGATCGGCGACCATAGCAGCTTGCGCGAGCCGGAATCGGTGATGCCCTGGACGGCGAGCGCGATGCGCAGCACCGGGCCGTAGGTTGTTTCGATGCGATCCATCAGGCCCCGGATCATGGTGACGCATTCGTCGATCAATGCGTGCGCCGGCATCCGCTGGGTGACGAGACGGCGGCTGTCTTCGACGATGGTGTTGCCGGCATAATCGATGATGGCAGCCGACAGGCTGTTGAGGGACAGCACGACGGCGACGATCGACGCAGCCTTGGGGTCGACGGCGAGGGCGACCTGCGGCCGGCCGCGCTTCATTGCGGTCTGTTCATTGCCCTTGGCTTCGGCAAGGATGCCCTCGGCGATGAGATCGGAGGAAATCGTCGATATGGTGGAGTGGCTGAGGCCCGTTGTGGCGGCAATTTCGGTGCGCGAAGGCTGGCTGGCGCGACGAACTGCCGATATGACCATGGCGCGGTTGCGCCGCCTCAGATCGTCGTGACGTATGCCGACCGACATGTGCTTGTCTTCCTCCCGGCGAAGCGCTGCCTTCTTAAGCGGCAGTCCCTTACGCGCCTAGCCATTTTGGCAGAGCCGACACCAAAAGTCTTTATTTATTTCGAGCTCCGAAAAAATTAGGAAGGCCTTGCGAAACCATGTTGACAGCGGCTGGCCGTTGAGTCACTATTTTTTCGAGGCTCGAAAAAAAGAGCTTCTCCATGGGCTATCGCGAAGTAGGCGCGCCCGTTGGGCGCAGGGAGGAAATAATGAAAAAGTTTACCACCGCCATCCTGGCGGGTGTTGCCATGACGCTGTCGCTTTCGGCAGTGGCTTCGGCAAAGGATAAGGTCATCGGCGTGTCGTGGTCGAACTTCCAGGAAGAACGCTGGAAGACCGACGAAGCCGCCATGAAGGCCGCTATCGAGGCTGCTGGCGACAAGTACATCTCGGCTGACGCGCAGTCGTCGCCTGCCAAGCAGCTGACCGACGTCGAAAGCCTGATCTCGCAGGGCGCCAACGCCTTGATCATCCTGGCGCAGGACGCATCGGCCATCGGCCCGGCCGTCGACAAGGCTGTCGCCGAGGGCATTCCGGTCGTCGGCTATGACCGCCTGATCGAAAACAAGGACGCCTTCTACCTGACCTTCGACAACAAGGAAGTTGGCCGCATGCAGGCCAAGGGCGTGTTGGCCGCGAAGCCTGAGGGCAACTACGTCTTCATCAAGGGCAGCGGTGCCGATCCGAACGCCGATTTCCTGTTTGCCGGCCAGATGGAGGTGCTCAAGGCAGCCATCGACGGCGGCAAGATCAAGAATGTCGGCGAAGCCTACACCGACGGTTGGCTGCCCGCCAACGCGCAGAAGAACATGGAGCAGTTCCTGACCGCCAACGACAACAAGGTCGACGCGGTGGTGGCATCGAACGACGGCACCGCCGGTGGCGCGATCGCGGCACTCCAGGCGCAGGGCCTTGCCGGCTCGGTGCCGGTTTCGGGCCAGGACGGCGACCATGCCGCGCTGAACCGCATCGCGCTCGGCACCCAGACCGTCTCGGTGTGGAAGGACGCGCGCGAACTCGGCAAGAACGCGGCTGAAATCGCCTCGCAGCTCGCCGACGGCAAGAAGATGGAAGAGATCGCCAACGTCACCAAGTTCAAGACGCCGGGCGGCCTGGAGCTGAACTCGGTCTTCCTGACCCCGGTTCCGATCACCAAGGACAACCTCAACCTCGTCATCGACGCCGGCTGGGTTGGCAAGGACGTGGTCTGCCAGGGCGTCGCTGCCGGTTCGGTCGCTGCCTGCAACTAAGACCGGATCGATCCGATCGCAGAACGCCGCGGCTCGTCCGCGGCGTTTTTCAAAAGCGCCCGCTTCATGACCAGGCGGATTGCCCCTATCATGCGCATACCGGCTGCCGCGGAGACGGCCACCCGGTTGGGAGGTAACAATGGCAGAAACGACTTCCAACGCGCCGGCCGACCGAGCGCGAACGACCGAGCTCAGTCTCGGCGGACGCTTCCTCCGTGATACGGAGATCGACACACGCATGCTTGGCATGGTCGGCGCACTGCTGCTGATCTGGGTCGGACTGCAGGTGATTTCGAGCCTGCGCCTCGGCGTCAATCCGTTCGATTTCGACAGTCGCACCTTCCTGACCTTCCGCAACCTTTGGAACCTGTCGGTGCAGGCTTCCGCCGTGGCCATCATGGCCACCGGCATGGTTCTGGTCATCGTCATGCGCAACATCGATCTCTCGGTCGGCTCGGCCGAAGGCCTGATCGGCATGGTGATGGGCTTCGCCCAGGTGCATTTCCTGGTCAAGGCGGTCGGACTCGAACTCGGCAATCCATGGATCTGGGCGCTGGCGCTCGTCATCGGCATCGCGCTCGGCCTGGTGATCGGCGCGCTGCAAGGCTTCATCATTGCCTATATGGAGGTCCCTGCCTTCATCGTGACTTTGGGCGGACTGCTGATCTGGCGCGGCGCGGCCTGGTGGGTCACATCAGGCCAGACGATCGCGCCGCTCGACGCGAACTTCCAGCTCATGGGCGGTGGTCCGCAGGGATCCATCGGGGCGACGTGGAGCTGGATCGTCGGTCTTGTCGCGTGCCTTGCGGTTGTCCTCATGCTGCTGAATGGCCGCCGGCAACGCAAGCGCTTCAAGTTCCCGCTGCGGCCGCTCTGGGCCGAGGCATTTCTCGGCATCATCACCTGCGGTGTGATCCTTGGCGCGGTGTGGATTGCCAATTCTTATCCCTGGCCGATCGGCATCGTGCGTAAATACGCTGAGACCAATGGCATCACCGTTCCCGAAGGCGGGCTGTTCATCGCCCATGGCATTGCCATTCCCGTCCTCATCGCGGTGGCCGTGGGCATCATCATGACCTTCGTCACCAACCGCACCCGTTTCGGCCGCTATGTCTTCGCCATCGGCGGCAATCCCGAGGCAGCCAATCTCGCAGGCATCAACACGCGCTGGATCACCATGAAGGTATTCATGATCGTGGGCGCCCTGGCCGCGATCAGCGCCGCTATCTCCTCTGCCCGCCTGAACTCAGCCACCAATTCGCTCGGCACGCTCGACGAGCTGCTCGTCATCGCAGCAGCTGTCATTGGCGGCACGTCGCTGGCCGGCGGTTCCGGCACGGTGGCAGGTGCGATGCTCGGCGCGCTTTTGATGCAGTCGCTGCAGTCGGGCATGGTGCTGCTCGGCCTCGACACGCCACTGCAGAACATCGTCGTTGGCATGGTGCTGGTCGTGGCCGTCTGGCTCGACACGCTCTACCGCAAGCGCGTCTAACGAAATCGGGAGCCAAGATCATGGAACAGACCCGTATCCCGCTCGTCGACCTGAAGAACATCTCGATTGCCTTCGGCGGCATCCGCGCCGTCGACGATGCTTCGGTCGATCTCTATCCCGGCGAAGTCATGGCCCTGCTGGGCCACAATGGTGCTGGCAAGTCGACGCTGATCAAGATCCTGTCGGGCGCCTACAAGCGCGACAGCGGCACCATCTTCGTCAATGGCAGCGAGGCCCAGATCGCCAATCCGCGCGACGCCAAGAAATATGGCATCGAGACGATCTACCAGACGCTGGCGCTGGCCGATAACGTCGATGCCGCCGCGAACCTTTTCCTCGGCCGTGAAATCATGACCGCCTATGGCACGTTGGACGACGTCGCCATGGAAGCCGAGGCGCGCAAGGTGATGGGCCGGCTCAATCCGCGCTTCCAGCGCTTCAAGGAGCCGGTGAGCAAGCTGTCGGGTGGCCAAAGGCAGTCGGTGGCGATCGCGCGCGCCATCCTGTTCAACGCCCGCATCCTGATCATGGACGAGCCGACAGCGGCACTTGGGCCGCAAGAGACTGCGCAGGTCGGTGAACTGGTCAAGCAGCTCAAGGCCGATGGCATCGGCATCTTCCTGATCAGCCATGACATCCATGACGTCTTCGATCTCGCCGACCGCGTCTGCGTGATGAAGAACGGCCAGGTGGTGGGCACGGCGCGCACCCAGGACGTGACCAAGGACGAGGTGCTCGGCATGATCATTCTTGGCAAATGCCCGCCCGGAGCCATCCCAGGACCTGGAGCGATGCAGATCGCCGCCTGAAGGGCGTATGTATCGATCTGGCCAAGCCGGCTGGTGAACCATTGAACCATGATCGCGAAAAGCTGTTCCCACTTTTCGCGATCATGCTTTAATGAACGAGCGGAGATGCGGGCCAGCCAGAATTGAGAAAATACTTCCCCAGTCTGATTTTTGTTGCCGTCACGCTGGTCAGCCTGACGATGGCGGCGCTCGTCTATCTGGCGACGGTCGAGGCAGCCCGCATCAAATTCCAGTCGGTGGCCGATGATGCGCTCAACCGCATCGAGGGCAGGGTGGAGTTCGATCTCGCCCTGCTGCACGCGACGCAGGCAATGTTTGCGGCCCAGAAGGGCGACATCTCGCGTGACCAGTTTCGCGCCTTCTTCGATTCGCTCGATGTCGCCAAGAACTTTGCCGGTTTGCGCGGCATCGGTTTCCTGCGATTCATCGAAACCGGCCAGGAAGACGTAATCACGCGTGAGTTGAAGGGCGGCTACGGCATCGACCGTAAGCCATTCCCGGACACCAACCTGCAATGGCGTACGCCAATCGTGCTGTTTGAGCCTATGAGCAAGGACAGTCTCGATGCCATGGGCTTCGACATGGCGACCGACCCGTTGCGGAAAACAGCTATCGAGGCGGCGATGGCAGGGCAGGGTGAATCCAGGGCAACCGGGCGCGTGCTGCTCGGCCAAGGCAACGACAATGAGGCACGTCAGCCGGGTATCCTGGTGTTTTCGCGTGTCGACAGGCCGGATGACGGGGGTTCGGAACCTGCCGGTTTCCTTTATGTCGCGTTCCGCACGGCCGAGCTGTTCCAGGCGGCACTCGGCAAGGCGCCGTTGCTGCCGGTGTCGGTGGAAGTGTTTGACGGGACGAGAGGCGAAGACACATTGCTGTTTCGTTCGGAGGCGCCGCCCGACTCCAGCTATGGCGACACTTTCTCGGTGACGCGCGAGACCAATGTCGCAGGCCGCAAGTGGACGATCAATTTTCGACCGAGCACCGCTTTTGTACCGCCATCGCCACGCACGGCACCGTTGATGCTGGGCCTGTTCGGGCTTGTGCTTGCTGGCTCGATCGCACTGGTTGCCCGCTACCAGCAGCGCGCCTATGAGGCGGCGAGCCTGCTGCACGAGACGACCGAGAAGAGCCTTCTCGAAAAGGACCTGATGCTTCAGGAGATGAAGCACCGCATCAAGAACTCGATCGCGCGCGTGCTGGCGATGGCGCGGCAGACAGCTGCCGGCTCCAAGGACGTCGATGAATTCTCGGCGTCGTTTTCGGCGCGGCTGCAGGCGATGGCCGCCTCCCAGGACATGCTGACGCGCTCGCGCTGGCAAAAGGCCGATCTCAGCGAGTTGCTGCGCATCGAACTCGGCCAGGTGTTCGGAAAGGAGCTGCCTGAGGGTATGACGACTGGTCCCGTTGTCGAACTCGACGAGACCACGACGCAGGCGCTCGGCTTGACCTTCCATGAACTGGCGACCAATGCGCTGAAATATGGCGATGCCGACAACTCTGTCGGCGGGCTGAAGGTGGATTGGCACCTGGATGGTCGGGGCAAAGGGCGGCGGTTGGTGCTCAACTGGGTGGAGCGCAACGGCAAGGGCGTTTCAAAGCCGGAGAAGACCGGCTTTGGCACCAAGCTGATCGACATGAACATTACCCGCGAACTGGATGGCCGGATCATGCGGCACTATGCGGATGACGGGCTCAGGGTCGAGATCGACATACCCTATCGCGGCTGAGGTTCTTCTTGTTGCCGGACAAACAAAACCCGGCGCCGACAGTGTCGACGCCGGGTTTCCAATTCGTCGCGTTTAACGGCAGCGCGCGGTGTAGATCTGGCCGCGGCTGTTGCGATATTCGCAGTAGCCGTTGCGCAGGTTGCGCACCAGCAGGCCGGATGCAGCGCCGACGGCACCGCCGATCAACGCACCCCTGCCGCCGCCGATCAGCCCGCCAGCCACTGCACCGACGCCGGTGCCGACAGCGAGATCGCGCTCGGTGGTCGTGCAGCCCGAAATTGCAACGACGGCCACAAGGGCAATGATAATTTTCTTCATGCGGTCAGTCCTCTCACTTTAACATCGTCCCTTTCAACACTTAGCGCATCAGCCCAAGAAGCGGAATCCGTTTTTCGGGCTGGCACATCAATTCAACGGCTTAGCGTATCCGCCATATGTCGATGCGGCACGCAGACAGGATACGGCGGCCCGCTAGTGAACATAAGCCGGCTTGGCATGGCTTCCCGAAGCAACCACCACGTTGGAAACAGAAAGTGTTGCGTCGAGTGTGCCATTGGGCAGGACGTTCCAAGTCAATTGATCGTAGTCGTCCTCAAGAGCGGGGTCGACCTCCAGACATTTGGCGAAGATACGCGGATACTGTGGCGTGAGGGCACGCAAGGCATTGGGCATTTCGGTCTGGCAGTCCTCAAAGACTTCAAAAACAGCCGTGGGCGGACGAACCTCACGGCAACCTGACAAATCCTGCGAGCAGGAAACGACCAACAAGAGTGCTGCGATGTGTTCCATGGCAAACCACCTCGGCCAAGAAACGGCGATGCGTGGCTAAAAGTTCCGTGGCGTCGGCGACTCATTCTTTTGAACGTGCTGGCGCTTGAACCTTTGGGGCATGACGGAGCCGGCAGGCTTCCGGCACCTACTCCATCTCGAAATTGGCCTTGGGCATGACGAGCCGATATTCCAGCGTATCGGTGCCGATATCGAGTTCCGCGGAGCCGTTGAGCGCAGTCGGCACCACGCGCTCCAGTGCTACGCTGCCAAAACGCTTCTTGCGCATCGCGCTGTCGGCCACTGGGCCTATCGCCTCGGACCAGTGCACCGTCATATGTTCTTCGCCGTCGGGTCCAGCCGTCGTTCTGGCGGCGTTGACCTCGACATAGCCGTCGGCGCGGGAAAGCGCGCCATAGCTCACCGAATTGACTGCCAGCTCATGGACGGCAAGGCCGATATGCAGGGCGGCGTTGGGGTTGAGGTAGGGATCGTCGCCGGAAAAGCGCACTGTGTGTTTCGTGTCGATGCTGTAGCGGCCGACCTGGCCGACGACCAGTTCGCGGAAGCCTGCGCCACGCCAGTTGGAGGAGGTTACGAGGTCCTGCGACGAGGCGATGGACTGGAGCCGGCCGCGGAACCGTTCGAGGAAGCCGTCGATGGAGCTGGAATAATGCCCGGTCTGGCTGGCGATGCTCTGGATGATGGCCAGCAGGTTCTTGGAGCGATGGCTGACCTCGCGCAAAAGCGCCTTCAGCGTCTGCTCGCGCCGCTTCTGCTCGGTAGTCTCAATGACGGTCACCACCACGCCCTGGACCTGGCCGCGATCCGAGACGTCGGCATCGATGCAGACCTCGAACCAGCGCATGCCGGCGGCGTTGTCGGCAACGCTGATCTCAAGTCCGTCGGAATTGCCGGTTGCGATGACGTTCTTCTTGGCTGCGACGAGGCGCTCGGCTTGCTGCTGCGGCAGAAAATTGCTGTCGCCGGCCTGGTCCTCCAGCACGTCAGCCCAAGGTGGCTGCAGATTATGCGACCACATCGTGCGCAGCTTGCGGTCCTGGTAGAGCACGGCGATGCCGGCATTGCGGGAAGCATGCAAGAGTGCCGCGTCAACCCGTGAACTCTGTCCCGTTGGGGAGGTGGTGGGGTTGGCCATGCGACGAGAGCCTGCCTTTGCTCTGCTTAGCGAATTCTTCGGTAGCTGCCGAAGGTGCCGGGCTGCACCGAAATGGGACCGCCGGGTAACTCTCAGAATAGGAGCGCTACCCGGCGGCGCTGGAGTCCGACTGAGGGGGCCGGCTTCCAGTCTCGAGTTCGTTCTTCATTTTGCCGGCGCGATCATGCGCGCCTGAAAAGGCCAGCGATCAACGAAATGACCAGGAACGCCAGGAAGATGAAGAACAAGATCTGCGCGATGCCAGCGGATGTGCCAGCGATGCCACCGAAGCCGAGGGCGCCGGCGATGATCGCGACGACGAGGAATACGAGCGCCCAATAAAGCATGGTCTATCTCCTTCAAATGACGAATGAAAAACGTACCGCCCCAAGGTTGGTTCCCTGAGGCGATGCTAAAAAGGCCTATGCCGCAGCTTTCGCCTGCCTGTCAAAGAACAAAGCCTGACTTATCAGCGCCTTGACCATTTCGGGATTGAACGGTTTGGTGACCAGGAACGCCGGCTCCGGGCGTTCGCCGGTCAAAAGGCGCTCGGGGAAGGCGGTGATGAAGATCACCGGCAGCGGGGCAGAAGACAGCATCTCGTTGACGGCTTCGATGCCGGAGCTGCCGTCGGCGAGCTGGATATCGGCCAGGATCATCTTGGGCCGCGTCTTCTTGAACAGGGCTGTCGCCTCGGCATGGGTGCGTGCCGTGCCGACGACGCGATGGCCGAGGCTTTCCACCATTTCTTCGATATCCATGGCGATCAGCGGCTCGTCCTCGATGATCAGGATATCGGTTGCCACCTGGCGCGATATGTCGCCGCTCGCTTCCTGCAGCAGCTGGGCAAATTCCTCCTGGTCGGCATCGAGCACCTCAGCGGCTTCAACGTCATTGAACCCTTCGACGGCGACCAACAGGAAGGCTTGGCGCGGGCGTGGAGAAAGTGCTGCGAGATTGGCTGCGGCGCGCTTTTCCCAGGCCAGTGACGAGGATTCCTGCGGTACTCGAAACGAAACCGAAGTGAACAGGCGGGCAAATACCTTGTAAAGAGCGATGCGGTCGTTGGATGCGGACGGGAATACATCGATGTCGTCGATGAGCGCTTCGAGCATCGCGGCCACCAGCGCATCGCCGCTTTCCTGAGAACCCGACACCGCGCGCGAGAAACGGCGGAGATAGGGCAGGTGCGGGGCGATTCTCGTGGATAGAGTCATAGTCGACGTCTCCCTCATGTGACGTTGTCAAATCTGCTTTGAAGCGAGCACTCAACGCATTGTCTGTGCAAAAGTTCCTCTTTTGTGGAACCTATCCACATTTGGGGAGTTTGATGCAAAATTCGGAAAACCCGACAAGGTTGTTGCGCGCCGTCATTTCGGGAGCGGGGACCTCTGGCAGTGCACAAGGGCAAAGCAAGCATATGACTAAGCAGACAAGTGGTGCAGGCAACGCCGCGCCGAATCGCCGCCGCGACGGCGAGCCTCTTGGAGCAAACTCCGAAATCGGCCGAAAATTGAAACAATACTACGATGAACTGGTGTCCGACGAGGTGCCGGATCGTTTCGCCCAGTTGCTTAGCCAACTGGAAGAAGTCGAACCCGCGCAGCAGAAGGACTGACCACGCATGGCAGCTTCCCTCGGTTTCAAGGGCGACTTGCTCGCGGCGATCCCTGGCCTGCGCGCTTTCGCCATGTCGCTTTCGCAAAATGCCGATAGAGCCGACGACCTGGTCCAGGAAACGCTGGTCAAGGCGTGGGACAAACAGACGAGCTTTCAGCCAGGCACCAATTTGAAGGCCTGGCTGTTCACCATCCTGCGCAACGAATTCTATTCGCAGATGCGCAAGCGCGGACGCGAGGTGCAAGACAGCGACGGCCTTTTGACCGCGCGTCTGGCCGTGCATCCGAGCCAGCCCGGCAGGCTTGATCTCGACGATTTCCGCAAGGCGCTCGAGCAGCTCCCCGAAGACCAGCGCGAGGCGATCGTCCTGATCGGCGCATCGGGCTTTTCTTATGAAGAGGCCGCGGAAATCTGCGGCTGCGCGGTGGGCACCATCAAGAGCCGCGTGAGCCGCGCCCGCAACAGGCTGCAAGAGATACTCGATATCTCGGGCGAGGCCGATTATGGCCCCGACGCGATCGCAGCCCAGGTCATGGGATCAACGGTCGGCTGAGCGGGTCTTCCTGACGCTTTCGGCAACGGCCTCGACGAGGTCGTCTCCCGCATAGGGCTTGCTGACCAAGGTAACTTCGGGGAAGCCGGTGAAGATTTCGTCCAGCTGGTCGTAGCCCGAGGCGAAGATGAACGGCACGCCTGCGGCTTCAAGGCCGCGTGCGAAGTCGAGCGTCGGCTCGCCATTCAGCATGATATCGATGATGGCCGCATCATAAGGCAACGAGGCTTCTTGTGCCTCGCGGAGATTGCTGGCGATGACGACGTCCCCGGCGCCATGGTCCTTGCAAAGCTGCTCGACATCGAGCGCGATCAAAGCTTCGTCTTCAAGCACAAGGATACGCAATCCTGAAAGCGGGGTTGGCACGTCGAGGGGCACTCCATGGAATCGAAGCTGAACATGGCGGTAGTCGCGTCCGCTGTCATTTAAAAAAGACATGCCCGGCAGGGAAGCGGTTCTCGATCCCGGTGGGGCGAGGAACTTTCGCCGGCCTGACGGCGTTGCCGATCACATTCCTTGGAGAGTTGCATGGCTGGGCAGAGCATTTCGACGGAGATGGCGCGGCAGGTTTCGTGCGAAAATTGCCCGCTGCGGTCGTTGCCGACCTTCAGGGCCTTCGACATTGAAGAACTGGCTTTTGTCAGCAGCTTCAAGCGGGGAGAACTGTCCGTCGACAAGGGAGCGACATTGCTTTCGGAGGGCAGCAACAGCGCACATCTGTATACCGTGCTTGGCGGATGGGGCTTTCGCTACAAGCTGCTCGAGGACGGCCGCCGCCAGATCCTGAACTACGTGCTGCCGGGCGACATGATCGGATTGCAGGGCAGCCTGATGGGCGAGATGCAGCACTCGGTAGAGGCGTTGTCGCCGATGCTTTTGTGCATGTTCGAGCGCGACAGGCTGATGGAACTGTATCGCGGTTATCCGGGTCTCGGCTACGACATCACATGGATTGCGGCGCGCGAAGAGCGGATGCTCGACGAGAATTTGTTGAGCGTCGGGCGCCGTTCAGCGCTTGAACGCGCAGCCTATCTGCTGGCTTTCATTGCCAGCAGGGCGCGCAAGGTCGGTATGGATGGTACCGGCAAGGTGGAGATTCCGATCACCCAGCAGCATCTCGCCGACACGCTCGGGCTTTCGCTTGTCCACACCAACAAGACGATCAGGAAACTGATGGACCGCAAGCTCGTGCAGTGGCGCGATGGCGGCTGCAAGGTGCTCGACATCGAAGGGCTGATGTCGCTCGCCGACTGGAGCGGCCTCGACGAAAGCGTGCGTCCCCTGCTGTGAGGCCCTAGCGGTTGTATTGCCGATCAAGATCGTCGACGCCCCAGTTCACGCCCGGCAGCACGTTGCGGATGATAGCGTAGCCGATCAGCAGGGCCGGAATGGCGATGAAGCCGCCGATTGCCCCCCACAGCCAAATCCAGAAGGCGAGCGCCAGCAGGACGACGAAGGGGTTGAGCGTCATCGTCTTGCCGATGACGTAGGGGGTGACGAACTGGCCTTCGACCGTGTTTACACCGAGATACAGGATGACGGGCAGCAGGCTCGTGCCGAGCGTGTCGAACTCGGTCAGGCCGACGGCGAACAGGATCGCCACCATCAGCAACGGGCCGACGAAGGGCACGAAATTGCTGACGATCGCCAGCGCACCCCAAAGCGGTGCCGAAGGCACGCCGAGAAGGTAAAGGCCGATGCCGACGGTCAGGCCTTCGGCGAAGTTGATGGCGGTGATCGACAGCAGATATTGCGAGACGAGCTGTTCGACGTCGCGGAAGATATGGGCGACGCGCCAGCGCAGGCGACGGTTGAAGCAGACCCGCAAAATGGCGGTTCGCGTTTGGTAGCGTGTCGCGACGAAGAAATAGAGGCTGGCGAAGAACAGCAGCACCTGGGCGATGACGGCGGGAGCCAGCGTCGCTATCGTCTCGACGCCCGTGCCCTCGTCGATCGATACTGCAACGCCTTCACCGCCGGTCACCTGGCGCAGCTGGTCGCGCATGCTTTTGAATGTGTCGAGCGGACCCTTGAGGTCGGATAGCTGGGTGGCAAGTTGTGCCCATATCTGGGGTAGGCGCTGTAGCCAGAAGCTGAGCGGCGAGCTGATCAGAAGCGCGAAGACGCAGACCGAGACGATGAAGAGCAAAACAACGATGGCCGCCGAGAGCGCTGGCGGCACCTTGAAACGCTCAAGCCGTGAGGCAAGCGGGCCGAGCATCAGGCCGACAACGATGCCAAGGCCGATCGGCGTGAGGATGAATTCGCCGGCATGGAGGGCGAAGACGGTGACGATGATGCCGACAAAAATCATCGATACTTGTGCGCCGCGCACGAGCAGAAGCTCGAAGTTGGATTTTGGCGGCAGGCGCACTGTTGGCGCCTTTTTCACAGTGCGGTTGGGCATCGATAATTTTTCCAGCTGATTGAGGCTGGCAAAACGTCCGGCGGTCGGCGATGGTTCCTCCGACGACGGAACCGACAGGCAGATGAGGCGTTTCGGCCCCATCGAACGCAAGGAGCAATGACATGGCGACAACCGCAGGCAAGACCGGCAATGGCAGCAAGACGGTGCCGGACCTCGAGGCCGACATCAAGCTGTTGAAGGCCGATATCGAAGCGCTCGCCAAGCAACTGGCTGCAACGGGCGAGCATGGCTACGGCGCTGCTCGTAGGGCTGCGGCACAAGGTGCAGGCCAGTTGAAGGCGCAAAGCGACGCGGCCGTCGAAGCCTTGCGCGCCAACGCCAAGGATATCGAGGAACAGTTCATGACGACCGTGCGCGAAAAGCCGGTCACGTCGCTTGCCATCGCAGCCGGTGTCGGCTTCCTCATCGCGCTTTTGGCGCGGCGCTAGTAATCAGGCCGGGGGACATATGCTGGCATCACTGATTGCGAGTTTCGCCACCGGCGAGACGACACTTGCGCTTAGGCGCACACGCCGTGCGGCGGTCGCCTATCTGGCGGCCGCAATCGCCGGGCTCTGCGGGGTTGGGTTTCTCATTGGCGCTGCCTATGTCTGGGCCGCGCAAAGATTTGGCCACATCGAGGCGTCGCTTGGCTTTGGTCTTGGCTTTCTGGTGCTTGCCGGGCTGATCCTGCTGTTTCACCGGCTGATGGCCGGGTCGCGGGCGCGTGAGGACCAGCGGCGGCGGCGCGCCGACATTGCGGCATTCGGCACGACCGCCGTGATGGCCGTGTTGCCGACATTGCTGCGCAGCAAGGGTGGCATCGGCGCGCTGCTGGGGCCGGTGGTGGCGCTTGCCGCCTATGCGATCTACCGCGAGAACCACAAGGCGGACGATAGCGACGAGGTGGCGGGAGAATAGTTCCGCCTTATGCCCTAGGAGTCGGTTTCGGCCTGTTCGCCCAGCGGCATCGATATCTGCGCCCGCACGCCGTCTGGTAGATATTCGTGGCTCACCTCGCTTGAGATCACTTTCGCCAGGCTGCGGCGAATGAGGATCGAGCCGAAGCCATGATGCGTGGGCGGAGTGACCTTGGGCCCGCCGCTTTCGATCCATTCGAGCTGCAACCGTTTCTGGCCCTTGCTGCCTGTGACAGTCCACGAGAGGGCGACTTCGCCCTCTGGCACCGAAAGCGCTCCATATTTGAGTGCATTGCTGGCGAGCTCGTGGAGGATGAGCGCCAGGCCGAGCGCCTGGTCGGGCGTCAACAAGGCATCCTGACCAACGATCGAGATGCGCGGCGCTTCGGCATCGTCGAACGGGCTGAGTTCGGTTTTGGCAAGGTCGCGAATGCCGATGCCGCGCCACTCATATTCCGACAAAAGGCCATGGGCGAGCCCGAGCGCGCGCAGGCGCTGGCTGAAGGCTTCGAGGAACTCGCGCGGTTCGCGCGCATGGCGCACGGTCTGTGTGGCGAGTGCCTGGACGGTCGCAAGGGTGTTCTTGACCCGATGGTTGATCTCGCGCAGCAAAAAGCGCTGGCGTTCTTCAACAGTGCGGCGCTCGGTGATGTCGTAGTTGACGCCGAAGACCAGTGTTGGCCTGCCATCGGCGTCACGCTCGACGACGCGCCCGCGTGCGGCCAGCCATCGTGGCGGATCAAACCCCCTGATGCGGTATTCGCCGGAATAATCGTCGCTGCCTTCAAGCGCTTCCTGGAACATCTTGCGCGTTTTGCCGATGTCGCGCCTGTCGATGGCGACGACGATGTCGCGCGCCCGCATTCGTGTCGCCGGCGGCTTGTTGAACAGCTCGGGCAAAAGCGTATCGCATTCAACGACGCCGGTGCGCGGATCCCAGACCCAGCTGGCAAGGGCTGCGGCTTCGAGCGCTACAGCGCGGCGGGTTTCGGCATGGACCAAGGCGGCTTCCGCCCGCGCGCCAGCCTGGGAGCGGTCGCGCAACATGACCAGGCTCGCGGCCAGCGATGCCAGCGCCTCCATCTGTTTGAGCCTTGCCGGCTCTGGCCTCGGTCGCTCCTCTCGGTCAAGCACCAGCAGGACACCCACCAGGGAGCCCATGGCGATGATCGGTACGCCGGCATGGAACAGGTAAGCACCGGCTTGGATGGAGGCGTGGCCGGCGAGGATGCCATTGGCGATGCGGAGAGACTCAGCAGCTTGCGCGGGGTCGATGCCGAAATGCGACTGGACGACCTGCTGCCCTTCGGCATTAGCCAGCGTCAGCAAGGCAGCGGGCGTTTGCATGAGCGCTGCCGCAAGGCTGGTCAGGCGGTCGAAATCCGCATCGGCGGGTGCGTTCGATGGCGCACCGGTATCGCCGCCTTCGGCGCTGTCTGGGTCGATGATTTTGTTGTCCTGCACCCGGCCATCCCTCTCGGCTTCATGAAACTAGACGGGCAAGGCGCAGTTGAAAAGCCTCGCAAGGGCCGGGAACCATGCCGCCAAACTGCCGTTAGCCTCCCGGAAACATATGGGAGCAAGCAGATGACCAAGATCATTTCAGCTCGAAAAGCGCGGCAGGGAAGGCGTGGCCGTCGCGTCTTGCTTGTGCTTCTGGTGGGGCTGCTGCTGGCTTTGGCCGCGTGGGGCGGGGTGGAATTCTATGGCGAGATGATCGGCAAGAATGCCAACCAAACCACCGTTGCGCCAGGCTAAGCGACTATAAGGAAAGGCGTTTTTGAATTTGCTGCGGCGCTGTGAGCGGCAGCCATGAGGCCATCAGACGCCGTAACAGTCAGGCGGAATTTCGGAACTATGGCCGGGTCACGACGTTGTGAACCTGTAAAGGGGCCGCGCCGGACCCTTCCCGCAAAAGACTGGTCGAAGCGCGGCATGCATGAAAACACGCACGAGGAGAGAATATCATGATCCGCAACCTTTTGGCCACGACCGCCTTTGCGGCACTGCTTGCCACCGGCGTATACGCTCAGGACACCACCGCGCCAGCGCCGGCTCCTGCGCCCATGGAAGCAGCACCCGCGACACCGATCCCGCATGCCGACGGTTTCCTTGCCGCCAACATCATCGGTACGAAGGTCTATAACGGCTCCGCCGACGATGCCGAGCACATCGGAAACATCAACGACATCGTCATGACGCCTGACGGCAAGGCCGACCAGCTGGTGATCGGCGTTGGCGGTTTCCTGGGTATCGGCGCAAAGAATGTCGCCGTCGCTTTCGACAAGTTCGACTGGGCCGAGAAGAACGGCAGCCGTTGGCTGGTCATGGCAACGACCAAGGAGCAGCTGCAGGCGCTGCCTGATTTCGACCGCCGCGCCTATGATCCGGCACCGGCACCGGTCGCTTCGACCGACCCCGCGTCACCGACAGCGGACCAGACGGCGCAGATGCCCGCCGCTCCGGCAACGCCTGACGTGAAGCCGCCGGCAACCGAACAGTCGGCCCAGGCGCCGGCAACCCCTGATGCGGCAACGACCGACGAAACCAAGACGGCTTCGATCGACAAGTCGACGCTCACGCAATTGCCGAACACCAATCTGCGCGCCGAAGAGCTGATGGGCACCACCGTCTATGGTGCCGATGACGCCAATATCGGCAAGATCGGCGATATATTGATGACGGCTGACGGCAAGGTCGACGCTTATGTCGTCGATGTCGGCGGCTTCCTTGGCATGGGTGAGAAGAAGGTTGCCGTTGGCAGCGACAATCTCGCCTTCATGGTCGACACCCAGGGCACCAAGTACCTGTACACGACCCTCACCAAGCAACAGCTCGAAGCGCAGCCGGCCTATGATGCGGCCAGCTGGAGCGCCAAGCGCGACGAGCAGCGCATCATCGCTCAGTAGATGTGGCGGCACGAGCAAAAGGCCCGCGCTTCGGCGCGGGCCTTTTGCGTGTCAGGGGAGGCGGGCGAAGTGGCCTGTTGCTCCACCTTCCGCCAGTTCCGACAATGCCAGCGACTGGTCGAGGTGCTGGGCGCGCCAGACGAGCAGCCTCTCGGCGAATTCAAGCCGTGTCGGAAGCCATGCAGGGTCGTCGGCGAGATTACGTGTTTCGCCGGGATCGTTTGTGAGGTCATAGAGCAGCGGCGGCAGGCCGCCGTTGAAATGCACGTATTTGACCGCCTCGGTGCGGATGACCGACAGGTTGAGCGAACGCGAGCCGGTGCCGAAATAAGCCTCGGTCGTTCCATCCGCGACCGAGCGAAAATCATATTCCCAATGGGCGGCATCGCGCCAGGCGACTGGTTCGCCACCGTCGAGGAACGGCCTCAGCGACTGGCCGTCGAGATGCGGTTGCGGGGTGCCGCCGATGAGTTCGAGCAATGTCGGCATGATGTCGACGGCGGCTGTGAAACGGTCGATCGTGGTGCCGGTGGCTTTTGTGCTGCCGGGGTCGCGCACGATCAGCGGAATGTGGTAGCTGCCGTCGAACCAGCCGCCTTTGCCGAGCATGAAATGGTCGCCCATCATCTCGGCGTGGTCGGAGGTCAAGATGACGATGGTGTCGTCCCAGGAGCCGGCGGCCTTGATGCCTTGCCAGATACGGCCGAGCTGGGAATCGACCTCCGAGATCATGCCGTAATAGAGCGCGCGGATCTTGCGGAACTCGTCTTCGCTCCAGTCGCCGACATTGCCGGATGCGCCGGGAATGAAGCTCGACTTCTTCTGGTGACGGGCGAGGTGATAGGCGAGGAAGGGATGGCTTGCCGCTTCCGCCTGCCAGTTTTCCGCAACCGCAAAGGCCGGGCCCTCCGCCGGGTCGTACATGGTGTTGAACGGCTCGGGCACGATGAAGGGCGGATGCGGGCTGAGGAAGGAGACATGCGCGAACCATGGCTCGCCTTCATCCTGTTCGCTCAGCCAGCGCAGGAACTCGCCGGTGAGGAAGGCGGCGGGCGTCTCGTCCTTGGAATAGACTGGCACAGCCGGGCTGACTTCGGGTGCGGATTTGTCCACCGGGCGGTGGATGTCGGGAAAGCCGGCGCTTGAATCGATGCCGCGCGCCGCGAGCCATGACAACCACGCTTTCTGGTGCTCGGGTAGGAGCTGGCGCGTGGTGAAGCCTGGGAGCACGCCTTCGTAAGTGCGCAGGAACGGATCGCCCGGTGCACGGTTGCGTGGGTCGGGCGAGACGTCGGTGTAGCCGAACAGCGTCGGGTCGTAGCCGACGCGGCGCACGGCGCGGGCGATGTTGTCGTGGCGGTCGTCGAGCGGCGTGCCATTGCGGCAGACGCGGTTGTTCATCTGGTAAAGCCCGGTGTACAGGCACGCGCGCGCCGGCGAGCAGGGTGCAGCTCCGGCATAATGACGCCTGAACAGGACACCTTCGCGGGCCAGCGCATCGGCATTGGGCGTTTTCACCACGGGGTGGCCGACGGCCGAGAGCGAGTCGCCGCGCCACTGGTCGCAGGTGATGAGTAGGATGTTTTTCCGTCCGCTCGTGTTTGCCAAGCTCGCCCCCAAAATTCAATCGCGGCCAAGGAAGCCGGATTCACCTGTGGGTGCAAGCGCCATTGTCCTTGCTCAGCTCATACCAGAATCGGTGAACGATTTTTGGTTTGTTGTTCACATCTTGGCGACAGTCCATTCTGTGCCTGCCCACTTTGCCACGCCCGCCGATGCGACCATATTCATTGCAACAACGCGGCAGGGGCCGCAGCGCAAAAGGGAGCAAAAAAGCATGCTCGACCAGATCAAGGGTTTGCATCACGTCACCTCGATGGCCAAGGATGCGGCGCAGAATAACCAGTTCTTCACCCACAAGCTCGGCCTGCGCCGGGTCAAGAAAACCGTCAATTTCGACGCGCCCGACGTCTACCATCTTTATTATGCCGACGAGCTGGGCACGCCTGGTTCGGTGATGACTTATTTTCCGTTCCCTGACATCGGCCAGGGCCGGCCGGGCGTCGGCGAGGTCGGCACCACGGTGTTTTCGGTTCCTGAGGGCACGCTGCCTTTCTGGGAAAAGCGCTTCGCCGATCAGGGTGTAAGCGGGCTCGTCCGTGACGAGAAGTTCGGCGAAAAGCGCCTCGGCTTTGCCGGTCCCGATGGCGACGGCTTTGCGCTTGTCGAGGCCAAGGGCGACAAGCGTGCGCCCTGGATCAAGGGTGGCGTTGCCGCCGACGAGGCGATCCGAGGTTTCCATTCGGCGACGCTCAGGTTGCGCGATGGTGGCGCCACCGAAGAGCTGTTGAAGTTCATGGGCTATGAGGACGTCGACACATCAGGCAACATCAAGCGGCTTGCGGTGAAAGGCGGCAACGGCGCCGACTTCATCGACATCGAGACGCTGCCGGGCGCATCCTCCGCCGGTCTCGGCGCGGGTTCGGTGCACCACATCGCTTTTGCGGTCGAGAACCGGGCCAAGCAACTCGAGGTGCGCAAGGCGCTAATGGACACAGGCTACCAGGTGACGCCGGTGATCGACCGCGACTATTTCTGGGCGATCTATTTCCGTACGCCAGGCGGCGTGTTGTTCGAGGTGGCGACAAACGAGCCTGGCTTCGACCGTGACGAGGACACTGCCCATCTCGGCGAGGCGCTGAAGCTGCCGACACAGCACGCGCATCTGCGCGATTATCTGGAAAAGAACCTGCAGCCGCTGGGCGACTGAGGAGGAAATGATGAGCAAGGAAAGCTACATCCACAAGCTGCTGCCTGGGGATCCGGGTAGCTCGCTGGTCTTTGCCTTCCATGGCACGGGCGGCGATGAAAACCAGCTGCTGGGCTTCGCCCGGGAACTTGCGCCCGGCGCGACGATCGTTTCGCCGCGCGGTGATGTCTCCGAAATGGGTGCTGCCCGGTTCTTTCGCCGCACCGGCGAGGGTGTCTACGACATGGACGATTTTGCCCGAGCGACCGGCAAGATGGCGGGCTTCGTCAAGGCCCATGTCGAGGCGGCAAAGCCCTCGCGGGTTTTGGCGCTCGGTTATTCCAATGGTGCCAACATCTTGGCCTCGGTGCTGTTTGCCGAACCCGGACTGTTCGACGCGGTGGCACTGATGCACCCCTTGATCCCGTTCGAGCCCGTGGTGAAGGGCAGTCTTGCTGGCCGGCACGTGCTGATCACGGCGGGCCGGCGCGATCCGCTCTGTCCGCCTGAGATCACCAGCCGGCTGGACGCCTATTTGCGCGCCGCTGGAGCGGATGTCAGACTTGAATGGCATGAGGGCGGTCACGAGGTGCGCCCCAACGAAATCGAGGCGGTGAAAAGCCTTTTCGCCACAGCAACCAAGGAGCGGGACCAATGAACGAAGAACTGGCGGCGATCGAGCTTGAAGATCATGGCACCAAGGGGCGCTACGTCATTCGTGCGCCAAACGGCGACGAGGCCGAGATGACCTTCACCACGATCGGCGAGCATCAGCTGATCATCGACCATACCGGCGTGCCGGATTCCTTTCGGGGCCAGGGTGCGGGCTTGAGGTTGGTGACGCGGGCCGTGGAAGACGCGCGCGCGGCGGGCAAGAAAATCATTCCGCTTTGCCCGTTTGCCGCAGCCCAGTTCCGCCGTCACCCTGAATGGGCCGACGTTCTCAAGACTTGACACGGTATCGCGTCTGCCGGGCTGATCCGGCGCGTTCAGACCAACTCGAAGGGCCGATGCAGGCAACTGCGTCGGCCCTTTCGTTATTTTCGTATTTTGTCCTCAGGAGAGGCGGGCTGTTACAAAGCGAAGCCCGGCCAATTGTTGGGGTTGTCCAGCAGTTCAACGGAAATGACTGATTTATGAACGTATTGCGCCCGATTTGGCAGTAATACTGACTGTTTTTGAGGCTTTGAGATTGTTTCATTAGATGTTGCTGATCGGCATCGGCGAGATACAATGCGCGGTTACATTCAGATCAACAGGGGAATGAAATTTACCGAAAAGGTAATCCAATGTCCGGTTCCAAGCAGGTTTCCGAATTCGATCGCCAGTTCCAGCCGCGCTCGCGTATCAATCGCCGCCCGCGCCTTGCCATCCGCCAGCGTGCCAATGAGCATCCGATGGCCATGTTTTCGGTTTTGGTGATTGCGTCCCTGTCGTCGATGGCGCTGGCGCCGTCCAGCGGCCCGGCCTTTGCCTCGATGGGCTCGGCGCCAGATGGCGCCCGCACCACCGCCAAGACTGGCCGGCTGGCGCTGTCGGAGACCGAGATTGCCTGCCATGGGCAGGCCTGGGGTGCGGAGAATGAACTCTGCGTCGAGACCATCGCCAGGGAAACCCGCGCGCTTGATGTCCGCAAGATCCGGCTCATCGCCAGTGCCGAGCCTATCCGCACCACACCCAATATCTTCTAGGCGTAGGGGCCTGCCGCGCTCATAGATCCTCCAGCGCGTACCTCCCCCGCGGCTTCGGCTGCGGGGGCTTTTTTTGTTCTGCCGGTTGTGCGGCGATAGTCCCTCAGGACGATGCCGTCATGACCGTTGTTGCGCGACGGTGAACTCCTCAAACAGGAGGATCAGCGATGGGCCGCGTCGAGGGAAAAATTGCGATCGTCACCGGTGCTGCCTCGGGCATGGGCGAGGCCACCGCGCGGCTTCTGGCCCGCGAAGGCGCGGCCGTGGTGGTCAGCGACCTGCAGGCGGAGAAGGGCCGACAGGTTGCGGAAGCCATCCAGGCGGCTGGCGGACGCAGCCGCTTTGTCGAGCATGACGTCACTTCGGAAAGCTCATGGAAAGCGGCGGTTGCCTTGACGCTTGAGACGTTCGGCGGGCTCCACATCCTGGTCAACAATGCTGGCGTCGGTGCGCCTTTCGGTAGTGTCGAGGATCTGAGCCTCGACGACTGGCGCAAGGTGATGGCCGTCAACATGGAAGGTGTGTTCCTCGGCACGAAATACGGCATCGAGGCGATGCGAAAGACTAGCGAGGGCGGGTCGATCGTCAATTTCTCCTCGACCATGGGCATCGTTGGCAGCCCTTCGACGGCAGCCTATGTGGCAAGCAAGGGCGGCGTGCGGCTGTTCACCAAGTCGGCGGCACTTCATTGCGCCAAGGAGCGCTACGGCATTCGCGTCAATTCCGTGCACCCGGGCTGGATCCGCACGCCGATGTCGTCGGCGGCACTCGACAAGCTCGCCGAGAGCGGGGCCGGCAACAAGGCGCTCGAACTGACGCCGCTCGGCCGGGTCGGCGAGCCGGATGATGTGGCCTATGGCGTGCTCTATCTCGCCTCCGACGAGGCTGGCTTCGTCACTGGCACGGAGCTTGTCATCGACGGTGGCTACACGGCGCAATGAGGCGGTTCAGGCGCTGTCGGCGACCTGGTCGCTGACCGCACTCAGCGCGCTGCGCACGTCGAAGGTGCTGAACGGCTTTTCCAGAATGTGCGGCTTGAGGTTTGGCGGCAGCTGTTCAAGCTCCGCCTTGGCGCCGATCAGGTCGCCGGTAACCAGCACGAAGCGCTGGGCCATGTCAGGTTGTTGGTCGACAATCTCGCGGAAGATGGCAATGCCGCTGCGGTCGGGCATGCGCAGATCGGAGAAGATGATGTCGGGCTGGTCGGCCAGCGCTTCGGCAACCGAATCCCAGGTCGAAACAATGCGCGACTTGACGCCCATCAGCTCGAGGATGTCGGACAGCGAGCCGGCGACGTCGGGTTCGTCGTCGATGATGACGGCATGGCGCAAGCCGCTGGACTTGGGGATGGTTTCCAGCACCGCGCTGTGGCCGATGCCCATGGGTGGCAGCTCAACGACGAAGCGCGCACCGGTTGGCTCCACCGGTTCGAACCAGACCTTGCCGTTGTGGCGGTCGACGATGGCTTTTGAGATCGACAGGCCGATGCCGGTGCCGACGCCGACCGGCTTGGTGGTGAAATAGGATTCGAAGATGCGGTCGCGAATCGCCTCGGCGACGCCGGGGCCTGAGTCTTCGACCGAAAAGCCAGCGCTGCCATCGGCATTGCGGAAGGTCTTGACGCGGATGGTGCGCTCGCCAGTTGCGGCGGCAAGCGCATGCTGGCTGTTGACCAGGAAGTTGGCCGCCACCTGGGTCATGTGGTCGGCGTCCGCCATCACGCTCAGCGTGCCCTCGGCCAGATCGGTGTCGATGCTGATGCCGCTCGATCGTGCGCCATAGGCGGTGACTTCGAGTGCGGCGCGGATCACCTGGTTGAGATCGGTCTCGGCCCGCGAGGTCGGGTGCAGGCGTACCATGCCAAGGAAGCTCTTGACGATGCGGCCGCAACGTTCGGCTGCGGCACGCACCTTTTCTGCGCGTATCTTGGTCTGGGGGTCGGGAGCGAATTCGTGCAGCAGGGTCGACTGGGCGACGACAACGGCAAGCGGATTGTTGAGCTCGTGCGAAACGCCGGCGAGCAGCGAGCCCATCGCCGCCATCTTCTCGTTTTGGTGCAGCTTTTCGCGCTGGCGGTTGATCTCTTCTTCGGCGCGATGTTTTTCACGCAGGTCACGGATCGACCCGAAGATCAGCCGGCGGTCGGCAAGCCGCATCTCGTTGGCCGTAAGCTCGATCGGGATGATCTCGCCGGCGGCGTTCTGGGTCACCGTCTCCATGCGCTGGCCGACCATCGGTGCACCGCGGCCGGCCAAATATTCGGCGCCGTTGTTGAAACCCTTACGGTAATAGGAAGGGATGACTGTGTCGAGCAGGTCCTTGCCGAGGATCTCGTCGCGGGTCCAGCCGAACATCTTCTCCGCCGCCGGATTGAACTCGATGATCGAGCCGGTCTCGTCGACCACCATGATGGCGTCGAGCGAGGACTGCAGCATGGTGCGGCGGATGATTTCGCTGACGTGATATTCCGACAGCGAGCGCTCGATGGCGTCGCCTAGGGCTGCGGCAATGATTTCGAGTGCTGCGATCTCGTCGTCGGTCCAGTTGCGTTCGACGACGCAGTCATTGATGGCAAGCGTGCCCCAGAGATGGCCATGCGCCGAAACCGATACCGACAGGAACGACTTGATGTGCTGTTGCTCGAAATCGGTGCGCAGGAAGCCGGTCAGGTCGCGTGTCAGCCCAGCGAAAATCTTGCCCTGGCGGACTTCTTCGGCGAGGCGTTCAAGCAAGGGGTCGGAGTCGACCAGCGCCTGATTGATCGTCGTTGGTGGCGCGGCGAAGGCGTCGATCTTCGGATCGACCCAAAAGGCGGCGATCGACTGCGCGAAGCCCTGGTCGGGCAGGTCGCGCAGTCTGAACAGGATGGTGCGATGGCCGCCGAAGCCGTGTGCAAAGCTCTCCAGGATATTGTCGATCTCGATCTGCCAATCCTGGGCCTGGCGCAGCCGGCGCACGATCTGCCCCGCCACGACGGTGGGGCTCGGCATACCCGACGAATTGTCGGTGCGTGAGGCGGTCAACAAGGTCATCGCGGTTCCTGGCGGGGCCGGGGGCTTTAGTAGCCTTCGCTGCCGGGCAGGGAGAAGATATAGCCTTCCCCGCGCACGGTGCGCAGAAATTTGGGGGTCGCCGGGTCGTCCTCGATCTTCTTCCTGAGCCGCATGATGCGGATGTCGACGGCGCGCGAGGATTCGGGGTCTTCGGCAAAGCCGATGGCCTCCGAGATGGTGGCGCGGCTGAGCAGCCGGTTCGGCCTGGTCAGGAAGACCTCGAGCAGATCGAATTCACTCTTGGCCAGGTCGATGATGGCGCCGCTATTGCCGGTGACAAGCCGGCCGTCGAGGTCGGCCTGGAAGGGACCGAAGGCGATGGTGCGGCGCGGCGGCTGGGCGGCAAGCAATGACCGCATGAAGTTTTCTGGCTGCGGTACGCGGCGGATGACACTACGTACGCGCGCCAGAAGCTCGCGCAGCTCATAAGGCTTGACCATATAGTCGTCGGCGCCGATCTCGAGGCCGACGATGCGGTCGAGCGCTGTGCCCGCGGCCGTGGCGTAGATGATGCCGATCGGCATCCTCGAGCGCAGCCAGCGGCCGAGCGACAGTCCGTCTTCACCGGGCATGGCGATGTCGAGAATGGCAAGCTGGAACTGTTCGGTTTCGATCAGTGCGCGCAAGGCAGCGGCGCTTTCGAGGGCAGTCACGTCGAAGCCGTTCGCGCCGAGATATTCGGCGACGGCGTCCCTCAGGTCGGGCTCATCTTCGACGATGACAATGCGAGCGCGCAGTTTAGTCTCGCCTCCGCTACCGGCGGAAAGTAGATTGGGTATAAACATGATGTCCAGTGATCATTTGGCGTGGGCAGTTGCTAAGGGTGTTGTGCCTCGTTAGGGGCGAAAGAGGCTTCGGGCAGCGTGGACAGGGAACCCATCCCCGGCCAAGTGCATCTCGCGGCATCTTCTTGCCCCTGTAGGCGCCGACGCGGCCGCCACGGCAGGCAATGATCGCGATGAGGCTGATGTTGCGGGGTGAAACGTGGCTGGAAGATCGGTCGTAGCACTTGTCGCCATAGCGGAGGTCGTTGTCTCCGATCTCAGCGATCACCTCGACCGGCGCGGTCATGACGTACGCACAGCCAAGCGGCTGTGGGAGGCCGAGTCGCTGCTGTCGGCAAAAGGCATAGACGTGGTGGTGGTGGGCGACGGGCTGACGCCGGCTGAAGGGCGCGATCTGTTGCGCAGCTTCGGCGGCGAAAGCGGGCCGGCCTTCGTGCTGATCTGCCGGCCGGGCGAACTTGTCGACAAGGTGCTGGCGCTGGAACTCGGCGCCGCCGACGTCGTGGAGAGCCCGCTCAATGTGAGGGAACTCGCCGCGCGCATCGGCGGCCTCCTCGCGCGCCGGGGACGCGGCACGCAGGAATTGGTGGTGCTGGAGAATTCGACCGTCGACCTGCGCTCGGCGCTGGTGATGCATCGTTCGGGCGAGGAAGAGCAGCTTTCGCCTGGCCAGATCGCCTTGCTCAAGCTGTTTTTGTCGAAGCCCCGACGGGTACTGACGCGCGACGACATCATGGCTGCGGCACCTGCCGAAAGTGCCGACGCCTTCGACCGCTCGATCGACTCGCGCATCGTGCGCCTGCGCCGCAAGCTCGACACCGAAAGCATCACGACGATCCGCGGGTCGGGCTATCGCTTCGACCCACCGACAAAGGCAGCCGGCCAGGAGGCCGGCGCTGCTCCAACCGAAAACCAGATATGATCTCGCTTGCGCGACCAAGATTTCAGCGCGCCGAAGCGGCTGCGGCCGGCGCGGCCGTCTCGACGACGGACACTGTTTCGGCATGTGCCCTGTCCTTGAGCAGCACGCTTGCAAGGCCCGCGAAGCCGAGAAGCCCCTGGGCATAAAGCAGTGCCGAAAGCACTGACGCTGCGAATTGTCTCTTCATCGCCGTTGGCCCCGTTTCGGTTCCTGGGGTTCAGTCAAGCCGACTACCGAGATGCCCGCGCCGCCTGACCTGCCGTGGACGGCGCGGGCACTCTGTCCTCGCTGCGAAAGACGCGCGAGGTTTCTGTTCACCGCCGCCCGGCACGAAGCCAGGCACCCACGCCCATGGACCCGGCGGATGCGCAGAGTTGCGACGAACAATGCTGTTGCGAAGGCGAGAATGGCGTGGGCTGCCGGTTCCTGAACCGGCCGCAATTCCGCTGCCATGGCGTTATCAGGGTCAGCCAGAATGCCGATCCCTGCCAGAATCGCCGTAGCGACACCCACCCGCAGGAACCATCTTGTTGCCAACCGTTTCGCGCCCATCCAACTTTCGCAACGTTCGTTTCGTCGAGGCTGAATGTGCAGGCCCGCTGTATCGGGAAGATGCCGCCGGGCGCGCTTTAGTGCCGCCAAATGTTTCAGGTTTGTTGCGTAGCCGCGCGCCCCAAAGTGTCCTCGCATGTGCCGACTTTGAGCGTGAAATGGGCCCCATTAGAAACGAACATGAAACATAAAGAAAATTTAAACGAAATCATTTCGAAACAGGAGAAGGGCAAAAGGCGTTCCATTCCGAAACGCATTTTCGCCGGCGTGGCCGGCTGAGGGGACGCTATGAAGACCGAATTCAAGAGAAAGCTGATCAATGTCGCTGCCACCGCCATGACCGGCGCGGCACTGTTGCTGGCCGCCGGCCAAGGCAACGCTGATGCGGCGAGCAAGATCGTCGCCAAGGTGTCGATCAGCCAGCAGCGCATGCAGGTGCTCATCGATGGCCGCTCGGCCTTTGTGTGGAAGGTCTCCACGGCCCGCAGGGGGTATGTGACGCCGAAGGGCTCGTACAAGCCGACGCGCATGCACGAGATGTGGTACTCGAAGAAATACGACAACGCGCCGATGCCGCATTCGGTGTTCTTCAATGGCGGCTATGCCGTGCATGCCACCAACCAGGTCAGCCGGTTGGGCCGTCCGGCGTCGCATGGCTGCGTTCGGCTGCACCCTGACAATGCCGCTGATTTCTACGAGTTGGTCCAGGCCTACGGCCCCAAGAACACCAGCATCCAGATCGTGAAGTAAGTGCTCCGCCGACGCCAATGTGGTGCCGCTTCCGTGTGCTCGCCCCAGAACCAGCCAAGGCTGATCCTGGGCGGGCACTGACGTTTTTTAGCGTCGCTTCGGCGGATCTGCGACCAGTCGGATTGGACTGATTCTGAGAATTGCACGGCAGTGCACAAATTTCAGCCGACTACCTATTTCATGATGGGATTGCCATCGAAATGGCCAAAGATATGGTGATTTCGTACATTTTGCACGCCTGTGCAAAATTATGCGGAATCCGGATTGACATGAACGTACCGGCAATGGAATGAATATGCCAACAGGCACGGGAATGTGCCGCACCGCCTGGAGGTGGCGGTGGCGTCGGAAGCAGGGACGGCGAGGAGTGTCGGGCGGCAAAGTTCGCAACGACACAAGTTCCGCTTCAAGGCGCCCAAGGGAGGAGGGTTCATGTTCGTGCCATTGCATGAAAACCGTGCTGTGCATCCACATGAGATGGGCGCGCGAGGCGTAGTCCGGGCCGGCAGGCATGTGCGGGGCTACGTCTCGTGACCGGTTCATCGTCCCAGACATCTGCCAAGGCGGCAGTTATCCGCCCCCTGAAGGCTTCGATTGCCGCGCCAACACGTGGCCAGCGGTTGCGCTACCGGCTGAAGGTCGCGCTGCGTGAGCCGACGACGACAATCGGCTTCCTCGCCGCGGCGCTGTTCACCTATCTCATCGTCGTGCCGATCATCTCGATGCTGTCGGACGCAGCGCGTGTCCAGTTCGGCGACGAACGCCGCATCAAGCAGGATGTCGGCGAACTCACCTGGTACTACATGGAGCGTGTGTTCACCTCGCGGGTCTCGCACGACCTGTTCTGGGAGCCGCTGGTCAACACGCTGAGCGTGGCGGTCGGCGCCATCGCGCTCTCCATGCTTGTCGGCGGCACGCTTGCCTGGCTGCTCAGCCGTACCGACATGTTCGGCCGGCGTTGGTTTTCGACCGCGCTGATCGTGCCCTACATGCTGCCGGCGTGGACCTTCGCGCTGGCCTGGACGACGCTGTTCAAGAACCGCACGGTCGGCGGCCAGCCCGGCTGGATGGAGTCGCTCGGCTTCTCGCCGCCCGACTGGCTGTCTTATGGCCAGCTGCCGGTGACGATCATCCTGGCGCTGCACTACTCGCCCTTTGTCATCCTGTTGTTCGGCAATGCGCTGCGCCGCTTCGACTCGCAGCTTGAGGATTCGGCGCGCATCCTTGGGGCGAGCCGGCTGACGGTTGCCTGCAAGATCATCATGCCCCTGATGCGTCCGTCGCTGATCTCGGCGATGGTGCTGATCTTCGCCAAATGCCTCGGCGAGTTCGGTGTGCCTTATGTGCTTGGCCTGCCGGTCAATTTCGATGTGCTGGCGACTTCGCTCTACCAGAACATCGCCTCGCGCCAGGTTGGCGTTGGTGCCGTGCTCGCCGGCTCGATCATGCTGATCGGCATCATCACTATCACCATCGATGCCAAGCTGATGAAGGAAGCGCGCCGCTTCGTCACCATCGGCTCCAAGGGCTCGATGAACAGGCTGAGCCCGCTTGGCATCATGCGCCTGCCTGCAACCGGCTTTGCCGTGCTGATGTTTCTGCTCAGCGTCGGCCTGCCGATCGCGACACTGTTCCTGTCGACGATCATGCGGGTGCCAGCACAGTTCAATCTCGACAATTTCACGCTCGACTACTGGATCGGCACCAATCTCAACACGGTGGCGCTGCAGACCGGCATCCTGCTCAGCCCCGACCTTTGGAATGCCGCCTGGAACAGCCTGCGCATCGTTGGCGTTGCCTCGATCACGTCGGGTATCCTCGGCCTGCTTGTCGGCTATGTCGTGGTGCGCACGCCGGTCAAGCCGCTCGGCACCTTCCTGCGCCAGGTGACGTTCCTGCCATATCTGGTGCCGGGCATCGCGTTTGCCGCCGCCTATCTGTCGCTGTTTGCCGTGGCGCGTGGACCGATCCCCGCGCTCTACGGCACCACGATGATCCTGATGCTGGCGCTGATCGCCGACCAGATGCCTTACGCTTCGCGCGCCGGCATCGCGGCCATGATGCAGCTCGGCAAGGATCCTGAAGAAGCGGCCCAGATCGCCGGCGCCGGCTGGTTCCGCCGCATGATCTCGATCGTCATCCCGATCCAGAAGGGATCGCTGACGACCGGCATCCTGTTGCCCTTCATTTCCGGCATCAAGGGTCTCAGCCTGTTCGTGGTGCTGGCGGTGCCCTCCACCGACGTGCTGACCACCTATTCGCTGCGGCTTGTCGACTATCACTACACGCAGGCTGCCAACGCGGTGGTCCTGATCATAGCCGGCCTTGCCTATTTCGGCGCGCTGCTCGGCCAGAAGCTGACCAAGACCAATCTCGCCCAAGGACTGGGGAACTGACATGCCGAAAATCAATCTGCGCGGCGTCGAGAAGAATTACGGGGCCAATTCCGCCAATGCGGTGGCCGACCTCGACCTTGAAATCGGCGACGGCGAATTCATGTGCCTGCTCGGCCCCTCCGGCTGCGGCAAGACGACGACGCTGCGCATGATCGCGGGGCTGGAGCATCTGACCGCCGGCGAGATCAGGGTCGGGCCGCGCGTCGTCGACTCGGTCATCGAGGGCGTGTTCATTCCGCCGGAAAAGCGCGAAATGGGGCTGGTGTTCCAGAGCTATGCGCTGTGGCCGCATCTGACCATCGAGCGCAACACCGATTTCGGTCTGAGGTTGCGCAAGATGCCCAAGGCCGAGCGCGAGCAGCGCGTCGACCGCGTGATGAAGACGCTCGGCATCGAAAAATACCGCGACCGCTATCCTTCGCAGCTGTCGGGCGGGCAGCAGCAGCGCGTGGCGCTGGCCCGCATGCTGGCGGTCAATCCGGAAGTGCTGTTGCTCGACGAGCCGCTGTCCAATCTCGACGCAGCCCTCCGCCTCGAGATGCGCGCCGAACTCAAGCGCCTGCACGCCGAGTTCAAGACGACGATCGTGTTCGTTACCCACGACCAGTGGGAGGCGATGACGCTGGCGACCACGATTGCGGTGATGAGCGAAGGGCAGCTGCAGCAGGTCGGCACGCCCAACGACATTTACGACCGGCCGGCCAACCGCTTCGTGGCGCAGTTCGTCGGCAACCCGCCGATTAACATCGTCGAGCTTGGCAATGCGAAATCAGAGGTTTCTGCCAGAGCCAACAAATTCTTCGGCGAAAATTATGCCGAACTGCGCGACGCCGGTTCCATCGGCATACGCCCGGAGTCAATCCGGCTGGCAAGCGAAGCGGGCGAGGTGCCTGAGGGCGCATTCTCCGGCCAGGCGCAAGTGACCGGCATCCTTCCGACCGGCGGCAGCTGGATCATCGAGCTGACCTCGTCGGGCGAAAAGCTGTTTTTGACGACGCATCAGTCGCCAGAAATCGAGGTCGGCGAGAAGGCGATTTTCTGGGTCAAGCCCAAGGCGCTGCACGTGTTCGACGCGGAGGGCGATCGGTTGGAGGAGGCCGATCGGCTGCTTCGGCCAGCGAAGGTGCATTGAAGGAAACGGCGCATGGCGGGAGGTGCCGTGCGCTGGGAATGCAGAAAATAGACGGGAAACCATTCGGGCCGCGGGATGCAACGCGGCTCATCAGAGGGAGGAAAACATGACCCAATTTTTCAACACCAGAGTGACAAGGCTTTTGTCGGCGTCCGCGCTGGCAGTTGCAGCCGGAATGCTCGCGACGGCCGCGCAGGCCCAGGAAAAATTCGACCTCAACGCACTGATCGAGGCGGCGAAGAAGGAGCCGCCGATCAACGTCTATTCGAGCACCGGCAAGATCGTGAAGCAGGCCGAGGCCTTCACCAAGAAGTACGGCGTGCAGGCGACAGGCACCAAGGCCAATGCCGCAGCGCAGCTCGAAATGGTGATCCGCGAGGGCCAGGCCAAGAACGTGCAGGGCGACGTGATCCAGATCAGCGACGTGCCGGCCGGCGTGGCACAGCTGGTGCCCCAGGGCTTCGTCGACAGCTGGCTGCCGCCGGATCTCGCCGACAAGATCCCGGCGCAGTACCAGAACCCGCTGACCGTTTCCAATGAGGCCAACGTCTTTGCCTACAACACCCAGCTCAACCAAAGCTGCCCGGTCAAGAACATCTGGGAGCTGACGGAAGCCAAGTGGAAGGGCAAGCTCGCCATGCAGGACCCGCTCAACAAGGCGTCCTATGTCGACTGGTTCAACCAGATGGCGACCAAAGCCGATGACAAGGTGGCTGCGGCCTACAAGGAATATTACGGCAAGGACCTGGTGACCGACGAGTCTGGTGCCACCGCCGCGTGGGTGAAGGCGCTGGCCGCCAACGGCCCGCTGTTGACCGACGCTGACGAAGGAGCCGCGCAGGCTGTCGGCGCACCGGACCAGAAGGAGCAGTTCGTCGGGCTCGTCAGTTCGGCCAAGTTCCGCAACAATCAGGATGTCGGTTCCAAGCTCGGCCTGTGCACGGGGCTCAAGCCTTTCGCCGGCTGGATGTATCCGAGCCTCGGCTTCATCGCCAAGGG
This sequence comes from Aminobacter sp. GW821-FHT11F06, assembly GCF_058808215.1. Taxonomy (NCBI): domain Bacteria; kingdom Pseudomonadati; phylum Pseudomonadota; class Alphaproteobacteria; order Hyphomicrobiales; family Phyllobacteriaceae; genus Aminobacter; species Aminobacter sp. GW821-FHT11F06. The sequence continues at coordinate 77,502 of NZ_JBXARL010000006.1, read as the reverse complement.
CACCGACAGCCCCAATGCGGCGAAGCTGTTCATCCACTATCTGATGACCGAAGAAGGCATCGCGCCGCAGGCAGCCGACGGCAAGATGTCGACCAACAGCGACGCCAAGCTGCCTGACGACGAGCCTTCGGGCATCGGCAAGGCGCTCGACCAGATATTCCCCTACGATTCAGCGACCGCCCAGAGTGACTGGGATGCGCGCCAGGACTGGCAGGACCTCTGGCGCGTCAACTACCAGAAATAGACTGACGCAACTGCGGCGCCCGGCATGATGCCGGGCGCGTCTGGCCGGATTTAAACGGGAGGAAACCATGAAACCGGCGTTTGACATGAGCAGCAGGACAAACAGAGCTTTGGCGTCGACCGCGCTTGCGGCGGTATTTGCAGCCGCAATGTTAGGTGCGGCTCCGGCACGGGCCGAGACCTTTGACCTCAATGCGCTGGTGGAGGCGGCGAAAAAGGAAGCGCCGATCAACATCTATGACAGCACTGGCAAGATCGTCGAGATGGCCGAGAACTTCACCAAGAAGTACGGCGTGCAGGCGACGGGTGTCAAAGTATCGGCGAACGCCCAACTGGAGATGATCATCCGCGAGGGGCAGGCCAAGAACGTCAAGGGCGACGTCGTGCTGATCACCGACGCGCCGGCAGGCCTGGCGCAGCTGCTGCCGCAGAAATTCGTCGAGAGCTATCTGCCGCCTGATATGGCCGACAAGATCCCGGCCAAGTTCCAAAATCCGCTCGCCATCACCACCAACGCCGCGGTCTGGGCCTACAACACCGAGGCATATGACGCATGCCCGGTGAAGAACATCTGGGAGCTGACCGACCCGAAATGGAAGGGCAAGGTCGCCTTCTACGATCCGCTGTCGAAGGGTACCTACCCGGACTGGTTCAACCAGACCGCAACCCATGACGATGACAAGATGAAGGCTGCCTACAAGGCGCATTTTGGCAAGGACATCGATGTTGGCGAAGACAGCGCGACGGCTGCCTGGGTCAAGGGCTTTGCCGGCAATTCGCCGCTGCTTGCGGACGCCGACGATGCGATCTCGGAAGCCGTGGGCGCACCCGGACAGAAGGAGCCGTTCTTCGGCCTGATGAGCTCGGCCAAGTTCCGCGATAACGCCGACAAGGGCTTCAAGCTTGGGCTTTGTGAAGGCCTCGATCCCTGGCCGGGTTGGACCTATGTGAAGCTCGGCCTGATCGCCACCGGAACCAAGAGCCCGAACGCTGCCAAGCTGTTCATCCACTACATCCTGACCGAGGAGGGCATCGCGCCACAGGTGAAGGATGGCAAGCTGCCAACCAACCCTGACATCGGTCTTCCCGCTGACGAGCCCTCGGGAATCGGCAAGGTGCTCGACAAGCTGCAGTAATACGACGCCTCGACGGCGCTCGACGATTGGGACGCGCGCCAGGATTGGCAGGACCTCTGGCGCGTCGCCTACAAGAAATAGCTTTCCGGTGGACTGGGACGGGGCCCTTCTCCTTCGGCTCCGTCCACTTTTTTCCACCTGATGACATGGAGTTTTTGAATGACCGGAACCTCGGCGAGGAAACTCGCGGCTCCCAAAGCGCTGCTGCTCGATTTCGGCGGCGTCATCGTGTCGACGGCGCATCTGCCGGGCTGGCAGGCGCGGTTGGCCGGGCATGTGCGCGGCCTGCTCGACAGGGCCGGCGTGGCGGCACCAGAGCTTTCGGTCGACCAGATCACCGACGACATCAAGGCAGCCGGTATCGCCGACTCGCATTGGAAGGATGCGATGTCGCGGCCCTTCGCACCGCGCGAATTGCGGCACGAGGAATTCTGGGGCGACTTCGTCGCTGGCGACTGGCCGAAGGGTGCAAACGACGTGGTCGTGGCTGAGGCTTACGATCTGTGCCGCAAGATGGGCAACTGGAAGAGCGAACGCGTCCTACGTACCGGGATGCTCGACCTGCTCGATGCGGCCGACGCTGCCGGTGTTCCTGTCGGCATCGTCTCCAATGCGCTGTGCGGCCGGGTCCATCTCGACTTTCTCGATGCACACGGGCTGACCGACCGTTTCGCCGTGGCGATCCACAGCGACGAGGTGAAGGTCAGGAAGCCGAACCCTGAGATGATTTTCCTGGCAACGCGAGCGCTTGGCGTCGAACCGTCCGCGGCCTGGTATGTCGGCGACAATTTCGACCGCGATGTTTTGTGCGGCAAGCGAGCCGGCATTGGCGGCAACATCCTGATGGAGGCCAAGGGTACCTACGATCTGCCCTATGAGCTGAAGCTCAAGCCGGCCGCCATCGTTGCCGATCCGGTTGGCCTACTCGGTCTCTTCCAAGAAGCCACGCGCGGGATTGCAGCATGACAAGCGTCGAAGAGTCCAAGCGCTTGCGGGTGATCGCCGAGCAGGCGTCGCAGCTGATGCGCGAGCAGCTTCTGGCGGCGTTCCGCTCGAACATTGATGTCGACTACAAGGTCGACCTGCATGACGTGGTAACCAAGCACGACAAGGACTCGGAAGTGGCGATCCGCGCCTTCATCCTTGGTGAGGTGCCCGATTCAACCGTGCTCGGCGAGGAAGATGGAGCCAGCGGCGAGGGCCGGGTGAAATGGTATGTCGATCCGATCGACGGCACATCGAATTTCGCCCGCGGTTTTGCGTTCTGGTGCGTGTCGGTAGGGGCGGTGATCGACGGCGAGATTGTTGCCGGCGCGGTCTACGACCCTGTCGCCAGCATGCTGTTTTCGGCTGACATGTCAGGTGCCTGGCTGAATGGCGAGCCGCTGCGCTCGCGGGCCATCGCCGACGAGCGCCATGCGACGCTGATCACGGGTTATCCGGTTGCGCGCGACCTGCGCCTCGACGGGCGTGAACAGGCGCTCGAAAATTTTGGCGAGTTGGCCGAGACCTTTTCGACGTTGCGCCGGCCCGGCAGCGGCGCGCTCAGTCTCTGCCATGTCGCAGCCGGCTGGGTCGATGCCTCCGCAGGCTTCGGCTCCAATCCTTGGGATGTTGCAGCGGCGGTTCTCATCCTCAAGCAGGCCGGGGGCAGCTACCATCCATTGACGCTTGGCAAGGTCAGCGCGGACACCCCCGACTTCATGTGTCCGGGCTACGTGGCATTGGGCGAGGGGGGCGACTATCCGACGCTGATGCAGGTGGCGCGGCGTATCTCCGACGGCCGTGACGCGGCGCGGGCGCGAGATGCGGCATGACCGGAAGAACGCGTGTGCATCGCCTCGGCATCAGTGGATGTCGCAAGTTCATTCCAACGCAGAATCATTATTCAACTTAAGGCGTTGACGATTTTGCACACCTGTGCAATTTGAGATCAACAACGACCCACGGGCGGCATCGAAATGACAGTTCATACAACGGCCACCGACGCGACAATGCAAACCGGGCTCGACCGGCGTGCCGCCTTTTGCCGCGACATCGCCCGTTCGGCGGGTGCGGTGGCGCTTGACGGTTTCACCAATCGCGTCGCCGGCTTCGGCATGAAGGGGCCGCAGGATTTCCTGACCGAGACGGATGCCGCCGTGGAGCGTCATCTCAAGGCGCGCATCGCCGAAGAATTCCCCGAAGACGGGTTTCTCGGCGAGGAAGGCGGCGGAGCCATCAAATCCGATATCTGGGTCGTTGATCCGATCGACGGCACGGCGAATTTTGCCCGCGACATTCCGCATTTCTGCATCTCGATCGCCTTCGTCAGCAATGGCGAGACCGAGATCGGCGCGATCTACAATCCAGTCCTGGACGAATTGTATTTCGCGCGGCGCGGGCAAGGTGGAACACGCAACGCCAAGGCATTGTCGGCCGCCAGGACAAGCGATTTCGATGCGGCTTGCGTCGAGTTTGGCTGGTCGAACCGCAAGACCAACAAGCGCTACCTGGAAGTCCTGTCCAACATCCTCGAGCGCGGCGCCAATGTGCGGCGCGGTGCATCGGGCGCACTCGGCCTCGCCTATGTCGCCGATGGCCGCTCGGACGCCTACGCCGAGTTGCACATGCATGCCTGGGACTGTCTGGCCGGGCTGTTGATGGTCAAGGAAGCCGGCGGTGTCGTCGCTCCCTTCCTTTCGCTCGGCGGGCTGACCAAGGGCGGGGCGGTGCTGGCTGCTGCGCCCGGCGTGGCGTCGGGCATGAGCGAAGCGACTGGCATAAAGCTCGAAGCCGGGCACTGAATTCTTCCACAGAAGCATCAGAGCAAGCATCAAGGCCGAACGCCCATGGACACCAATAGCCCGCGATATGAGCGTCCGGCGCTCAGCCTGATCGAACGCAATATCACCGGCTATGGCGTCGATGTTTATGTCAGCGGCATGGACGGGGCAGGCGACCTCGCGCTGCTTAGGGAAAACAACATCACGACAGTGGTGAATTGCGCCGTCAATCTCGACTTCAACTACGCGACCGAGCCGTTCGGCGAGGGCGAGGCGGATGATGCCATCTACGGTGTCGGTGCCGTGCGCTACTACAAGCTTGGCCTGATCGACGGCCATGGCAATCCGGAGACGATGATGCTCGCAGGCTACTATCTGCTGCGCGGCGCCTTCTCCCAGCAACTGCCTGAAAAAAGTACCTATCGCCGGCGCGAGAAGGGCAATGTGCTGGTCAATTGCCGTGGCGGCCGTAGCCGTTCGGTGACGCTTGTCGCACTCTTCCTGCATGTCGAGATGCCGGACAGGTTTCCGACGCTGGAGGACGCCTTGCAGCATGTGCGTGTGCAGCGAGAGCTTCGCCCGGACGAATGGCACGAGGCGCCGAAGCCGATGCTGATCGCCGCCGCGCGCAAGGCAGCGCAATGGATCGCCATGATCGACAAGGGGCTGCCGGAACTGCCAGCCGGTCGCGCAGCAGGCGTCCTCGCCACGGCCGACTGAATGGCGCGTGCCATCCACGAGTGAGAATGAAATGAAGATAGCCGTCATCGCCGACCCGCATTTCCACGACATCAGCCATCGCCAGGGCGGGTGGTCGGGTGAAGGGGCGGCGATCCGGACTCTCGCCGACACAGCAGCGTCGACGCGGGTGTTCAACGAAAGCTTTCATGCGACCCGCGCGCTGCTCGACGACATCGTGCGCAGGGGCATTTCGCTGGTGGTTGTTGCCGGCGACCTGACCGACGACGGCCAGCAATCGACAATGACCGCGGCGACCGCGCTGCTGGACGACTATTCCAGACGCTTCGGCCTGCGCTTCGTGGCAACACCTGGCAATCATGATCTCTACGCCATCCATGGCCGCCACCAGAGCAAGCGTTTTCTCAATACCGACGGCTCGCACACGCTGGTGACCAGCGACGCGAATGTCAGCCAAGGTGACTCCGTCGAGCGGATCGTCATCGCCGAGATGTATTGCGGCGGCTATGACACGGCCATTGCGGCAATGGGCGCCTATGGCTTCTTCCGACGTGACGGCGACCTGCATTGGGAATGCCCGTTCGGCGCCGAGGATGCGCTTGAGGCGCGCACGTTCAAGATCGCCTCGGCCGATAGCCTGACCACGCGGCGTATCGTTGATGCCTCCTTCCTGGTCGAGCCTGTCGAAGGGCTGTGGCTGTTGTCGATCGACGCCAATGTGTTCGAGCCGCGCAATGGCGATCTCGATCCGACATTGGAGAAAAGCTACCTCGACAGCACCGATGCCGGCTGGAACTCTATGCTGCGCAACAAGCCGTTCGTCTTCGCCTGGATGAAGGATGTCGCCGCGAGGGCCAAGGTGGCGGGCAAGAAGCTGATCGCCTTTTCGCACTATCCTGTCATCGATCCGCTCAACGGCACCTCGGCCGACGAAGCGAAGATCTTGAACGACACGAGTTTTCTCAGGCGCACGCCAGGTGCGGAAGTTTCTCGCGCCGCAGCGTCTACTGGTATCAAGGTGCATTTCAGCGGCCACCTGCATATCAACGACACGGCGCTTTTCCGCGATGGCGACGATTTCCTCGTCAACATCGCGGTCCCCTCGATGGTCGGCTTCCCGCCGGCCTACAAGGTCGTCGATGTCGGTAGCGCAAGCCTCGACGTCGAGACTGTGACCATCGCCGATGTGCCCGGCTATGACGCGGCATTCCCGTATTATCGTGTCGAGGCGGCAAGGGAGGGGCTTTCGGCTGCGGTGACGGACGCAAAAAACCATGCCGATTTCCTCAGCCGTCATCTCACTGAGATGGTGCGCCACCGCTATCTGCCCAAGGAGTGGCCGCAGGATCTGGCCGGGCTTGTACCCCAGCTCAGCCTTGGCGACCTCGACGCGCTCGCCGGTATTCGCGAGCCGCTTGCGGTCAGTGACGTGCCGTTGGTTTTGGCTGCTGTGCGCAAGACAGAGACGGGCATGGAGGCTTGGCGCGGACTCCCTTTCTTCGAGGTGATCGTCGACTGGTATCGGCTGCGCAAGGGCAGGGAGATCGCGCTCGATTTCATCGATGCCGAGCGCATCGCAGCCTACCGTCTGACAGCGCAGCGATATGCCGTTGGATCATGGCCGCAGGGCAGTCTGCAGGACCGGCTGGCCTCGTTCATGCGCATGATGATGGACTGGCTCGACAGTCAGCCCTCGCGCGATTTTTCCGTCGACCTCGCCACCGGAAAGGTCGAGCGCAACGATCATTTGGGTCGCACCGTGCGGCGCCAGACCGGAGCGGCGTGAAAGCACACGCGCCCGCCGCTCAAGGCGCCGGGATCGTCGCTTTCCAGAAGCGTGGTGATGTGTTCGGCGATCTGGGCGATCGGTTGGCGGAAGGTGGTCAGCTGATAGGACGCCCAACTGGCCTGCTCGATATCGTCGAAGCCGACGACGCAGAGGTCCGCCGGCACGTTCATACCGAACTCAACACGCGCCGCATCCATGAAGCCGCAGGCCAGAAGGTCGGTGACGCAAAACGCCGCCTCGGGCCGTTCCGAGCCGCTGAGCAGCAGGCGCCCTGCCTCGAAGCCAGCGCCGTAGCCGGTCGGGCCGGCGCGGGTGATGGTGACGTCGAGGCCAGCCTCTTTGGCTGCTTGTTGGAAACCGCGCTCGCGGGCGACCAGGCTGGGCGTGCCGGCTTGCGAGGAGACCACCGCGATGCGGCTGCAGCCGGCGCGGTGCAGCATGTGGAAGGCTTCGCGCGCGGCAACAGCGTTGTCGACGGTGATGCTTTCGGGGCCGTCGAGATGATCGTCGCGGTTGATCAGGATGACGTGCTGGCCGCTGTTGATGCAGGTGTTGATCAGCGATGCCGGCGGCGTGCCTGACAGCACCACAGTGGCATTGGCGCGGTAGTTCAGCGTCTGGCGCAGGGCTGCCTCGACGCTGTCGCTGTCGCCCGAGGTGTTGATGACCATGGCGACGCGGTTGATCGCCTGCAGGCGCCGGGTGATCGCGTCGAGCAGGCGCGAATGATAGGGCGTGTTGATGTCGGCGCCGATCAGGCAAACGATGCCGCTGTTTTCGTGGATCAGGCTACGCGCAAGGTGGTTGACGTGGTAGCCGAGCTGCTCGGCTGCCTCCAGCACCTTCTTGCGTGTCGTCTCCGAGACGCTCGCCCCATCTGTGAAGGTACGCGATACCGCCGAGCGCGAAACGCCGGCCAGTTCAGCGACCTGCTGTGCGCTGACGAATGACCTGCCCGGCTTCAGTTCGGACATTGCACAGCTCCAGTTTGGCCACGCGGCGAACCGCTTCGCAAGCGTTGCACAAATGTGCAACGCGCCATTCCTGATACAATCGGATTGCCGCCTCTGCAATCCTTTGGCTGCAATCTTGCAGCGATCAGCTGTCGCTTGGAAAACCTGTTCAGGCGGTTGCTTCAACCGGGGCTGCGAGGTCAGCGACGGTCAGGTTGCGGATGAGGGTTGCGAGCTCCGGCTCGTCGATCAGTACCGCAGCATCGGCGGGTGCCAGCCATGCGCGCTGCCGCGCCCCGGCCTCCTGCCATTCCTGCAACTCCTCCGACACCTCGATCAGGTAAGCGGTGACCACGACATTGACGAAACTGGTCGACAGCCGTTTCCAGTAGCAATAGCTGCCGGCTGGCGTTTTCAGCGCCTTTCCGCGCACGCCGGCTTCCTCGCGGGCCTCGACAAGGGCGGCTTGGCGGGCACTTTTGCCTTTCATCGGCCAACCCTTGGGCACGATGAAACGGCGGGTGCCGCGCGACGTCACAAGCATGACCTCAAGCTCGCCGCCCCCGTTCAGCCGGAACGGAATGGCAGCAACCTGGGCGATGATCTCGCCCTTGGTCGCCTTGCGCAGGGTCTTCTTGTCCTTTGGCATTTTCGCCCAATCATTCCTTTCGATGCGACCACTTCAGGTGCTGTAGCACTGCGGCCGGTTCAGCTTCATGACGCTTAAGATAGTGTGATGAACACGATTGCAAAATGCGTAAAAAGCACTCACTCTGCAACAGGCTAAAACGACATAAGATCGTTAGACGGCGAAAAATAAATCGGAGGGAACCAAAACATGAAATCTGCCTATTTGCGTTCGGCCGCTTTGGCCGCTGTTCTTTTCGCCGGTGGTACGGCGGCGCAGGCCGAGAGCCTGACACTTTATTGTGCCGCCGATGAGGCACTGTGCCAGCAGATCAAGACCGGTTTTGAAGAAAAGACCGGCATCACCGTCGACATGACGCGCAAGAGCTCGGGCGAAACCTATGCCCAGCTGCGCGCCGAGGCCGGCAATCCGAAGGGCGATGTCTGGTGGGGCGGTACCGGCGACCCGCATCTGCAGGCGGCCCAGGAAGACCTCACCGAGGCATATATGTCGCCGATGCGTGGCGAGCTGCACGACTGGGCGATCAAGCAGGCGGAAGCCGCCGGCAACAAGACCATAGGCGTCTATTCCGGGGCGCTCGGCTTCGGCTACAACAAGGATCTGCTGGCCAAGAACGGCCTGCCCGAGCCGAAGTGCTGGGAAGACCTGACCAAGGCCGAATATAAGGGCCAGATCCAGATCGCCAATCCGAATTCATCGGGTACCGCCTACACGACGCTGGCAACGATGGTGCAGCTGTTTGGCGAGGACAAGGGCTTCGACTACATGAAGGCCCTACACAAGAACATCAACCAGTACACCAAGTCGGGTTCGGCGCCGATCAAGGCGGCGGGCTTGGGCGAAACCACCATCGGCATCGTGTTCATGCACGACGCGGTGGCGCAGACAGCCGCCGGCTTCCCGATCGTGACTGTTGCGCCGTGCGAGGGCACCGGCTACGAGATCGGCTCGATGTCGATCATCAAGGGCGCGCGCCATCCCGAGGCGGCCAAGAAGTTCTACGACTGGGCGCTTTCGGCCGAGATGCAAAGCAAGGCCAAGGACGTGAAGTCGTTCCAGCTGCCGTCGAACAAGTCGGCGACCGTGTCGGAGCTGACGCCCGACCTCTCGACCATCAAGCTGATCGACTACGACTTCGCGAAGTACGGCTCAAGCGACGAGCGCAAGCGTCTGCTGTCGAAATGGGACACGGAGGTCTCGACGCTGCCGCAGTAAGCCATGCGCTCCCGCGATTTCAGCGGCCGCCTGCACCCGGCCGTCGTCCTGTGGATGGCGGTCGGTTGGCTTGGCTTTGCCGTGCTCCCCTGGTTCGGTGTCGAAGATGGGTTCTTCGGCCTTTCATGGCTGTTTGGGGGTTATCCGCTCGACAGCGAGTTCGCGCCCGCGCTGATCCTCAACCTCAAGGGCGAGAAGCTGTGGCTGGCGCCGCTTGGCGTGGCGCTGGCCGCGCCGCTGTTGTTGTGGGGGCGCAGGAAATCCGATCCTCTGTTCGGCAAATTGCTGATTGCCATAGGTGCTGCCGGTTTTGCCTGGATGATGTTCCAGGGTTTTGCCATCGGCCTGCGCGGCTGGCAGTTCGGCTGGCTGCAAAGCCTGTTCGGCGATCTCGGCGACCGCCAGTTCGGCATGGGCTACGGCGCGCTGCTGGTGGGCCTTGCCTTCCTGTTTTTGTTTTCGCTCGGCCTTGCGGCACGTGGCGCGGTCGGCGGCGACGTGTTTGTGGTTTCGACCATCGCCTTTGTGGTGGCGGCGGTCGGGCTTTTCATCTTCATGCCGATCCTGCAGATGCTGGCCAATGCGCTGATCACCGCAGACGGCACCTATTCGCTCAGCGCGTTCCTCGGCAAGCTGTTCAGCGCCCGGCTGTGGGGGCTCGATTGCCTCACCGGTGGCAGCCGTTGCGGCGTTGCCTGGAATTCGCTGTTCCTGGCTGTTCTCGTCGGCGTTCTGACCACGGTCCTTGGGCTTGTCTTCGCGCTGGTGGTGACCCGCACCGGCTTTCGCTATGGCAAGCTGCTGCGCGCACTGACGGTGCTGCCCATCATCACGCCGCCCTTTGTCATCGGCCTTGCCATTGTTCTTCTGTTTGGCCTCTCCGGCGTGATCAACCAGTCAGTTGCCGAGGTCTTCGGCATCCAGCCGACGCGCTGGGTCTATGGCCTGCCGGGCCTGCTCATCGCCCAGCTTTTGGCCTTCACGCCGATCGCTTTCCTTGTGCTGATCGGTGTCGTCGAGGGCGTCAGCCCGTCGATGGAGGAGGCGGCGCAGACGCTGCGCGCCAATCGCTGGCAGACCTTCTGGACGATATCGCTGCCGTTGATGCGACCCGGCCTCGCCAATGCCTTCCTGCTTGGCTTCATCGAAAGCATGGCCGATTTTGGCAATCCGCTGGTGCTGGGCGGCAATTTCGATGTGCTGTCGACCGAGATTTTCTTCGCCATCGTCGGTGCGCAGAATGACGAGGCGCAAGCGGCGATCCTGGCAATGGTTCTGCTCGCCTTCACGCTGGTCGCCTTTTACGCGCAACGCTTCTGGCTCGGCAAGAAGTCCTACACGACGCTGTCGGGCAAGGGTGACTCAGGCGTGCATCCGCAATTGCCGACCGGGCTCCGGCGCACCGTCTATGGCATCGCCGGCTTCTGGGCGATCTTCACCATCGTCATTTATGGGACGATCTTCTACGGCAGCTTCGTCAAGCTCTGGGGCGTCGATCACAGCCTGACCTTCGCCCACTATATCAAGGCGTTCGCTGTCGGCTGGAACGAGTTCGGCATCCACTGGAAGGGCTCGGCCTGGAGTTCGTTCTGGACAACGATGATGATCGCGCTGATCTCGGCTCCGCTGACCGCCGCCATCGGCCTGCTCACCGCCTATCTTCTGGTGCGGCAGAACTTTGCCGGCAAGAACGCCTTCGAGTTCGGCACCATGTTGTCCTTCGCCATTCCCGGCACGGTGATCGGCGTGAGTTACGTGATCGCCTTCAACGTGCCGCCGATCGAACTGACCGGCACAGGCATCATCCTGGTGCTGGCCTTCATCTTCCGCAACATGCCTGTGGGCGTGCGGGCAGGGGTGGCGTCGATGTCGCAGATCGACAAGAGCCTGGACGAGTCGTCGCTGACGCTTGGTGCCAATTCCTGGCAGACCTTCCGCAAGGTGGTGCTGCCGCTGCTGAGGCCGGCGATCCTTGCGGCTTTGGTCTATTCCTTCGTCCGCGCGATGACGGCGATCAGTGCCATCATCTTCCTTGTCAGCGCCCGCTACGACATGTCGACGAGCTACATCGTCGGCCGTGTCGAAAACAACGAATACGGCATCGCGATCGCCTATTCGGCGGTGCTGATCGGCGTCATGCTGGCGGTCGTCGGGCTGATGCAGCTGTTGGTCGGGCGGCGCAATATCGGCCGGCGCGGGCATGAGTTGTCGCAGTCGCGTACGAATGTGAGCCAACCGGCATTTTCGGGAGGTAGCTGATGGACTTGTTGCTGGCCGCATCCGCGACCTTGTTACCCCCACCCCTAACCCCTCCCCACAAGGGGGAGGGGGATCCTTCCGCCGTCCCTCCCAGTCGCATCCCTGATGTGATGGGAACGCGCCACCAATCCCCCTCCCCCTTGTTGGGAGGGGTTAGGGGTGGGGGTACAGCCGACCACCAGCCGACAACCTCAAGGAGCCGCTGATGGCCGAGATCAAGAGCAACGCCGCCTCGGTGGAGTTCCGCGAGGTCACCAAGATCTATGGCAAGAGCCCGACAGCGGCGGTCAACAACGTCTCTCTGTTTGTCGAGGCCGGCAAACTCGTGACGCTGCTTGGACCGTCGGGCTGCGGAAAGACCACCACGCTTCGCATGATCGCCGGGCTCGAAATGGCGACGCGCGGTAAAATCCTGATCGGCGGTACCGACGTGACCACGCTGCCGGCGACGGACCGCGACGTGTCGATGGTGTTCCAGTCCTATGCGCTGTTTCCGCATATGAGCGTCAACGAGAATGTCGAATACGGGCTCAAGTTCTCCGGTTTCGCCAAGAAGGAGATCGGCGAGCGCGCCCGTGCCGGGCTGGAACTGGTTGGGCTCTCCGGCTATGGCAACCGCCTGCCGAGTGAGCTATCAGGAGGGCAGCAGCAGCGCGTTGCCGTGGCGCGCGCGTTGGTGCTCGAGCCGCAGGTGCTGTTGTTCGACGAGCCGCTGTCCAATCTCGACGCCAAGCTCAGGCGGCGGGTGCGCGAGGAGATCCGCGACATCCAGACCAAGCTTGGCCTGACAGTGGTTTACGTCACGCACGACCAGGAGGAGGCGCTGGCCGTCTCCGACCGCATCATCGTCATGAACAATGCCGTCATCGCGCAGGATGGCACGCCACGCGAACTCTATGACGCGCCGGCGGATGCCTTCGTTGCCGACTTCATCGGCGAGGCCAATATCTTCGACTGCGAGATCGCTGCGGTCGACGATGGGCTGGCGCATGTGCGGCTGGGTAGTTTTGAAACCAAGCTCGACGCGCGCGGCATGAAGCCAGGGGCGGCAAAGCTCGCGGTGCGGCCGAGCCGCATCGAGATCCGTCCAGTTGGAAGCCCGCGCACCATTCCGGGCCGGCTTGACAAGGTGACCTATGTCGGCAGCGACCTCGAGTTCATGGTCGGTACCGAGTTCGGCGAGGTCTTCGCCGTGTCGCCGGATGTCGATGCGCCGTTCAGGCCGGGGCAGGAGGTCGGCATCGGTTTTGCCGCGCGCGGGCCGGTGCTGATCAGGGCATAGGATTCACATGAAACGCTGGGCGGCCGCTGCAACCGCAAGATAACGCACCAGCTTGGCCGAGCCGACGAGAGCCAGAAAGCTCCACAGCGGCTCCTTTAGCGTACCGGCAATGAGTGTCAGCGGGTCGCCGATGATGGGCACCCAAGACAGCAGCAGGCTCCAACGGCCATAGCGGCGATACCAGCCTTCGGCGCGTGCCAGTGCGGCGGGGCTGGCTGGAAACCAACGGCGGTCCTTGAAGCGATCGACCTGTCGGCCGAGCAGCCAGTTGACCCATGAGCCCAATACGTTGCCGATCGTGGCAATGATGATCAGCAAGGCAAGCGAATAGCCGCCGTTGAGGATGAGCCCGGCAAGCAGGGCTTCGGACTGTGCCGGCAAAAGTGTCGCGGCAACGAAGGCCGCGACGAAGAGGCCGCCATAGGCGGCGAGGCTGGTCACCGCGAATTCACGCGGTCTATTGCGCCTGTGCCCGGCCGGAAAGGCCGTCGATGATCGGGCAGTCGGGACGGCTGTCGCCATGGCAATTGTGAACGAGATGGCGCAGCGTGTTGCGCAACTCGGTCAGCTCGGCGAGCTTGCGGTCGATCTCGGCAAGCTTGGTCTCGGCGAGGGCCTTGACGTCAGAACTCTCGCGCTCCTTGTCGCCGTAAAGCGACAGCAGCTGGCGGCATTCCTCGACCGAGAAGCCGAGGCTGCGCGAGCGCTGCAGGAAGCGCAGGCGGTGCACGTCGGACATGGAATAGTCGCGATAACCGTTGTCGGCCCGGTCGGGACTCAACAGGCCGATCTCTTCGTAATAGCGGATGGTCTTGGCCGGCAGGCCCGACTTTCCCGATGCGGTACCAATGTTCATGGTCACTCCTTGAGCGAACTTTCACCCATATAAAGCTTCCAGTAGCTAGAAGTTCAAGGGGCTGGCGAAATTGTGATGGCAGCCGGGCCAGCGTGAGCCGGCCCGACTGGTGAGGCTCAGGCGTCGTAGGCCAGCGAGGTCATCATGCCACCCACCATGTGGTAGAGATGGTGGCAGTGCAGCGCCCATTTGCCGGCATTGTCGGCGTCGAAGGCGATGGTCACCATGCCCATATTGGCCGGCACCAGCACCGTGTCGCGCATGGCACCGGCAAAACGCTTGCCGTTGACCGCGACCACCTGGAAGTGGTGGCCGTGCAGGTGCATCGGGTGCGACATGGTGGTGTGGTTCATGAAGGTGAGTTCGAAGCGGTCGCCGTTCGTCACTGCCAACGGCTTGTCCTGGCCATGCATGGCGCCATCGAGCGTCCAGACATAATTTGGTCCTTCGCCCAGCATCATGGTGTGCTCGCGCGTGGCCGCCTTTTCAGTCAGCGGCTTTGTGGCGCGGAGCCGCTGTTCCAGCTCGGCGCCGACGGCGGGGAAGTCCGTATCCGCCATGTCGGCGAACTTGGCGACAGTGGCGCCCTTTGCCGCGAGGACCGCACCAGAGCGCATGCGCCCGCCTTCCTGCACGGCGAAAATTGGCCAGGCCGAAGCTTCTCTCGGCAGCTCGAGGATGATGTCGAGGCGCTGCGCCACGGCAAACTCGAAGCGCGAGCCGTCGATCGGTTCGACCGGCATGCCGTCGACTGCGATCAGCTTGCCTGAAAGCTGGCCGAGATCGATCCACATGTTGGTGCTCGCCGCACCGTTGATCAGGCGCAGGCGCACCCGCCCGCCTGTTTCAACGGCGAAGACCTCCGGGTCGTCGAGCGTGCGGTCATTGGCAAGCAGGGCATCATATTGCACGTCCTGCAGGTGAGCCATTCCCCCCATCGGCATGCCACCCATGTTCATGCTGCCATGGTCCATCTGGCCAGCTGACATGCCAGGCATGTTGTGGCCTTCGTGCCCCGACGCTGCTGGCGCCTGCATGGCGCTCATATCGTGGCCACCGGCCTTGAGCTCGGCCAGGATCTCCTTGGGGTCGCGGAAGGTGAAGTCGTGGAATAGCACGACGACCTCCTGCACATCGGCGCCGGCTTCGGTCGGATCGCGGACGATCAGCGGAGCGGCGAGCAGGTGCTGCTCTTGCAGGCCGACATGCGAATGCATCCAGAAGGTGCCTGGCCGCGCGACGGGGAAGTCATAATCGTGGCCTTCGCCATCGGCGATCGGGTCCTGCGAGATGCCGGCGACACCGTCCTGCTGCCAGGGCGGGGTGAGGCCGTGCCAGTGTATGGCGGTCGGCTCGCCGATGCGGTTTTCGAGCCGGACACGGAAGCGCTCGCCGGCATTCATGACAAGGCCGTGGCTGCCGTCGGCCTGGGTCAGGCCCAAAACGTTGGCGGAGCGGCCCTTGACCTCAATGACGCGCTTGGCGGCAGTGATGACCTTGTGGCTGTCGGCACGGGCCTGGCGTACCGGAAGCAGGAGTGAGGGAGCCGCCGCTGCTGAGAGCGTTGCGGCGGATACCGCGAGGAAACCGCGGCGTGAAAGGGTGTTCATTACGATGTTCTCCAAATCTGAAACGGTTCCGGCCCTTGTCGAGCCGGATCGAGCGCGTTGCCGCGCCTCGGCTCAGGATATCGACGGTGGTCGGAGATGCGGCGCAGCGATGGCGCCGTACATAGGCTCGGCGGCGCGAGGTGCTGGAAGCCTGTCGGTCTCGACCGGGAAGTCCGTTGGCAGCGGCAACGGCGCGCAATAGCCGCAAGAAGCGAGACATTGCGCAAGGCAGGCCTTGCTATTCTCGTCCTGCGAGAGATCGCCGCAACAGGTGATGTCGGCCGTTGCGTGATGTGAGACCGCCTGGCTGACATGGGACTGATGCTGGCCGCCAGCAGGGTGCGCGGATGCGGCCTGGCCGAAGGCAACCAGAAGCAGCAGCAGTGCTGGTAGCAGCAAGTGCAGGGTCGAACGGACGAAGGCAAGCGGCGACATCCGTCCGGTCATTGCAGCTGCTCCATGCGTAACCGAGCGCGCGCTGAGTGCCAGCGCGGCGCCGGGGCGTCGTGGAGCGGGATGCGTATGCTTCGAATGCATGCTGGCATTGTGGTGCTTCCACCTGCTGGAAGGTCAAGTCACGATGTTGTCGCTGTCCACCGGGGTAAAGAATACGTCGGCATGAATGTCCAACGCCGGCACCCCGCGTGCGGCAAGCACTGTGCCTGCGGCATCGACCATGGCCGGCGGGCCGGCGACGTAAGCCTTTGCGCCAGCCAAGGTGAGATGATCCTCGGCCAGGGCATCCGAAACAAAGCCTTTGCGCCAGCCGGGGTCGCCACCTTGCGAAAGCACCGGCACGAAAGCCAGATTGGCAAACTGCCTTTCCAGCGCGTGAAACTGATCGACAAGGTAGAGGTCGCGCTCGGTGCGGGCACCGAAATAAAGATGGATCGGCGCATCGAAGCCGTCACGCAACGCTGTCTCGACGATCGACTTGATCGGCGCCAGACCGCTGCCGCCGGCAATGGCCACGATCGGTCCCGGATGCGCTTCGCGCAGATAGGCCGCACCTGCGGGGCCCTCGATTTGGACATTGTCGCCTGGCTTGAGCGCGGCATGGATATGGGCGCTTGTCTTCCCGCCGGGGATGGCCCGCACGTGCAGTTCGACAAGCTCCTCGTCGGGGCGATTGGCCATCGAATATTGCCGTGGCGGCGCGCCGGGAACGGTCAGGGTCAGATATTGCCCGGCGGCGAAGCGGAAGGCTGGGCGATCGGAAAGCCGCAGGCGCAGAGCGAGGATGTCGTGGGTCATGCGCTCGATGGCGGTAACCTCGGCGTCCTGGATGACAGCGGACCTGGCGACATAGGCTTCGTCCAGCCATTCGACGGTCACGTCAGTTGTCGGCACCGACCGGCAGGCGAGGATCTGGCCGCTGGCCCGATCTTCCTCGGTGAGGGCGAAAGGCGAGTGCTTGCCGAGTTCGACATCTCCACTGATCAGGCGCGATTTGCAGGAACCGCAGCGGCCGGAACGGCAGCCATGCGGATAGGCAACGCCGGCATGGATTGCTGCTTGCAGGATGGTCTGCTCGGCAGCAACGGGGATGCGGCGTCCGAGTTGGGGTAGGGTGAGATGGGGCATCGTCTTGCTCATGCGGCTCTGGTCAGGTCGATCAGGGCCTCGATTTCGGGGCGCTGCACGGCAAAGGTGCCGAAGAAAACATGCTTGCCGTCGATGATGGTGATGGGGGCCACGCGAACGCCGGTGCGACGCTTGGCCTCCTCGGCGATCTCGGGGTCGCGCAGGTCACGCTCGACGAAAGGTAGCTTCTGCGCGTTCAGCCAACGCTTGAGAGCGAGGCAATCCGGGCAGGTCGGCGTGGTGAATATCTCGATCCAGGGGGCGACTTTGGTCGACATGTGCCTAGCCTTTGAAATGAGGAGAGGGGCGGCCCGCCTGGATGGCGGGCCGGGGAAACGTCACGCCGCTTGCGCGAGTGCCGGGGTGCCTGATGTCGCCGTCGCCCGCACTGGCGCCTGGAAGCGCTTGAGCCGCATGGCGTTGCCGAGCACAAACACGCTCGACATCGCCATCGCACCGGCAGCCAGCATCGGTGACAACAGCGTGCCACTGACCGGATAGAGCACGCCCGCCGCAACCGGGATGAGCGCGGCATTGTAGGCGAAGGCCCAGAACAGGTTCTGGCGGATGTTGGCGATGGTCGCCTTCGACAGCGCGATCGCGTTGGTCACGCCGAGCAGGTCGCCCGACATCAGCACCACGTCGGCACTTTCGATGGCAACGTCGGTGCCCGTGCCGATCGCGATGCCGACATCGGCCTCGGCCAAAGCCGGTGCGTCGTTGATGCCGTCGCCGACGAAGGTCACGGCTCGACCGCCAGCGCGCAGGCGCTTGATCGCGTCGACCTTGCCGTCGGGCAGCACCTCGGCAACCACCTCGTCGATGCCAAGCTGGGCAGCGATGGCGTCGGCGGTGCGGCGGTTGTCGCCGGTGATCATCGCCACCTTGAGACCCATGTCGTGCAGGGCACGGATCGCCTGCGGCGTCGTCGGCTTGATCGGGTCGGACACCGCGATGATTGCGGCGAGCTTGCCGTCGATGGCCGCATAGAGCGGGGTCTTGGCCTTGTAGCCCATGCGGATAGCGGTCTCGGCGAACTCCTGCACGGAGATACCGAGCTTGGCCATGTAGCGGTCGGCACCGACATCGACGCGATGCTTGCCGACGCTGGCGCCGACACCGAAGCCGGGGATGGCTTCGAATGCGCTGGTTTCACCTGGTGCCAGGCCTTCTTCCTTCGCGGCAGCGACGATGGCCGACGCCACTGGATGCTCGGACTGGGCCTCCACGGTGGCGACCAGCGACAGGACCTTGGTGCGTTCAAAACCCCTTGCGACTTCGAGGTCGGTCATGACGGGCTTGCCTGCGGTCAGCGTGCCTGTCTTGTCGAGGGCCACGACCTGGGTTGCCTTGAGCAACTGCAGGGCTTCGCCATTGCGGAACAGCACGCCGAGTTCTGCGGCACGGCCGGTTCCGACCATGATCGAGGTCGGCGTGGCAAGGCCCATCGCACACGGGCAAGCAATGATCAGCACGGCGACCGCATTGACCAGCGCGAAGCTTATGGCCGGCTCGGGACCGAAGAACAGCCACACGGCAAAGGTCAGCGCGGCGGCAGCCATGACGGCGGGCACGAACCAGGAGGTGACCTTGTCGACCATCGCCTGGATCGGCAGCTTCGAGCCTTGCGCGGTTTCGACCATGCGGATGATCTGGGCCAGCAGCGTGTCGGCGCCGACCTTGGTGGCGCGGTAGGTGAAGCTGCCGGTCTTGTTGATGGTGCCGCCGACGACTTCGGCACCTTCGCCCTTGCTGACCGGAATTGGCTCGCCCGAGATCATGGATTCGTCGATGAAGGACGAGCCCGAAAGCACCATGCCATCGACCGGCACCTTGTCGCCCGGACGCACCTGGATGACGTCGCCGGCAGCGACATCTTCAAGCGCGACGTCGACGAACTCGCCATTGCGCTGGACGCGCGCCGACTTTGCCTGCAGGCCCATCAGCCGCTTGATCGCTTCGCTGGTGCGGCCCTTGGCCTTGGCCTCGAGCACGCGGCCAAGCAGGATCAGCGTGATGATGACCGCCGAGGCTTCGAAATAGACATTGGCTGTGCCAGCTGGCAGCACGCCTGATGCAAAGGTGGCGACCACCGAATAGGTCCAGGCGGCGGTCGAACCGAGCACGACAAGCGAGTTCATGTCGGGTGCCAGGCGCAGCAGAGCCGGCACGCCCTTCTTGTAGAAGCGCAGGCCTGGGCCGAACTGAACGATTGTCGCGAGCACGAAGTAGGCGATGTAAAGCGGCTGCTGGCCGACATTCATCAACAGCCAGTGGTGCATGGCGGGGATGGCGTGCGAGCCCATTTCGAGCACGAAGATCGGCAGCGTGAGTGTAGCTGCGATGGCGAAGTCGCGCTTGAGGTTGGAGAACTCGCGGTTGCGGGCGTCCTCACGGCTGTCGCCTTCCATGCCCGCCTCGTCGCTGCGGCGCGGCTCGTAGCCGGCCTTGCGGATGGCGGCGTCGATGGCGGCACGAGGGGCCGCACCGGCGAAGGTCTCGACGGTGGCGCGCTCGGTGGCGAGGTTGACCGTGGCAGTCTTCACGCCCGGTACGGCGGCGATTGCCAGCTCGACGCGGCGCACACAGGAAGCGCAGGTCATGCCTTCGATGTCGACTTCAATCTTCTCGACGGGCACGTCGTAGCCGGCACCGCGAATTGCAGCGATGATCCCGTCAGAATCGATGGCACCGCCGAAGGTGACGTCAGCGCTTTCCGTCGCGAGGTTGACGGCTGCCGCCGTCACGCCCGGCACCTTGGCGATGGCAATCTCGACACGGCGCACGCAGGAAGCGCAGGTCATGCCTTCGATAGGAAAGTTTTGCCGGATGGTCGCGGTCGCCAGGACCGGCAGGTTCAAGGGAGCATTCATGGTCATGGACCTCTATTTCATCGATTTCTAACCGAGGTCTAATGCTTCCAGTGTTGGGAAGGTCAACAGCTTTCTCGCATGTTTTTCATGTGGATCGTAACTGACTGAAAATATTTGATAATATGTCGCCATTCCGCATTCTGCGAATTTGCCGGCCAGGGCAAAGCTGCGGTAACAAATCCGTGATCGAAAACCGTTTGACCTTCTAGTTGCTGGAAGCACCACATTACAGACACGGCGCGTTGCCGGCCCGAAAGAGGATTTGAAATGCTGAAGATGAATGTTCCCGACATGACCTGCGGCCATTGCGCAGGCATGGTGACCAAGGCTGTGCAGAGCGTTGACGCTGGCGCGCGCATCGACATCGATCTGAAGTCGCAGACCATTTCCGTCCACACCAGCGCCGATGAGACCAAGGTTGTCCAGGCGCTCGACGCCGCCGGCTATCCAGCGCAGGCGGTCTGATCAGCCGAACTGGCCCAAGGGCGGTGCGCAAGGAGCAATCCCGGCGCGCCGCCCTTCTCGTTTAACTTGGCTGCCAAGAAGACAGGCCCGGTTGCGGAAGAGTTTCCGCTGCCACATGAGGCCTTGCAAATATGACGCGGCCTCCCGCTGCCTTCCTCCCCTAGTATTTCCGCGCCAAATCAAGCTATGATGCGGCTGGCCTTCCTCAGGGGATTGTGTCCCTCGGAATGCCGGGAGGAACAGAGGATGGCCATTGCGCTCGTACTCGTTCTGATTGTCGTCGGCTCGGTGCTCTTCCATGTGCTGAGCCCTTGGTGGTGGACGCCGATAGCCTCCAACTGGGGCTACATCGACAGCACTCTCGTCATGACTTTCTGGATCACCGGCGCTGTCTTTTCCGCCGTCGTGCTGTTCATGGCCTATTGCATCTTCCGCTTCCGCCACAAGGAAGGGCAGAAGGCGGCCTACGAACCGGAGAGCCGGAAACTCGAATCCTGGCTGACGGTCGTGACCGCTGTAGGCGTTGCGGCGATGCTGGCGCCCG
Source organism: Aminobacter sp. GW821-FHT11F06 (assembly GCF_058808215.1). NCBI lineage: Bacteria > Pseudomonadati > Pseudomonadota > Alphaproteobacteria > Hyphomicrobiales > Phyllobacteriaceae > Aminobacter > Aminobacter sp. GW821-FHT11F06. The sequence goes on along the minus strand of NZ_JBXARL010000006.1, from coordinate 56,580 downwards.
GCCTGTTCGTGTGGGGCCAGTTCATCACTGTTCCGAAGGATGCGACCGAGGTCGAGGTCGTCGCCCAGCAATGGCAATGGAGCTTCCGCCTGCCCGGCGCCGACGGCAAACTCGGCACGTCGAATGCGCGGCTGATCACTGGCGACAATCCACTTGGCATCAACCCGGACGATCCCAACAGCAAGGACGATGTCGTTGTCCAGGCTGCCGACCTGCATCTGCCGATCGACAAGCCGGTCAAGATGGTGCTGCGCTCGATCGATGTGCTGCACGATTTCTACGTGCCGGAGTTCCGCGCCAAGATGGACATGGTGCCGGGCATGATCACCTATTTCTGGTTCACCCCGACGCGGACGGGAACCTTTGAGGTGCTGTGCGCCGAGCTATGCGGCGTCGGCCATGCCTTCATGCGCGGCACCGTTCTGGTCGACTCCGAACAGGACTATCAAACCTGGCTGCAACAGCAGTCGACCTTCGCGCAGCTGTCGCAGCCGGCGAAGGTGGGCGCGCTTACCGCGCCGGCAACGAACAAGGCGAAGGTGCAATAGAGCAGCATTTGGCGAGCGGCCGTATGGCGGTCTCGCCAGCGAAAACAGGAACGACGAACGCGAAGAGCTGTACCGATGGTCGATGTCACGCCTCATGGAGCAGACTTCATCCCTCCCGCCGAAGTGGCGGAGGCCGAGCTTTACCATCCGCACAGCTGGTGGACGCGATACGTCTTTTCGCAGGACGCCAAGGTCATCGCCATCCAGTATGCCGGCACGGCGATCGGCATCGGGCTCGTGGCGCTCGTGCTGTCCTGGCTGATGCGGCTGAAGCTCGCCTTCCCCGACACATTCTCCTTCATCACGCCCGACGCCTACTACCAGTTCATGACCATGCACGGCATGATCATGGTCATCTACCTGCTCACCGCATTGTTCCTCGGCGGCTTCGGCAACTACCTGATCCCGCTGATGGTCGGCGCGCGCGACATGGTGTTTCCCTATGTCAACATGCTGAGCTACTGGATCTACCTGCTGGCCGTTCTGGTGCTGGTCGGCAGCTTCTTTGCCCCGGGCGGGCCGACGGGGGCCGGGTGGACGCTCTATCCGCCGCAAGCGATCCTGTCGGGCACGCCGGGCGGGCAGGATTGGGGCATCATCCTGATGCTCGTATCGCTGATCCTGTTCATCATCGGCTTCACCATGGGCGGGCTGAACTATGTGGTGACCGTGCTGCAGGGGCGCACGCGCGGCATGACGCTGATGCGCCTGCCGCTGACGGTGTGGGGTATCTTCACCGCAACCGTCATGGCGTTGCTGGCTTTCCCGGCACTGTTCGTCGCCTGCGTGATGATGCTGTTCGACCGCGTCATCGGCTCGAGCTTCTTCATGCCGGCGATCGTCGAGATGGGCGAGCAACTGCCGCATAATGGCGGCAGCCCGATCATGTTCCAGCACCTGTTCTGGTTCTTCGGCCACCCCGAGGTCTACATCGTCGCGCTGCCTGCCTTCGGCATCGTCTCCGACCTGATCAGCACGCATGCGCGCAAGAACATCTTCGGCTACCGCATGATGGTCTGGGCGATCATCGGCATCGGCGCGCTCTCCTTCGTGGTCTGGGCGCACCATATGTATGTCTCGGGCATGCACCCGTATTTCGGCTTCTTCTTCGCCACCACCACGCTGATCATCGCCGTTCCCACCGCGCTTAAAGTCTATAATTGGGTGCTGACGCTATGGCGTGGCGACATTCACCTGACGATCCCGATGCTGTTTGCGCTGGCTTTCATCGTCACCTTCGTCAATGGCGGGCTGACCGGCCTGTTCCTCGGCAATGTGGTGGTCGACGTGCCGCTGTCGGACACGATGTTCGTGGTTGCCCATTTCCACATGGTGATGGGCGTGGCGCCGATCATGGTCGTCTTCGGCGCAATCTATCACTGGTACCCCAAGATCACTGGCCGGATGCTCAATGAGTGGCTCGGCCGCTTCCACTTCTGGGTCACCTTCGTCGGCGCTTATCTGATCTTCTTCCCGATGCATTATGTCGGGCTGGTCGGCGTCCCCCGGCGCTATCCCGAACTCGGCGACACCGCCTTCATCCCGCCGTCGGTGCATACGCTCAACGAGTTCATCACCATCGCGGCCCTCACCGTCGGCTTTGCCCAGATGGTGTTCCTGTTCAATCTCATCTGGAGCATCCGTCACGGCAAGGACGCCGGCGACAATCCATGGCGGGCAACGACGCTGGAATGGCAGACCGCCGGCACCCCGCCGCCGCATGGCAATTTCGGCAAGGAACTGCCTGTTGTCTACCGCTGGGCCTATGACTATTCGGTGCCCGGCGCGCCGGAGGACTTCATCCCGCAGAACGATCCCGGCCCGCTGACGCGAGGTGGACCGGCATGAGCGCTATCCTGATCTTCCTCGCCTTGATCACCGGTATCGCCACTTGGTGGCTGGCGCGGCAGCGGCTGATGTCCAAGCCGTGGCTGGAAGCGGGGCCGGTCAACGCCTTTCCCCAGACTGAAGCGCCGCTCATGCATCCGGCAAAGATCGGGCTCGGTGTGTTCCTTGCGGTCGTCGGCACGCTGTTTGCGCTGTTCATCAGCGCCTACTTCATGCGCATGGTCTATGACGACTGGCAGGCGCCGCCGATGCCACGGCTCTTGTGGCTCAATACCGGCATGCTGGTGCTGGCAAGCGTAGCCCTCCAATGCGCGGTGGTGGCCGCTCATAAGGGCCAGTTCGACAATCTCAGGCTGGCCTTGACGGCCGGCGCGCTGACTTCGGTGGCGTTCCTGGGCGGGCAGTTGCTGGCGTGGCGGGATTTGGCTGCGGCGGGCTATTTCGCGACTGAAAACCCGGCCGTAAGCTTCTTTTACCTGATCACCGCGATGCATGGGCTGCACGTCATCGGCGGCCTGATAGCGCTCGGCAGGACCAATGTGCGGGTGTGGCGGGGTGACAGATCGCCGAAGCTCGTGCTGTCGACCGAGCTGTGCGCGATGTACTGGCACGTGCTGCTGATCGTGTGGCTGGTGCTGTTTGCCGTGCTGATGGGCTGGGCCGCCGACTTCATCGACATCTGCCGCCGGTTGCTGACCTAGGAGGGAAAGCGGATGGCCGAAACCACGCTGGGACATGCCGATCACACCGCGCCGCGACCGCCGGGCCTGCGCGGCATCGTCGCCGACGTGTCGTCCGACCAGAGGGCGTTCAAGAACGTCTCCTGGGGGAAGGCCATGATGTGGATCTTCCTGCTCAGCGACACCTTCGTCTTCGGATGTTTCCTGCTGTCTTACATGACCGCGCGCATGTCGACTGTCGTGCCATGGCCGAACCCGAGCGAGGTGTTTGCGCTGCATCTGTTCGGCCGCGACGTTCCGCTGATCCTGATCGCGATCATGACCTTCGTTTTGATCTCGTCTTCCGGCACGATGGCGATGGCTGTCAATTTCGGCTACCGCCGCGACCGCAAGAAGACGGCGATCCTGATGCTGATGACCGCGGCCCTTGGCGCGACCTTCGTTGGCATGCAGGCGTTCGAATGGACCAAGCTGATCACCGAGGGCGTACGGCCGTGGGGCAACCCGTGGGGCGCGGCACAGTTCGGCTCATCCTTCTTCATGATCACCGGCTTCCACGGCACCCACGTGACGATCGGGGTGATCTTCCTATTGATCGTCGCGCGCAAGGTGTGGCGCGGCGACTACGAGACCGGCGCGCGCGGTTTCTTCACCAGCAGGCGGGGCCAGTATGAGAGCGTCGAGATCATGGGGCTCTACTGGCACTTCGTCGATCTGGTGTGGGTGTTCATCTTCGCGTTCTTCTATCTTTGGTGAGGTGGAGCGATGGTACAGGTCGAAGCGCAGGATCACGGGCTGCATGGGCATGTCGCTCCCGCCCATACGGTGGCGCATGCCGAGGGCCAGCAGCATCCGATCAAGCTCTATCTCGTGGTCTGGGGATGGCTGTTCATCCTCAGCGCCTGCTCCTATGCGGTCGATTATTTCGCCCTGCAGGGCTACCTCAGATGGGGCCTGATCCTGACTTTCATGATACTCAAGGCAGGCCTGATCGTTGCCGTGTTCATGCACATGGCCTGGGAGCGGCTGACGCTTGCTTATGCGATCATCGTTCCGCCGCTGCTGATCCTCGTCTTCGTCGGCATCATGGTGATGGAGTCGCGCCATACCGAAATCACGCGCGTGCTTTCCTTTGGCTCCGGGCAATAGGATTGCAGCGCCTTTCGGCAAGGGAGTTCGCGTTCTTCGTTGACAGGAAAAATGATGGGAGGAGAATGTTCGATCTCGTTCTCCGATGCGTCACCACCTCCAACAGAAGGGCGCCCACGATGACGATCGCAAGGAAACTTCAGGACTACCTAGCCGGCAAGGGCATCCACTACGATACCGTTGCCCATCACCGAACGTCGACCAGCAGCCAGACGGCGCAGGCGGCCCATGTTCCAGGCCGCAGGCTCGCCAAATCGGTGCTGCTCCACCATGAAATGGGCTACGCCCTGGCGGTGGTTCCAAGCAGCCACCGGGTCGAGCTCAATACGCTGCAGGACGTCATCGACAAGCGTCTCGGATTGGCATCCGAAGACGAAGTCGGCCAGCTGTTCAACGACTGCGACATCGGCGCCGTGCCGCCGGTGGGGGCAGCCTACAACGTGCCGGTCATCCTCGACGAAAGCTTCGGCGCGGAAGGCGATGTCTATTTCGAGGCTGGCGACCACAAGACGCTGGTGCATGTCACGGGCGGCGACTTCCGCAACCTGCTTCAAGGTGCGCGCGTCGCCCGCTTCAGCCATCCGGCGTGAAACATGCGTCCGCCCCATAACAGGGGCGGATGCCGTTCTTGGGTTTATGGGAGAGCCGACGGCTGAATGCCGCCGGCGGCAACGAAGTCAGGTCGTGCGCTTGCGCGATTTTTTGACGGGGGCGGGCGCCGGCTCGATCAGCTTGCGGTAGAGGTGCCAGGTCGAGTGGCCAAGCACCGGCAGGACGACCGCCAAACCAACGAGCAGCGGTATCGACCCGACAACGAGGGCTGCGGCCACGATCAGGCCCCAGAGCAGCATCGGCACTGGATTGGCCATGATCGCGCGCGCCGAGGTCTCGACCGCCGCATAGGCGCCGATGTCGCGATCGAGCAGCAGCGGGAAGGCGATGACCGTGGTGCTGAGCGCGACGAGGGCGAACAGGAAGCCGATCAGATTGCCGAGGACGACCAGGGTCCAGCCACGCTGGGTTGTCAGCACGTCGTTGGCGAAGCCGGTGAAAGTTGCCGGTACAGTGTCGCCATAGAGCCAGGCGTAAAGCGCATGCGCGGTCAAAAGCCAGGCCACGAACAGCACCATGAGCATGATGCCGAGGGCGGCGATGGCCGGCATGGCGGGCGATTGCCTGACCTCGAAGGCGTGTTTCCACGAGGTGTCGAGATTTTTCTCGCGCCTGCGGCTGATTTCATAGAGGCCGATTGCCGCGAATGGGCCAAGCAGCGCAAAGCCGGTCACCAGCGGATAGATCAGCTGGAGCGCGTTGCCGCCGGATGTCCAGGTGATGAGGAACACGCCAACGACAGGATAGATCAGGCACAAGAAGACATAGTGCGAGGGTTTGTCCCAAAAATCCTCAAATCCCCGTCGGAGCGCGTCAAAGACGTCCGAGACGCCAATTCGACGTATGGCGGGATGTTCGACGTTGCTGCCAGTGCCTGCTGCGTAGACGTGGAAATTTGCCATGAACCATTCCTCCGGGATCGGGTCCGGTTCGGGTCGCGGCTCGCGGTGCTGCCGTCCAGCGTGTCTGGTCACGCGAAACCGCGACCTGCACCGTGTGGGATGATAGCAATCATCGTGGCACTTGTCGCCCCTACAGCGCAGAGCGTCCCTTTTAACGCGCGGCTGTAGTACCTCGAATACGTCCTTGAGATGCGCTGGCTCCAGAAGCTGCAACGCAATGGCGCATGGCGCGTTTGCCAGCGCAGCGCTAGTATCGTTTGCGTCGACGGGAAGCGCCGGCCAGAGTGAGGAGATAGCCATGAGACTGACCGCATGGGGCGCACATGCCCTTCTTGCAGCTTCGGTTCTAGCCACCAATCCGGTTCATGCGGCAGGTGATGCGGCCGCCGGCAAAAAGGTCTTCACCAAGTGCATGGCCTGCCATGAGGCGGCGACCGAAAAGGACAAGGTCGGCCCATCGCTGCATGGTGTCATCGGCCGCACGGCAGGTACGCTGCCAAGCTTCCAGGCCAAATATTCGGACGCGATGAAAAAGGCAGGCGCTGGCGGTCTGGTCTGGGACGAGGCCAATATCGCCGCCTACATGAAGGCGCCGAAAGACAAGGTGCCCGGCAACAAGATGGCTTTTCCCGGCCTCAAGGACGACGCCGACATCGCCAATGTGATCGCCTATATCGAAGACGTGTCGAAGTAGCGAAGCGGCGCCCGCCGCGACCATCTTTCATCGGATTGGATGATTGCCTGCCCGGTCGCGATGCGCGACCGGAGCGCCTTTGTATTCCGACACAGCGTGTCCGTGGATCAGTGCATCGCGCGAGCCGCAATTGCGCGTGCTCCCACACTTCCTGCCCCGGCAGGGTATGCGGGTCGCCGTGAAAATTTCATCTTGCTAACGTTGTATGAAGTCTGTATCGATTGGTCATACTGCATGCATTTGTTTTAATTCACTTAGCTATTGTTGCCTTCCCTTGGAGGGGAAAAATTGCGGCCTGCTTGGGGGGCTGGGCAGCCGCATTATTTCTTTTGGCGATTTTCTTCCTCAGTCCGGCGCGTCAAAATCGGGTGTAACAGCCGCGATATTGTAGGCTTCGAGCCGCGCCGTCGGCGCTTCCGCTGCATCAAAACTCAGGATCGTTGCCGTACCCGGTGTCACCGGCACCACGCGTGAAGGCGGCAGACCCAAAAAGGCGTGGCAGGCCGCGCGGATGACGCCGCCATGGACGATGGCCAGCGTGTCGCCATTGCACGTCCTCAGGCAGTCCCTCAATCCTTCGACGATCCGGGCGCAGAAATCCGCCCATGGCTCGCCCCTGTCGGGCGTGAAGGTGCCGGCGCGCCAGGCCAGATATTCGTGCGGCCGTTCCGCCTCGAGCTCGTGCTTGATGCGACCGGTCCAGTTGCCCATGTCGATCTCGCGCAGGCGCGGGTCGAGCGGGGCGTCGCCATAGCCGAGCAGCTGTGCCGTCTGGCGCGTGCGGCCAAGGTCGGAGACGACAACCTGATCAGGCGCCATGGCCCTGGCGAAGGTGGCGAAACGCTCGATCTGCCTGATGCCACGCGGCGACAGCGGCGCATTGTCGTGGCCCTGGAGCCTGTGTTCGGCATTCCAGGTGGTCTCGCCATGGCGCACCATTACCAATCTCATCAGCTAATCCTTTCACCAGTCATTGCAAAAACCGCGCTCGGCTCGCCCAGGAAGCTGAGGCGTATCTGATCGCCGATCGCGGCCCGGAAATATCCATCGGCCATGGCGGTAAGCCGCCGCCCGCCCGAAAAGGCCGTCACCATGGTGCGCCCGGCGATGGGGGCCGCCTCCTCGAAACGTGCCGTGATTGCGGGGCGGCCCGGCACCTCGCCAACCATCAGATCGTGAGCGCGGTAGAGAAGCTGGACATCGTCCCGCGCTTGGGCCCGACTGGCGTCGGCCAGGCGTAGCCCTTCATAAATGAGGCCGTCTGCGTTCTTCTTGACCTCGATCAGGTTGGCCGGCGGCGTGCCGAGGAAGGTGGCAACGAAGGTGGTGCGCGGGTTTTCCAGAAGCTCCAGCGGTGCGCCGAACTGCTCGACCTTGCCGTTGTTGAGCACAGCGACGTGGCTTGCCATGGTCATCGCCTCGACCTGGTCGTGCGTGACGTAGACGGAGGTTGCGCCGGTGGCGCGGTGGATACGCATCAGTTCGCTGCGCATTTCGATACGCAGCTTGGCGTCGAGATTGGAGAGCGGCTCGTCGAACAACAGGATACTCGGCTTGGGGCCGATGGTACGGGCGATCGCCACGCGCTGCTGCTGGCCGCCAGATATCTCGGCGGGATAGCGCTCCTTGAGCGCGGAGATGCCGAGCAGCCCCAGCACTTCGTCGACGCGGGCGGTGCGGTCTGCCTTGCTCCATTTTGCGACCTTGAGCGGCCACTCGATGTTGCCGGCAACCGTCATGTGCGGCCACAGCGCATAGCTTTGGAAGACGAGCCCCGCGTCGCGGGCGCCCGCATCGGCCACCAGGCCGCGGGCGCCGTCCGAGACGGTGCGACCCATGAAGGCCATTTCGCCGTCGCTCGGCGTCTCAAGTCCCGCCAGCATGCGGAGAAGCGTGGACTTGCCGCAGCCCGACGGACCTACCAGCACCAGGAACGCGCCCTGAGGTACCGAGATGTCGACATTGTCGACGGCGGTGAAGCTGCCGAAGCGTTTGGTGATGTTGCGGATCGCGATTGCCGGGGCGGATGTGGAATTTGTCTTGCTCATGCGGATTTCCACTTCTGGACGCGGTTCTGCAGGCGGTGCGCCAAAAGCGTGGCGACGACGCAAAGGACAAGGATCACCATGGTGATGGCGTTGGCGAATTGCATGAAGCCTTCGGCGGCATAGCGGTAGGCGAGCATGCTGAGGACCGGCGAGGTCGAGGTGAAGAGCAGCACCACCAGCGACAGGTCGCGCACGATCTTGACGAAGACCAGCAGCGCGCCGGCGAGCAGGCCGCGAATGGCGAGCGGCATGATGATCGCGCCCATGCGGCGGAAGAAGCCGGCGCCGGTGAGGCGCGCGCTTTCTTCGATGTCGGCCGAGATCTGGCCGAGCACCGAGCGGCCCGACTGCACGGCGTAAGGCAACAAGTGTGCGGTAGCCGCGAGCACCAGGAGCAGGAAGGTGCCATAGAGTGACGGTAGCGGCCCGATCGGCGCGCCGAACAGCGCGATATAGGCGGCGGCGAAGGCGATGCTCGGGATGAGGATCGGGGTGAACGACACCTGTCCGAGCAGGGTTGCCAGGACCGTGCCCTTGTTGCGGGCGATGGTGTGGGCAAGAGCCAGGCCGAGCGCCATGGTGGTCAGCGCCACAGTGACCGCGAGCTTGAGCGTCGTCCACAAAGCCTCGATCAGCACGGGGTTGCGGAAGATGCCTGCCTGGCCCTGGGCCATGTCGGTGCCGCCTTCGCCGATCCAGAAATGCGTCGTCCAGTTGGAGAAAAGCGAGCCGTTCTGCAGCGCGAAGCTGGAAGCCGTGAGGATCAGCGCCGGCAGGAAGGTGGTGAGCAGGCAAAGCACGACGGCTACGCCAAACAGCGGCCAGCGCCATCTGCCGAGCGGAAAGCGCTTGGTGCGGCCACCCTTGCCGGTGACGGTGACGAAGTTCTTGCGGCCGGCGACGAGGCGTTCGCCGAGCCACAGGAATGAGGCGGAGACGATGATCAGCAGCAGGGCTATGACGAAGCCACGCTCGGTCTGGCCGGTCTCGATCATGCCGAACAGGCGGGTCGACAATGTCTGCATGCGGACCGGCAGGCCGAGCAGGGCAGGGGCGGCGAAATTGGAAACCGCACCGGCGAATGTCAATGAAGCCGCGGCGACCAGCGCGGGCGTTACGACCGGCAAGATGATGCCAAAGAAGATGCGCGCGCGTTTCGCACCCGCCACCTGGGCTGCTTCGACGAGATCGGCGCCGATGGAGCTCAAGGCAGCTGATATGATGGTGAAGGCGAGCGAGTAGTAGTGTGCGATGAGCACGACCAGCGTTGGCACCAGGCCCCAGGCGAGCCAGTCCGGCACGATGTAGCCATTGGCTTCGAAAAAGCCGACCGAGCCGCCAAGCCTGCTGTTGCGGAACAGCGCGCCCCAGGCAAGTGCTGCGGCAAAGCTCGGGATCATGAAGGGCATGGTGGCGAGCAGGCCGAGGGTCCTGGGCGCGGGCACGTCGGTGAGCATCACCAGCCAGGCGAGGAAGCCGCCCATCAAGACGCAGCCGGCAGCGACGCCGACACCGAGAAGCACGGTGTTCCACAGCGGGCGCCACCACAGGTTTTCGGACATCTTCGAGGCCAGCACGGCCTGCCAGGCGTCGCGGCCTTCGACGGTTAGCGTGGACAGGACGATCTTGACCAGCGGCGCGATGACAAGGACGGAAACGATCAGGATCAAGACAATGGGCACGAGCGTTTCGGAGCGCAAAAAGCCTCTCCTCGACAACACGGATGTTGCGACGGCGGACATGACGATCTTTCTCACGGGATAAGAGAGTGGGCGGTCTGTCGCTTCCGCTAGGCGATGCGGCAGGCCGACGGTGCGGAGCGGCGCCTCCCCTCGAGGCGCCGCTCCGTCCGCAGTTATTGCAGCGTGAGAACCAGGTCGGCGATGCGTTTGCGCGCGGCCGCCGTCTTGACCGGATCGATGCGCCAGGCCTTGAGGTCCTTCAGCGGCACCGAATCCGCATTGTCCTTGACGGTGGGGCGCACGGCGTAGTCCCCGGCGACGTTGAACGGCTCGAAGGCCGGGCCGCCGGTGGCCGAATTGTCGCCCATCATGAAGTCGATCAGCAGGCGTGCTGCGGCCGGGCTTGGTGCCTTGTCGACAAGCGCCAGTACGGCAGGGAACAGGATGCCGTTTGTCGGCTCGACGTCGTTGGCAACCTGCAGCGCCCAGCCTTCCTTTTCATTGTCGCGGCGATCGGAATAGGTGGCGAAACCGACGGGCGGGTTAGCCGAGGACTTGTCGCCAATGGCCTTGTTGATGACGTCGGAATTGGGCACCAGCACCAGATCATTGGCGAACAGGTCGTGGATGAACTGCTCGCCCGCGCCTTGCAGATCGCTGTCGACTGATATCGGCTTGCCGAACTGCGCCTCGTAGGCCTTGGCCATCTCGTCGGGCCTGAGCGAGAATTCGACCAGCAGGTCGAGCAGTTCGCCGCGCTGCATCGGGTCGACCATCAGGACGCGACCTTTCCATTCGGGCGTGGTCAGCTGCCAGAGGTTCTTGATCGGGGCGCCATTGGGATTGGCGGCTTCGTTGTACATCAGCACCTTGGTCGACAGGCGCTGGGTCAACAGCGGGGTCTTGTATTCGTCGGCGAGCTCGCCGGCGACGCGTGGCGGCACGTAAGGAACGACGCGGTTGGTCTTGACCAGGTCCTCATAGACCACCGGTGTGTCGGCGATGTAGAGCACGTCGACAGCGTTGACGCCGGCTGTCTGCTCGGCGACGACACGCGCGATCTGCTTGACCGAGCTCATGTCGATGCCGACCAGGTCGATGCCGGGATAGGCATCCTCAAAGGCCTTTTCGACCTTGGCAATGCGGCTTGAGAGCGAAAAGACCGTGACCTTGCCTTCCTTTTGCGCGAGCGGCAGCAATTCAGCCGTGCTCATCGCGTCGAGTTCGGCGGCACTGGCTGCCAGAGGCAGCAGGGCGACGGCGGCGAAAAGTGTCAGTTTCATCGACTTGAGCATGTTTTCCCTCCCAGGTTTCTCAATCGAATTCGTCGAACAGGCCCGACAGGCGCTCGAGCGCTCCCATGACGCGGCTCTGGTGCCGGCCGGCAATGGTCAGCAGGATCGCGTTGACGATGGCGAACGGCACAGTCGGGGTCTGGAACTCGCTGCCCGAGCGGCCACGCGGTGCTGCCAGCACCAGATCGGCCTCGGGTTGCATCATCGTGCCTGCAAGGTCGGTGACCAGGACGGCCTTGGCGCCTTGAGCGTGGCAATGCTCGATCAGCGGAGCGTAGCTAGTGGGCTGCTTGCGGAAGGCGAGCGCCAACACCAGATCGCCCTTTTGCATGCCAACCACGCGCTCGGCGATGTCGCGGCCACGGCCTTCAAGCACGATGGTTGTCATGCCGAAGCGGTCGAGGCGCCGGCGCAGGAACTGGGTGATCGACTGGGCGTGGCCTTGGCCGAACAGGAAGATACGCTCAGCGCCGACGATCATGTCGGCGGCGCGATTGATGCTCTCCTGTGAAACGGCGAGGCGGAGGTGCTCAAGCGCTGCGATCTCGCTGCCGATCAGGTCGAGCAGGAAGTCACCATGCTCGACCTTGGCGACGGAGCGGCGCATGCGTTCGGCGGCGTCCTGGCTTTCGACAAGTTCGCGCTGCAGCTGCGAGCGCAGTTCGGGATAACCCTTGAAACCGAGTTTTTGGGCTAGCCGGGTTGTCGCGGCTTCATGGACGCTGGCGCGTTCGGCGAGTCGTGCGCTTGAGAGAAACGCGGCTTCGGCGGCGTTTTCAAGAAGTGCTGAGACGAGTCGCTGATCGGCCTCGGTGAGGCGGGTCGAATGGCTCTTGATGCGATCCAGCAATGTCATGATCTTGCACTCATGTTGCATTTGACTCATAAGATGCAAGATATCTTGCAGTCAAGTGCAAACGTGTGCAAGATCAGGTTTTCTATCTTGCAGACGGTGTGGGGCAGAATGAAAAAGGCGCCCGCGAGGGGCGCCTTGGTTTCAGTCAGGGCACGCGTGCAATCGCACCCGAAAATCTCACTTGTATTTCATGTAGCCGACGAAGCCGGTGATCTTCCAGCGCTCGCCGGCCTTGCGGCAGAAATAGAGTGTCTGCCAGTTGAGTATGTCGTCGCTGCCGTCGGCGCGCTTGATGGTGCCGTCGAATTTCTTGTGCGCCACAGCGACATCGCCCGTGATGTCGATCTCAGTCAGCCGTGTCGCGCGGTGGATGCCTTGGGACAACGGCTCGGCATAGGCGGTCGCAGCCGACTCGGCAGCCTGGCGCAGCCATTCGTCGCGATAGATGGAAAGGGTGGGGAAAGCCGCATCCCAGTCGTCGGCATTGGCCGAGTTGTGCGCGTGGATGCCGAGGAAGCGATGTTCATCGAAATCGCCTGAAACCATGGTCCAATCCTGGGTCACGAAGGCTTCGATGTCGCGGCGCACCAGCATCTCCCAGATGGCGGCGCGGTCGGCATCATTGAGGAACGGATTTTCAGCAATTGTCATGTCAGTCACCTAGAGGCAGCCTGGGGTCGTCGACCTTCAGCGTGTTGAGGCTTTGCTTGATGCGACGCAGACCTTCGAGAACCTTGGTTTCGCGGGTCTCGGCGGTGGCTGTTGCGATCATGTCGAGGATGGCAAGCAGGGCGAAGCGCGACGACGTCGGCTTGTAGATGTTGCCGTCTTCGATCAACTGGAACGGGATCACAGTGTCGGCGACCTTGGCGAGTGCCGAACCGGAGGCGGTGATCGCCACCGTGCGGGCGCCATATTGCCGGGCGACCTGGACGGCATCGACAACCGAGCGTGCATGGCCCGAAACGGAAAAGGCAACGACAGTGGTCTCGGGCGTTGCGACCGCCGCATACATGCGCTGCAGCTGGCCGTCGACCTGGGCAACGACTGACAGGCCGAGACGGAACAGGCGGTTTTGCATCTCGGTCGCCATCATCGAGGAGATGCCCCCGGAACCGAGGCAAAGAATGTTCTGTGACGCCGACAGCCGCTCGGCGACAGCAATCAGCGTTGCCATGTCGAGATTGTCGGAGGCGCGCTGGATCGCGGCGATGGCCGCTTCGGTGACGGCCAAGGCGACGCGCTGCTCGCGGATGTCGCGGTTGAGCGGCTCGGGCTTGAGATACTGGCCGCCGATGGCGATGGCCTGTGCCAGGAAGAACTTGAAGTCGCGCACGCCGTCGCAGCCGAGGTTGCGGCAGAAGCGCGTCACCGTCGGTTCGCTGACGCCTGCGCGGGCGGCGATCTCCGAGATGGCGGCCTTGGATGCGAAGTCGAGATCCGACAGCACCAGGCTCGCCAGGCGTCGGTCGGACTTGGACCCGTCCTGCGCTGCGACCTGAAGCCGGGTGATAATGTCGGCGATGTTGCTCATACGGGCAGGCCGGTCGCCTTGTCGAAAAGGTGGATGTTTTTTGGCTCGGCGGTGACCGGCAGCGTATCGCCCGGCCGCACCGATACGCGGTCGCGGAACACCGCGCGCACCTGTTCGCCGCCGATCGAGCCGTAGATATGCGTTTCAGAGCCGGTCGGCTCGATGACGTCGACCTTGAGCTGCAAGCCGTTGGCGCCGCCGTTGATGATGAAATGCTCCGGGCGGATGCCGGCCTCGACAGGTCCTGTGAAAGACGAAGACCTGCCGCCGTTCAACGACAGTTTCTCGCCTGTAGCCGTCTCGAAATGCGCGCCCGATGCCGAGCTGCCAAGGCTGCCCGAGACAAAGCTCATCGACGGCGAGCCGATGAAGCTCGCGACGAACTTGGTCGCCGGCCTGTCATAGAGTTCGAGCGGAGCGCCCACCTGCAAGATCTTTCCCTGGTTCATGACAACGATGCGATCGGCCATGGTCATGGCCTCGATTTGGTCGTGTGTCACGTAAACCACCGTCGATTTCAAGCGCTGATGCAGCGCCTTGATCTCGGTGCGCATCTGTACGCGCAATTGCGCGTCGAGATTGCTGAGCGGTTCGTCGAACAGGAACACCTTGGGCTCGCGCACGATGGCGCGGCCCATGGCGACACGCTGGCGCTGGCCGCCGGAAAGCTGGCGCGGATAGCGGTCGAGATAGTCGTGAAGGTTGAGGATCGCGGCGGCGTTTTTGACCTTCTCTTCAACAGCGGCTGACGACTCGCCGCGAATCCTCGGGCCAAAGCCGATATTCTCGGATGCGGTGAGATGCGGAAACAGCGCATAGGACTGGAACACCATGGCGATGTTGCGCTTCTGCGGCGGCAGGTCGTTGGCGCGTGTGCCGCCGATCAAAAGGTCGCCATTGCTGATTGGTTCGAGCCCGGCCAGCATGCGCAAGAGCGTGGACTTGCCGCAGCCGGAGGGGCCGACAAGCACGACGAACTCGCCGCTTTCGATGTCGAGATTGATGTCTTCGAGCACCTTGTGCTGGCCGAAGGACTTGGAGAGGTTGCGGAAGGCAACGCCGGTCATGTCTTCACGCTCCCAGAATGTCGTCGATGAAAGGCAGGCAGCCTGCGGTCAGCCCGGCGTCGACCGGCAGCACGGCACCGGTGATGCCCGACGCCCGGTCGGAAGCGAGGAAGGCCACTGCCTCGGATACCTCGCGCGTGTCGACGATGCGGCCGAGCGGGTAGAGCCGCTGCAGCTTGCCGAGGATGGCCGAATCCTTGGCGAGGCGGTGATCCCAGGCAGGCGTACGGATCGAGCCGGGGCAAACGACGTTCGCGCGGATGCCCTGGCGGCCATGCTCGACGGCGATGGCGCGGGCGAGGGCGTTGATGCCCGCCTTGGCAGCGGCATAGGCCGGATTGCCCAGATGCGACAGCGCGTTGATCGAGGAGATGAAGACGAATGCGCCGGAACCGCGCACGACCATGTGCTTGAGCAGGGCGTTGGTGAAGGCGGCGACGCCGGTCAGATTGAGGTCGATCTCGGTTTCGATGCACGCCTGGGTCAGCGCTGGCATGGTCTCGGCGCGTGTCCAGCCGGCATTGTTGACGACAATGTCGGGCACGCCGTCAGCTTCGACAAGCGCTTGCACCGCAGGTTCGATACTCGTCCTGTCCAGCAGGTCGAAGGCGCGACGCGCGGCGAGATCGAGCCCTGACATGGCCGCGATTGTCTGGTCGCAGCCGATGACGCGGGCACCGCGTGCGGCAAAAATTGCGACCAGCGCACGCCCGAGGCCGCCGCCGGCACCGGTGATCAATACGGATTTCCCGTTGAATTCGCTGTCTTGCATTGCCGGCAGGCTCCCAAGCGATCTCAGCCGCTTTCCACCTTCAGGACTATGGTTGAAAATGTAATTTAGCAACAGAAAAATTTGGCTTGAAATAGCGCAATTGCCGGATAGTGTAAGAAAGTCACTTAATCAAATGGCGTGCGAAAGCGCCGAGGAACGGGCGTTGACCCGTGGGAGCAAGGGAACACCGACATGGCGATTGCAAAGTGGAAGACAGGCCTTCTGGCCGGACTGAGCGTGCTGGCGATGGCAGCGCACGCGGATGCCGGCGAAGTGCGGGTGACGGTTGCCGAGTACAGCTCAAAGACCGGCCCCTATTTCCAGGAGGTGAAAAAGGCATTCGAGGCGGCCAATCCGGGCATCGAGGTCAAGTTCGAGATCGTTCCGTGGGACGTGCTGCTGCAGAAGCTGACCACCGACATCACCGCCGGCACCAATGCCGATCTGTCGATCATCGGCACGCGCTGGATGATCGATTTTGTCCAGCAGGGCATCGCCGAGCCGCTCGACGGCTACATCACCGACGATTTCAAGGGCCGCTTCATCGATACCTTCCTGTCGCCATCGGTCATGAACGGCAAGACCTATGGCCTGCCGATCGCGGCTTCCGCGCGCGCCATGTATTACAACAAGGATCTGCTCGCAAAGGCAGGCGTCGCCAACCCGCCGGCGACCTGGGCCGAGCTCAAGGATGCCGCCGCCAAGATCAAGGCGCTGGGCGGCGAGAACTACGGTTTTGGTCTGCAGGGCAAGGAGATCGAGACCGACGTCTACTATTATTACGGCATGTGGTCGCAAGGTTCTGAAATCCTCAACAAGGACGGCACGTCGGGCCTCGACAGCCCCGGCGCCATCGAAGCGGCCAAGCTCTACAAGTCGATGATCGACGAGGGGCTGACCCAGCCGGGCGTCACCTCCTACGCGCGTGAAGACGTCCAGAACCTGTTCAAGCAGGGCAAGGTCGGCATGATGATCACGGCTCCCTTCCTGTCCAACCAGATCAAGGAAGAAGCGCCGAACCTGAAATACGGCGTCGCCGCCATTCCAGCCGGCCCGACCGGCGCGCGCGGCACTTACGGTGTCACCGACTCGATCGTCATGTTCTCCAATTCGAAGAACAAGGACGAGGCATGGAAGCTGCTCGACTTCCTGTTCCAGACCGACTGGCGCGCCAAGTTCACGCAAGGCGAAGGCTTCCTTCCGGTGAACAAGGAAGAGGCCAAGATGGACTATTACGTCAACAATGCCGACCTGGCTGCGTTCACCGCCCTGTTGCCCGACGCGCGTTTTGCGCCGGTCATTCCAGGCTGGGAAGAGGTCGCGCAGATCACCTCGGATGCGATCCAGAAGGTCTATCTCGGTGAAGGCGATCCCGAAGCCATCCTCAAGGAAGCAGCGGCCAAGGCCAACGGCATCCTGAAGAAGTAACTTCGCCTGCTTCGAACGGCGGCGCGTCCAGGCTCAGGATGCGCCGCCGGTTCCCATCTTGCGCACTTCGCCAAGGCTCCCATGCACAACCGCGCACTGTCATATCTGCTGACGCTGCCAAGCCTGATCCTGGCAGCGGTGGTGATCTTCTGGCCGGTCCTCGACCTGATCCAGATCGCGACGCATGACGTCAGCCGCTTCGGCCAGCTGCGCGATTTCAGCGGGGCGGAGAACTTTTGGGCCTTGCTGGCCGATCCGGATTTCCTGCGCGCGGTGCTCCGCACCGGCGTGTGGACCGCTGCCGTCGTCGGCGGGGCGCTGTTGGTGTCGATCCCGGTGGCGATCATCCTGAACACGGATTTTTACGGCCGCTCGGTGGCGCGCGTCATCGTCATGCTGCCCTGGGCGGTGTCGCTGACCATGACGGCAATCGTCTGGCGCTGGGCGCTGAACGGCGAAAGCGGCATGCTCAACTCGGCTCTGCGCGGGTTCGGCCTGATCGACCAGAACATCCAGTGGCTGGCGAGTGCCGCGACCGCCTTTCCGATGCAGATCATGATCGGCATCCTGGTCACGGTACCGTTCACCACCACCATCTTTTTGGGCGGGCTGTCGTCGATCCCCGACGATCTCTACGAGGCGGCGGCACTTGAAGGTGCTGGACCCATACAGCAGTTCAGGCGCATCACATTCCCGTTGCTCAAGCCCTTCGTCAACATCGCCATCGTGCTCAACACGATCTACGTCTTCAACTCGTTCCCGATCATCTGGGTGATGACGCAGGGCGGGCCGGCGAACTCGACCGACATCCTGGTCACCTATCTCTACAAGCTCGCCTTCCGCATCGGCAAACTGGGCGAGGCCTCGGCGGTGTCGTTGGTCATGCTGGCGATCCTGCTTGTCTTCACCGCCATCTACATCAGGCTCGCCATGCGGGGAGAACGGGCATGATATCAGCCAAGATCAAGCGCACCATCATCGCCTGGGGGCTGCTCCTGCCGCTGGTCGTGGTCACGCTGTTTCCCTTCGCGGTGATGTTTTTGACCGCTGTCAAGCCGGCACAGGAAGTGCTGACGCCGAACTGGTGGCCGAGCGAATTCCGCTGGAGCAATTTTTCGGAGATGTGGGCGGCAGCGGGCTTCGGCCGGGCATTGTTCAATTCGCTGCATGTGTCGCTAATCGCGACCATCGGCGCCCTCATCGTCTCGATCCCGGCGGCCTATGCCATGTCGCGCTTCCGCTTCGCCGGCCATGGCGCGTTCCGTCAGTTCCTCCTTATCTCGCAGATGATCTCGCCGATCGTGCTGGTGCTCGGCCTGTTTCGCCTCCTTGCTTCATTTGGCCTGGTCGAAAGCCTCAACGCCGTCGGCGGCGTCTACATGGCTTTCAACATCGCCTTCACCGTGTGGATGCTGCAAAGCTATTTCGACACCATTCCGCGCGACCTTGAAGAGGCCTCATGGATGGAGGGCGGCAGCCGCTGGCTCACGCTACGCAAGGTGTTTCTGCCGCTGTGCGTGCCGGCGATCGCGGTGACGGCGATCTTCACCTTCATCAATGCGTGGAACGAATTCGTTGTCGCGCTGACCATGCTGCGCAGCCAGGAAAGCTACACGTTGCCGATCCAGGTGTTTTCGCTGGTTGCCGGCCGCTACACCGTCGAGTGGCACTATGTCATGGCAGCGACGCTGCTCGCCACCGTACCGGTCGCCATCCTGTTCGTCTGGCTCCAGCGCTATCTCGTCCGTGGGCTTGCGCTCGGAGCGGTCAAATGAATGGAGCAGGGCAACAGGCCTGCGCAGCACAACCATAAAGAAACGAACTGACCATGCGCATCTTCACCGCCTCGCTGGCGACCGAAACCAATACGTTCTCGCCGGTGCCGACCGACCGCGCTTCGTTTGAGATGGCGTTTTATGCCGGGCCCGGCCAGCATCCCGATACGCCGACGCTGTGCTCGTCGCCCATGGTCGTGCTGCGCAAGCGGGCAGCAGCCGAGGGGCTGACTGTTATCGAGGGCACCGCCACCTGGGCAGAGCCGGGCGGGCTGCTGCAGCGCAAGACCTTCGAGGCGCTGCGCGACGAGATCCTTGGCCAGCTCCGCGCCGCCCTGCCGGTCGACGCCGTGATCCTGGGCCTGCATGGCGCCATGGTGGCCCAGGGCTATGACGACTGCGAAGGCGATCTGCTGGCGCGTGTCCGCGAGATCGTCGGGCCGGACGTCGTGATCGCTTGCGAGTTCGATCCGCACAGCCATCTCACGCCGAAACGTGTCGAGGCCTGCAATGTTCTCGCGGCCTTCCTCGAATTCCCGCACACCGATTTCTACGAGCGCGGCGCGCATGTGGTCGAGCTCGGACTTGCCGCCGCAAGAGGCGAGATCGAGCCAGTCATCTCGACCTTCGACTGCCGCATGATCGCGGTGCTGCCGACAAGCCGCGAGCCGATGCGCTCCTTCGTCGACCGCATCAAGGCGATGCAGGGCAGGGACGGCATATTGTCGATCTCGGTGATCCACGGCTTCATGGCGGCGGATGTGCCCGAGATGGGCACGCGCATCGTTGTCGTCACCGACAACGACAAGGTGAAGGGTGATGCGCTGGCCGAGCGGCTCGGCATGGAGCTTTATGCCATGCGCGAAAAGACAGCGATGGACATGATGAACACTGATGATGGCATCGACCGGGCGCTTGCCGCGCGCAAGGCCAATCCGGCCAGGCCCGCCGTCATTGCCGACGTCTGGGACAATCCCGGTGGCGGGGTCGCTGGCGACGGCACGTTTGTCCTGCGCAGGATGCTGGAGCGAGGGATCGAGAAGGTCGGCGTCGCAACCATCTGGGATCCGATCGCCGTGACCTTCTGTCATGCGGCTGGCGAAGGGGCTGTCATCGACCTGCGCTTCGGCGGCAAGGCCGGGCCTCAGGCCGGCGAGCCAATCGACGCCCAGATTCAGGTGCTGAAGGTCGCCGACGAGGGCTGGCAGAGTTTTGGGCCAAGCCGCGTGACGCTCGGGCCAACCGCATTGGTCCGCATTGTGGGCACGGAGGTCGACATCATCCTCAACACCAACCGGACGCAGACCTTCGAGCCCGATATTTTTTCCAATCTTGGCATCGACTTGGCGAGCAAGGACATGCTGCTCATCAAGTCGACCAATCATTTCTATGCCGGCTTCGCGCCGGTGGCAGCCGAGATCATCTATGTCGACGCGCCGAGCTCATATCCGAGCAACCCGCGCGTGACCAACTACACCAAGCTCACGCGCCCGGTCTGGCCGCGCGTCAGCGATCCCTGGGCGTAAGAGGCGAGGCCTCGCCATTTGCCTGTCAGGTCGCGGGCCGGAACGGTTTGGCCAGCGATGCCGGGAAATGCAGCGCCAGCATCTGGCGGTTCTGCGAGATGACCAGAACAATGATCGTTGCGAGATAGGGCAGGGCCGAGAGCAGTTCGGAGGGAACGGCGATGCCGAGCGCCTGGCCCTGCAGCTGCAGGATGGTCATGCCGCCGAACAGCCAGGCACCGAGCAGCACGCGCAGCGGCCGCCAGGTGGCGAAGACGACCAGCGCCAGCGAGATCCAGCCCTTGCCGGCGGTCATGTTCTCGACCCATGTCTGGGTGTAGGCGACCGAAAGATAGGCACCGGCAAGACCGGCCATCAGCCCGCCGAACAGCACGGCGAGATAGCGGATCCGGATCACCGGGTAGCCGATGGCATGGGCTGTTTCGGGCGACTCGCCGATGGTGCGCAGCACCAGCCCGCCCTTGGTGCGATACAGGAACCAGCTGACGACGAAGAACATGACAATAGCGAAGTAGACCATCGGGTCGAAGCGGAACAACATCGGCCCGACCACCGAAAGGTCGGACAGGTAGGGAATGTTCATCCTCTTGAGCCCGTCGATGGGGGCCGAGCCGAAGTCGCGACCTAGGAATGCCGCAACGCCGGAGCCGGAAATGGCCAGCGCCAGGCCCGTGGCAACTTGGTTGGTCCGGAAGGTCAGTGCCAGCACACCGAACAAAAGCGAAGCCGCGGCTCCGCCAAGGGCGCCAGCGGCAATCGCGACCGACATCGGCAGCCCGCCGATTGCAGCCCAGAAGGCGAAGGCCGCGCCCATCAGCATCATGCCTTCGATGCCGAGATTGAGAACGCCTGATTTTTCGACGACAAGTTCGCCCAAAGCGGCAAAGATGAGTGGGGTCGCGGCAATGATGGTGCCGGTGAAAATGGCGATGAACAAGTCCATCATGCATGCTCCGGAATACGGCGAAGCCGGTCGAAAATGAAAAGTCAGCGGCAGGAAAAAACAGCAATATGCCCTGGAAGATGCGGGTGAGCGCAGCCACAGGCCAGGATTTATTTGCACTGCTTCGCCGCCCAAGAAAAGCTGCGACATCAACAATCCACCGAGCACGATGCCGAAGGCGTTGAGGCGGCCGATGGCATCATGTGTCCGAGAAGGCAGTATCCCCAGACAGGACTATCCGGCGTTGGCGTGATCATGCGAACCGCGTCAAGGGCCATGGTGTCATGTCGGGTGTTCCAGCTGTACCGCGCCGCCGGCATCTTTTTGACCGGCGGGCAGGTTGCAGGTCCAAGACCCCGACGCTATGCCGGTCGGGACATTGTTACGAGAAGGCAGAGCTGATGAAGACCATTTCCACGTCGAAGTCGCATGGCGGCGTCCAGGGCGTTTATTCGCACGCCTCCGAGACTTGTGCATGCGATATGACCTTTGCGGTCTTCGTGCCGCCGCAGGCCAAGGATGGCCCGGTGCCGGTGCTTTGGTATCTCTCGGGCCTGACCTGCACGCATGCCAATGTCATGGACAAGGGCGAGTATCGGCGTCTGGCGGCCGAACTTGGCCTGATCGTGGTCTGCCCCGACACCAGTCCGCGCGGCGAAGGCATTCCGGACGAGAAGGACAATTGGCAGTTCGGCTCGGGTGCCGGCTTTTATGTCGACGCCACGCAGGAGCCGTTCGCCAGGAATTACCGCATGTATTCCTACATCACCGAGGAGTTGCCGGCGCTGATTGCAGCGAACTTCCCGGCCAACATGTCGCGCCAGGCGATCACGGGCCATTCAATGGGCGGCCATGGCGCGCTGACCATCGCGTTGAAGAACCCCGAGCGCTTCAAGAGCTGCTCGGCCTTCGCACCGATCGCCCAGCCCAGCACGGCTGGTTGGTCAAAGCCGGCGCTGGAAAAATATCTCGGCACCGACGAACAGGCATGGCGCGCTTATGATGCGACGCTCTTGATTGAAGACGGCAAGCGTTTCCCGGAATTCCTCGTCGATCAGGGCACAGCAGACGGATTTCTGAACGATGGCCTGCGGCCGTGGCTGCTCGACGAAGCTTGCAAGAAATCGGGCATCGGACTCACCTTGCACATGCAGGAGGGTTACGATCATTCCTACAACTTCATCTCGACCTTCATGGACGACCATCTGAGGTGGCACGCCGCTCGGCTCGGCTGAGGGCCATCAGAGGCGTGATGCCAGGAGCTTGGCGAAGACGTAGCGCTTCGCCTTGCCGACGCTTGCCTCCAACGTCTCGCCGAGGGCGAGGTGCGCGGAAATCGCACTCGCCAGCATGCAGCCGGTGCCACGCATCTCGGCTGCGATACGCGGCGCATCGTATCGGACAGGCGCTTGGCCCAGCCGGAGCAGCAGGTCGGTCGACTGCTCTCCGGTGGCATGACCGCCCTTGATCAACAGTGCCGGCGCACCTGTTTCCAGCAACTGCTGCCCTTGGCGGATCGCCTCGGCTTCATCACGAGCGGTCGATGCGCCTGTGAGCAACGCCAACTCCGGCAGGTTCGGCGTGACGAGACTGCAAAGCGGCAACAGCTTGCGCCTCAGTTCTTCCACGGCCTCCACAGCCAGCAACGCCCGTCCCGAAGTCGACGCCAAAACCGGATCGAGCACGACCGGAATGGGCAAGCTGCTCGCCAACACCGCCGACACCGCAGCGATGGCCTCAGCCGTTCCCAACATGCCGATCTTGATCGCCGCGACGGGGTTGGCGGCAAGCGCTGCGCGCATCTGGGCGGCGATCAGCTCGGGTGGCATATGTTCGACACGCTCGACCGCACCGTGGGTCTGGACGGTCACTGCCGTGATGGCAACGCAGCTGCGCAAGCCGAATGCTGACACGGTCTCGACGTCGCGGACGATACCGGCACCGCCGCTCGAATCCGAGCCGGCGACGATGAGCACATGAGGTGTCATCGCCATTGCGCCGTCGCGGCGAGCCATTGGCGGGTCCGGCCTTCAGGGTCGGCATTACGGGTTATGTCTGTGACCACGGCGGCGCTGTCCGCGCCCTGGGCAAAGACGCCTGCTATTCGTTCGATGTTGAGCCCGCCGATGGCGACAAGCGGCACGTCGCCGACGCGTGCCTTCCACTCGGCGATGCGGTCGAGTCCCTGCGGCGCCCATTTCATGGCTTTCAGGATGGTCGGATAAATCGGCCCGAGCGCGACATAGTCGGGTTTGGCGGCGAGTGCTGTTTCGAGCTCGGCGTGGTCATGGGTGCTGAGGCCCAATTTCAAGCCGGCCTTGCGGATTGCCTTGAGGTCGGCGTCGGCGAGGTCCTCCTGTCCGAGATGGACGAAGTCACAGCCTTCCTCGATTGCCGCCTGCCAGTAGTCGTTGATGATGAGCTGGCAATCGTGCTGCGCACAAATGGCCTTCGCGGCGCGGATGTCGCGGCGCAGCGCCGGCTCGTCCATATCCTTGACGCGCAGCTGCACCAGCCTGACGCCCAGCGGCACCAGGCGCTCGATCCAGGCGGCGGAATCGACGATGAGATAGAACGGGTCGAGCTTCATGAAAACGCTGCCATGCCGATGACGGGGGTGGAGGGGACGGCCATGTCGCGCGGTTCGAGCGGGCCTGCCAGGTATGCCTCGCGCCCGGCCTCGACGGCCTTGCCGAAAGCAGACGCCATGGCGACGGGATCGCCTGATTTGGCGACCGCCGTGTTGAGCAGCACGGCGTCGTAGCCGAGTTCCATCACCGTTGCGGCATGCGATGGCCGGCCGATGCCGGCGTCGACGATCAGCGGCACACCGGGGAAATGGCCGCGCAGGCTGCGTAGGGCATCAAGGTTCTGCGGGCCACGCGCGGACCCGATCGGCGCACACCATGGCATCAACAGCTTGCAGCCAGCATCAAGCAGACGCTCGGCGACGACCAAGTCGTCGGTCGTGTAGGGAAAGACCTCGAAACCTTCTGACGCGAGGATTTTGGCCGCCTCAACGAGACCGAACACATCGGGCTGCAACGTGTCGTGGTTGCCGATCACTTCGAGCTTGATCCAGTTGGTGCCGAAAACATCGCGCGCCATCTTCGCCGTCGTCACCGCTTCCTTGACCGAGTGGCAGCCAGCGGTGTTGGGCAAGACGCGCACGCCGAGCGACTGGACCAACGACCAGAACTGACCGCCGGTCTTGCCGCCAGACGTCTCGCGCCGCAGCGATACAGTGACGATGTCGGTTCGCGACGCTTTCACCGCCTCGGCCATGACAGCGGGCGAGGGGTAGAGCGCGGTGCCCAAAAGCAGGCGCGAGGAGATTTCGGTGTCGTAGAGTTTGAGCATGGTCAGCTCCTCGATGTCGATTGGGAGGTGGAGGCTGGGGTACCGCCACCCCTGGCCCCTTCCGAGGGGGGCTTGAGCCGTGGCCGGCCTGCTAGAGGCCACGCGCGTTCCGTCAACCAAGATGTCGTTGACCGCAGATTGGGGCGCTGGCGATCAGCGTTCCCCTCCCCCTTGTGGGGAGGGGTTAGGGGTGGGGGTAAGGCCGCCATGATCTCAGCCGCCCTTCATTGGTGCGAGGATTTCGATGCGGTCACCTTCGGAGAGCGCGCAGTCGTCGCGTTCCCGCGCCGGCACGACTTCGCCATTCAAGGCCGTCGCCAGCCAGCCGCCCTCGTAGTCGAGTTCTGCCAACAGGGCGGCGAGCGTGGCGGCTGAAACGTCATGGCTTTCGCCGTTAATGGTGAGCTTCATCGGCAAGCTCCTTTGTCGTCTGCGAACCGAGCATCAGGTCGGCCGCTTGCCGCGCCATGGCAGGCGCGAGCAGGAAGCCGTGGCGGTAGAGGCCGTTGATGCTGAGCCTGTTGCCATCACGCTCGACGCGCGGAAGATTGTCCTGAAATGCCGGTCGCACGCCTGTGCCGGTTTCCACGATCTCGGCCTCGCCGAAAGCCGGGTGCAATGCGTAAGCCGCGTTGAGCAGCTCCATCATCGAGCGTGCGGTGATCGGCCCGGTCGCATCGCTTTCGATCATCGTGGCGCCGACCATGAACAGATGGTCAGCACGCGGCACGATGTAGACCGGTATGCGCGGATGCAGCAGCCGGACAGGCCGTGACAGCGAAACATCAGATGTGCGCAGCAACAGCATCTCGCCGCGCACGCCGCGAAGGCTTGGCTGCCCGCCTGCCATGCCGGTGCAGTCGGCCTCGAAATCAGCGGTGCCACGCATCTGCACCGCCCCGTAGCCGAACTCGAAATGCACGCCCATCTGGATCAGCTTTTCCCTGAGCCCGAGCAGCGCGTGGCGTGGGTCGAGATGCGCCTCCTCCGCGAAGAACAAGGCGCGTCCGAACCTGCCTTCGAGGTCCGGTTCGAGGGCCGCGATTGCCTCGGCGTCGAGGGCGCGGAGACCAGAGGTGCGGCTGGCGAAACGGTCGAGTTCGGCTACGTCTCGGGCGGGTGCGACCACAAGCGTTCCGTTGCGGACGACATGGCCGGGCAGGGCGCTGTCCCACCAGTCCGCCGCCTGCCTTCCCAAGGTCAGCACCGCTTCTTCGGCGCTCTCGCGCTCGCACCACGGCGCCAGCATGCCGCCGGCCTGCCATGAGGCATTGCCGGCGATCTGCCTGCGACGGTCGACGACGCTGACGCTTGCGCCGCGCGATGCCAGTTCGTGCGCAAGTGTCAGACCGGCGACGCCCGCGCCCCTGACCAACACTTTCATGGCTGGCCTGCCGCCTCCGTTTCTTCGACCGCCATATAGAGGTCGCCGCCATCGCGGAATTTCTCCGCCATCGCCGCCATGCCGGCGGCGCGCGCCTCATTGCGGATGTCGTGCGAGATCCGCATCGAGCAGAATTTCGGCCCGCACATCGAGCAGAAATGCGCCACCTTGTGTGCTTCCTTGGGCAGGGTCGCATCGTGGAAGGACCGGGCCGTGTCGGGGTCGAGCGACAGGTTGAACTGGTCTTCCCAGCGGAACTCGAAACGTGCCCGCGACAGCGCGTCATCCCTGACCTTGGACGCCGGATGACCCTTGGCGAGATCGGCGGCATGGGCCGCGATCTTGTAGGTGATGACGCCGACCTTGACGTCGTCGCGGTCGGGCAGGCCGAGATGCTCCTTGGGTGTCACGTAGCAAAGCATGGCCGTGCCGAACCAGCCGATCATCGCCGCACCGATTCCGCTCGTGATGTGGTCGTAGCCGGGCGCGATGTCGGTGGTCAAAGGCCCGAGCGTGTAGAACGGGGCCTCACCGCAAACCTCCAACTGCTTGTCCATGTTCTCCTTGATCTTGTGCATCGGCACATGGCCGGGGCCCTCGATCATCACCTGGCAGTCCTTGGCCCAGGCGATCTGGGTCAGTTCGCCGAGCGTTTCCAGTTCGGCGAACTGGGCGGCATCATTGGCGTCCGCGATCGAGCCGGGACGCAGACCGTCGCCGAGCGAGAAGGCAACGTCATAGGTGCGGCAGATGTCGCAGATCTCTTCGAAATGCTCGTAGAGGAAGCTCTCCTTGTGATGGTGCAGGCACCATTTGGCCATGATCGAGCCGCCGCGCGAAACGATGCCGGTGACGCGGTCGACGGTCAGATGGATATAGGGCAGGCGCACGCCGGCATGGATGGTGAAATAGTCCACGCCTTGCTCGGCCTGCTCGATCAGCGTGTCGCGGTAGATCTCCCAGGTCAGGTCCTCGGCAACGCCGCTGACCTTCTCCAGCGCCTGGTAGAGAGGCACCGTGCCGATCGGCACCGGCGAATTGCGGATGATCCAGTCGCGGATGTTGTGGATGTTGCGGCCCGTCGACAGGTCCATCACGGTGTCGGCGCCCCAGCGGATCGACCAGACCATCTTTTCGACCTCCTCGGCCATCGACGAGGTGACGGCGGAGTTGCCGATATTGGCGTTGATCTTGACCAGGAAATTGCGGCCGATGACCATCGGCTCGCTCTCGGGATGGTTGATGTTGGAGGGGATGATCGCCCGGCCGCGCGCGACCTCTTCGCGGACGAATTCGGGCGTGACGAAGTCGGGAATGACAGCACCAAAGCTCTCGCCGTCGCGCTTCATCTTCTCGCGCAACTGCTCGCGGCCGAGGTTTTCGCGGATGGCGACGAACTCCATCTCCGGCGTGATGATGCCGGCGCGGGCATATGCAATCTGGGTGACTGCGCGTCCGCCGGTGGCGCGCAGCGGTTTGTTGCGGACTGGGAATTCCGGCGTCAGCCTTTCGCCTGAGACAAAGCCATTGTCTGCGGCTTTCACGGTGCGGCCGTCGTAACGTTCGACGTCGCCGCGGGCGACGATCCAATCCTCGCGCAGCCTTGCCAGGCCGCCCTCGATATTGGTTGTCACAGTCGCGTCGGTGTAGGGACCGGACGAATCATAGACCGTGACGGGCGGCTCCATGGCGGTCGGGTGCACCGAGATTTCGCGCATCGGCACGCGGATGCCGGGATGGATGAGACCTGGTTTGTGGACCTTCTTCGAGGCGGGCAGTGCGCCTGTCGTGACGGTCGGGGTCAGGGCATTCATGGTGAGCCTCCTTGCTCTGGTGCAACGGAGACCCAGTTCGTGCGGAAAGGAGGAGGTGAGGTTTTGCCTGGGGACTCCGGGCGATTTGCCCGAATGCCTAAGCCGGAAGAAGCCGACCCGCAAAGCCTCGCACCGTCCCTACGCCAGTGTGAACTGGATCAGGTTCAACGGGTCACTGCGCTGCGCGAGCTAGCAGTATCTCAGCCCCTTGTCGGGACCCCCCTGGTGAGCCCTAAGGATGAGCGCGGAATGTGCTTCCTGTCAACCGGGCTTTCGATATTGTCGCGACAATGCCAAACTCGCACCGAGGGCCATTGCGGTTTCCAAAGCGTTGGGATAATAGGTCAGTGTTACTGACATAAATGTCTGCCGCGCAGGGAGGACCAGTAGGCCTGCGCGCGAGACAGGAGGAACATCCGTGACGGACAATCCCTCGCCACTCAAGTTCCACGTGCCCGAGCCCGAGGTTCGGCCCGGCGGGACACCCGACTTTTCCAATGTGCCGATTCCCAAGGCCGGATCGGTCATGCGGCCCGAGGTCGATGTCGACCCGCGTAACATCCGCGATCTCGCTTATTCGATCATCCGCGTGCTCAACCGCGAAGGTGACGCGGTGGGGCCGTGGGCTGGTACGCTGACCGACGAGGAACAGCTCGAAGGCCTGCGCCACATGGTGACGCTGCGCACCTTCGATGCGCGCATGCAGATGGCGCAGCGCCAGGGCAAGACGTCGTTCTACATGCAGCATATGGGCGAGGAGGCGGTGAG
This sequence comes from Aminobacter sp. GW821-FHT11F06, assembly GCF_058808215.1. Lineage (NCBI taxonomy): Bacteria > Pseudomonadati > Pseudomonadota > Alphaproteobacteria > Hyphomicrobiales > Phyllobacteriaceae > Aminobacter > Aminobacter sp. GW821-FHT11F06. The sequence continues at coordinate 27,895 of NZ_JBXARL010000006.1, read as the reverse complement.
CTGCGCCTTCCGCAAGGCGCTCAACCCAGGCGACATGAATTTCCCGACCTATCGCCAGGCCGGCCTGCTGATCGCGGGCGGCTATCCGATGGTCGAGATGATGAACCAGATCTATTCCAACGAGCGCGACCCGCTGAAGGGCCGGCAGCTGCCGGTGATGTATGCCTCGAAGGAGCACGGCTTCTTTTCGATCTCCGGCAACCTGACGACGCAGTACATCCAGGCTGTCGGCTGGGCGATGGCGTCGGCGATCAAGGGCGACAGCAAGATCGCCGTCGGCTGGGTCGGCGACGGTGCGACCGCCGAGAGCGACTTTCACGCAGCACTGGTCTTCGCCTCGACCTACAAGGCGCCAGTCGTGCTCAACATCGTCAACAACCAGTGGGCGATCTCGACCTTCCAGGGCATCGCTCGCGGCGGTTCAGGCACCTTCGCCGCGCGTGGCCTCGGCTTCGGCATTCCGGCTTTGCGTGTCGACGGCAACGACTATCTCGCAGTCCACGCCGTGGCCAAATGGGCGACAGAGCGCGCGCGCCGCAATCTCGGGCCGACGCTGGTCGAATACGTCACCTACCGTGTCGGCGCGCATTCGACATCGGATGATCCGTCCGCCTATCGGCCCAAGACCGAGTCCGACGCCTGGCCGCTGGGCGACCCGGTGATCAGGCTCAAGAACCACCTCATCAAGCGCGGCCTATGGTCGGACGAGCGCCACAAGCAGGCCGAGGCGGAAATCCTTGAGACGGTGATTACTGCGCAAAAGGAAGCCGAAAGCCACGGCACCTTGCATGCCGGCGGCAAGCCGTCGACGCGCGACATGTTCGAGGGCGTCTATGCCGAGATGCCGCCGCATCTCAGGCGCCAGCGCCAGAGGGCGGGGGTATAGCGATGCCACGCATGACAATGATCGAAGCCATCCGCAGCGCCATGGACGTTGCCATGGGGCGTGATGACGATGTCGTCGTGTTCGGCGAGGACGTCGGCTATTTCGGCGGCGTGTTCCGTTGCACCCAAGGCCTGCAGCAGAAATACGGCCGTTCGCGCTGTTTCGATGCCCCGATCAGCGAATTGGGCATCGTCGGTGCTGCCATCGGCATGGCCGCCTACGGGCTCAAGCCGTGCGTCGAGGTGCAGTTCGCCGACTATGTCTATCCAGCCTATGACCAGATCGTTTCGGAAGCGGCACGATTGCGCTACCGTTCCAATGGCGAGTTCACCTGCCCGATCGTCGTGCGCATGCCGACAGGTGGTGGCATCTTTGGCGGCCAGACCCATAGCCAGAGCCCGGAAGCGCTGTTCACGCATGTTTCCGGCCTCAAGGTGGTGGTGCCGTCCAATCCGCTCGACGCAAAAGGCCTGCTGATCGCTTCCATCGAGGACCCGGATCCGGTGATCTTTCTGGAGCCGAAACGATTGTATAACGGTCCCTTTGACGGCCACCATGATCGGCCGGTCACGGCCTGGTCGAAGCATGAACTGGGCGAGGTGCCCGACGGGCACTACACGACTCCGCTCGGCAAGGCGGAGATCCGCCGGCCGGGCTCAGCGGTGACCGTGCTCGCTTATGGCACCATGGTCTATGTCGCCCAGGCGGCGGCCGAGGAGACCGGCATCGATGCCGAGGTGATCGACCTGCGCACGCTTCTGCCGCTCGATCTCGACACCATCGTTGCTTCGGTCAAGAAGACCCGGCGCTGCGTCGTCGTGCATGAGGCGACGCTGACTTCGGGCTTCGGGGCCGAGCTTGCCGCACTTGTGCAGGAGCACTGCTTCTACCACCTCGAAGCGCCGATTGCGCGGGTCACCGGCTGGGATACGCCTTATCCGCACGCGCAGGAGTGGGATTATTTCCCCGGTCCGAAACGCGTCGGGCAGGCACTCATTGAAACGATGGAGGCCTGAGCATGGGCGAACATGTCATCAAGCTTCCCGACGTCGGCGAAGGCGTGGCCGAGGCCGAGCTTGTCGAGTGGCACGTCAAGGTCGGCGACCTTGTCCGCGAAGACGCGGTGCTTGCCGCCGTCATGACCGACAAGGCGACGGTGGAGATTCCATCGCCGGTCGATGGCGAGATCAGCTGGCTCGGTGCCGAGATCGGCGACACTGTCGCGGTCGGCTCGCCGATCGTGCGGATCAAGGTGGCCGGCGATGGGGAGGCGACGGCCGAGAAGCCTTCCACTCCGGTCGCGCAAGCTACCCCCACCCCTAGCCCCTCCCAACAGGGGGGAGGGGGACAAGCGGCGACCACGGCCTCGATAGCTGAAACACCCAAGGCCGATACCGTTGCGGGAAAAGCGCAAGCCGGGTCCCCCTCCCTTAGGGGTGGGGGTGCAGCTTCCGCACGCTCGCCCGTTGGCCTGCCGCGACCGGAAGGCGAACGGCCCTTGGCTTCGCCCGCTGTCCGCCTGCGTGCCAAGGAAGCCGGTATCGATCTGCGCCAGGTCCCTGGCACCGGACCTGCCGGACGCGTCACGCATGAAGATCTCGACGCTTTCGCCTCGCGCGGCGCACAGCCGGCAGCAACTGGCTTGCAGGCCAAGACCGGGGTCGAGGAGATCAAGATCGTCGGCCTGCGCCGCCGCATCGCCGAGAAGATGTCGCTCGCCAAGTCGCGTATTCCCCACATCACCTATGTCGAGGAAATCGACGTCACGGCACTGGAGGAATTGCGCGCCAAGCTCAACGCGTCGAAAAAGCCGGACAGGCCGAAGCTGACGCTGCTGCCATTCCTGATGCGGGCGCTGGTCAAGGCGGTTGCCGAGCAGCCGCAGCTCAATGCGCTGTTCGATGACGACGCCGGTATCGTCATGCGCCATGCCGGCGTGCATATCGGCATGGCCGCGCAGACGCCGGGCGGACTGGTCGTTCCTGTGATCAAGCATGCCGAAGCGCGCGACCTGTGGGACTGCGCCGCCGAGGTCAATCGCCTTGCCGATGCCGCCAAGGCAGGCACAGCCACGCGCGAGGAACTGACCGGATCGACCATCACCATCACCTCGCTCGGTGCGATGGGCGGCGTCGCCACCACACCCGTTATCAACTACCCCGAGGTGGCGATCGTCGGCGTCAACAAGATCATGATGCGGCCGATGTGGGACGGCACGCAGTTCATCCCGCGCAAGATGATGAACCTGTCCTCTAGCTTCGACCATCGCGTCATCGACGGCTGGGATGCTGCGGTCTTCGTCCAGCGCATCAAGGCGCTGCTTGAAGCGCCGGCAATGATCTTCATGGAGGGCTGAGGCGATGAAGGAAATTTCCTGCAAGCTTCTCGTCATCGGCGCCGGCCCCGGCGGCTACATCTGCGCCATCCGCGCTGGCCAGCTCGGCATCGACACGGTGATTGTCGAAGCAGCCAAGCCCGGCGGCACCTGCCTCAATGTCGGCTGCATCCCCTCCAAGGCGATGATCCACGCTGCCGACGAGTATCTCAAGGTCTCCGAGATGGCGGCGGGCACCAGCCCATTTGGCATCAGCCTGTCGGCGCCGGTGCTCGATCTTGCCAAGACCGTCGCCTGGAAGGACCGTATCGTTGGGCGCCTGACCAGCGGCGTCGCTGGGCTCCTCAAGAAGGCCAGGGTCAAGTCGGTGCAAGGCTGGGCGCGCTTTCGTGACGGCAAGACCGTCGAGGTCGACACCGAGACCGGCTTGCAAGTGATACGCGCCGAAATCATTGTCATCGCCACCGGTTCCGTGCCGGTCGAGCTGCCGTTCCTGCCTTTCGGCGGATCTGTCATCTCCTCGACCGAGGCACTTGCCCTCAAGCAGGTGCCGCAAGCCCTTGCCGTTGTTGGCGGTGGCTATATCGGGCTGGAGCTTGGCACCGCCTTTGCCAAGCTGGGCTCCAAGGTCACCGTCGTGGAAGCCTTGCCGCGCATCCTGCCGCAATATGATGCCGAACTGACGCGGCCCGTCGCCAAGCGCCTCGAAGCGCTCGGCGTCAAGGTGATATCAGGTGCAAAGGCCAAGGGGCTCAGCGTCAAGGGCGATGCGCTTCTGGTCGAAGCCGCCGACGGCAGCGAGCAGAAGATCGCTGCCGACAAGGTGCTGGTCACCGTCGGCCGCAAGCCGCTTGTCGAAGGCTGGGGGCTGGAAGACATCGACCTTGATCGCGACGGCCGTTTCATCCGCATCGACGAACAGTGCCGCACCTCGATGCGCGGCATCTATGCCATTGGCGACGTCACGGGCGAGCCGATGCTGGCGCACCGTGCCATGGCGCAGGGCGAAATGGTCGCCGAGATTGTCGCCGGTCACAAGAGAAGCTGGGACAAGCGCTCGATTCCCGCTGTCTGCTTCACCGATCCGGAGATCGTCACGGCTGGGCTTTCGCCCGACGAAGCCAAGAACCTCGGTATCGAGATCAAGTCGGCGCAGTTCCCGTTTTCGGCCAATGGCCGGGCGATGACGCTGGCGAGCGAGGATGGTTTCGTGCGCATCGTTGCCCGCGCCGACAACCATCTGGTGCTCGGCATCCAGGCGGTCGGCGCTGGCGTTTCGGAGCTGTCGGCTGCCTTCAGCCTGGCAATCGAGATGGGCGCGCGGCTGGAGGATATCGCCGGCACCATCCATGCCCATCCGACACAGAGCGAGGCTTTCCTCGAGGCTTCGCTGCGCACGCTCGGTCACGCGTTGCACATCTGACCTGTGACGCGGCCTTGGGCCGCGTCACTTCCTGTCTTGCCGAAGCAGGCAGCTTAGGCTAACAAGCCCACGCACTGGACGACCAGTGCCTTGAACGCTCGGGGACGGCCCCATCCAAAAGATGGCGCCGATAATTGCAACTCCGACCGAAACTCATCTCAAAAATCGCGAAAAAGTTGCGGAACCGCGTTTGGCGGACCGTAAGCACGCTTGGTCAGTTTTGGCTTCCGGACCTGGTTCCGGTGCGCGCGCTTTCGCATCACAAATCGAACCGACCGGAGAGGCACTGTGGCCGGACCAATAGAACAATTTGAAATCAAGCCGATTTTCACCCTCTTCGAGTTTGCGGGGCAGGAATTCGCTTTCACCAACTCCGCCGCTTACATGGTTGGGGCAGTGGTGTTCGGCGGGTTGTTCCTCATGCTTTCGACGAGCGGTCGAGCGCTGGTGCCCTCCCGCCTGCAGTCGATCACCGAACTGATCTACGAGTTCGTATCCAAGACGCTGCGCGACAATGCGGGCGAGAGCGGCATGAAGTTCTTTCCGCTCGTCTTTTCGCTGTTTGTCTTCATCCTGATCGCAAATCTCGCGGGCTTGTTCCCCTACGCGTTCACGGTGACCAGCCACATCATCGTGACCTTCGCTTTCGCCATGCTGGTGTTCGGTACGGTCACGATCTACGGCATCTGGAAAAACGGCCTCGGCTTCTTCCGCCTGTTCATGCCGTCCGGTGTGCCGCTGCTCCTGTCGCCGATCATCGTGCCGATCGAGATCGTCTCCTACATCTCACGCCCGATCAGCCATTCGGTGCGTCTGTTCGCCGTCATGCTCGCCGGCCACATCACGCTCAAGGTCTTCGCCGGCTTCGTGGTCAGTCTCGGCAGCATGGGAACCCTCGGCATCTTCGCCGCCATCCTGCCTCTGACGATGACGGTCGCGCTCACCGGGCTCGAGCTTTTGATGGCGGTGATCCAGGCCTACATCTTCACCATGCTGACCTGCATGTATCTGAACGACGCGCTGCACCCCGGCCATTGATCAGGCGCAAGTCTCTTGAAACAAAAACCCCCGCGCAAGGCCGGGGTTGATGATTTGAAGGCTATCGGCCGGTCTCAGTCGCGCGGCGGCCAGACCTTGTCGCTCATGCCCATCTTGGGCTCGCCCAGCAGCGGCGTCTTCAGCGCATAGACGCCGTCAGTTGCAAACAGCCAGATGATGTTGCGGTCGGGATGATTGAATATGCGCGCCCGTCACGCATCCGATGCCGCAACCAGATGGCCGCCGCCGATATCCTCGAGCACAAGCTTCCTTGGTTCGTCGCCGAGTTTGCGAACCGGGCTTGGGATTTCCCTGTCCATGCGTGCGAAACGGGCGCGGCGCTGGACCGGATCGGGGACCGGCACCGCCTCGATCAGCCGCTTGGTATAGGGATGGCGCGGGTTGGCAAAAATCTGGTCGCGCGTGCCCATCTCGACGATCTGGCCGAGATACATCACCGCCACTCGGTCGGAGATGTTTTCGACCACCGCCATGTCATGCGAGATGAACAAATAGGCGACGCCGAATTCGCGTTGCAGTTCCTTCAGCAATTCCAGCACGCGCGCCTGAACCGACACGTCGAGCGCGGACACGCTCTCGTCGGCGATGATCAGCTTCGGCCGCAGCGCCAATGCACGGGCAATACAAATCCGCTGGCGCTGGCCGCCGGAAAACTCGTGCGGATAGCGTTCCATCTGGTCGGCCGACAAGCCGACACGTTCGAACAGGGCAGCCACACGCTCGGTCCGCTCGCGCGGCGTGCCGATGTTGTGGATCAGGAGCGGCTCGGCGACCAGATCGCCAACGCGCATGCGCGGATCGAGCGAGGCGTAAGGGTCCTGGAAGATCATCTGGACATCGCGGCGCACCGCCTTGCGCTCATGCCGGTCGAGGCCGGACAGATTGCGCCCGCCGATCGAAAGCTCGCCGCTGTAAGGCACCAGGCCGGCAAGGGCCTTGGCCGTCGTCGACTTGCCGCAGCCGGATTCGCCGACCAGCGACAGCGTCTCGTTGGGTGCGATGGAGAAGTTTATGCCTTCAACAGCATGCACCCGACGGTTGACCCGGCCGAAGAAGCCGCCATGCAGGTCGAAGCGTACATGCAGATCGCGCGCCACGGCGATCGCCGCCGGCTTTGTTTGCTCGGTCTTGTCGCGGGAGCCGTGGCGCGCAGCACCTGTGCCCATGCGTGGCACGGCGGCGAGAAGGTCGCGTGTATAGTCGACTTGTGGACGCTCGAAGATGTCGGCGACCGTGCCCTGCTCAACCATGCGCCCGTTGCGCATGATGATGACGCGGTCGGCCATTTCGGCGACGACGCCCATGTCATGGGTGATCAGAATGACGCTGGTGCCGTGCTGGCGCTGCAGGTCGCGCAAAAGTTCGAGCACTTCGCCCTGCACTGTGACGTCGAGTGCGGTGGTCGGTTCGTCGGCGATCAGCACGTCTGGCTTCAGCGCCAGTGCCATGGCGATCATGACGCGCTGGCGCATGCCGCCGGAAAGCTCGTGAGGATATTGGTTGAGGCGGTTCTCGGCTTCGGGAATGCGCACCGCCGTCAGCGCTTCGATGGCAAGCCTGCGCGACTGAGCGCGCGAAACACCGGTATGGGCCTCGATCGCTTCGACCAGCTGCCGGCCGATCGAAAGCACCGGGTTGAGGGAGGTCATCGGCTCCTGGAAGATCATGGCGATGCGATTGCCGCGGATGCGGCGCATATGCCCTTCATCGAGCGTAGCGAGATCGGTGTCGCCGAGCCGGATCGAACCGGCGGAGATCCGCGCCGCCGGCTGCGGCAGCAGCGCCATGATGGCCAGCGACGTCATCGACTTGCCGGAGCCGGATTCGCCGGCGATGCAAAGGGTTTCGCCGCGCGCCAGCGAGAATGTGAGGTCGGAGACGACCGGCCGCTCGCCGTCTTCGCCGCGCACGGAAACAGTCAGCCCGGTGACGTCGAGCACCGGCCTGTCTGACATCGGGGCAGGGGCCCCGACGTCGCGTTTTGCGTCTGCCGCAACGCTCATTCGAACACGCAGCGCGGGAAGTAGAACGACACCACCCAGTTTGGCATGTCGACGATCTCGCTGATGCGGAGATCGCCGCACACCGACACCAGCATGTAGGCGTCGACAGGGTCTAGCTGGTAGCGCGCGGAGAGCAGGTCGACCATCTGGGCGACGGCTTCCTTGGCGCCCGTCATCAGGTCAGGCCCGATGCCGGTGGTCACTTCGTAGCCCTTGGCATCGAGGTGGCGCGTCACTGGGCCCGGCGTGGTGAAGCGCGGCATCTTCAGCCGTGCATCCTTGACCAGGTCGAGCGTCAGAACGACGTTCATCGGACTTTCGATCGCCGTGCCGCAGACCTCGCCGTCGCCTTGGGCGGCATGGGTGTCGCCGACCGAAAACAGCGCGCCGGCAACCTCCACCGGCAGGTAGAGCACGGTGCCGGCCGCCAGATCGCGGATGTCGAGATTGCCGCCGACGCGCCGTGGCGGCACCACCGAATGGTGTCCGTTTTCGGCGGGTGTGTTGCCGATGGTGCCGGCAAACGGCTTGAGCGGCACGCGGCCGTTCTTGCCAAACAGGGCCGGCTCGAGCGACGTTGCGTCGTACTTCCAGATGTTCAGCGCCGGCTCCTTGAAGTCGTCGGCGAGCAGGCCGAAGCCTGGAATGTTCGCCGTCCAGCCGAAGCCAGACGGTTTGAACGTGTCGATCGTCACCTTGAGCGCATCGCCGGGCTCCGCTCCCTCGACATAGATCGGACCCGTCACCGGATTGATCTGGCCGAAGTCGAGCTTGGCGATGTCGCCGACGGTGCTGTCAGCCTTGAGTTGACCACCCGACGAATCCAGACATTCGAATTCGATCGTCGAGCCGGGCGCCACCCGCTCGGCTGGGGCAAACGAGTTGTCCCAGCCGAAGTGATGGTGGCGTCCGTGGATGGTGTAGTTGCAGTTATTGCACATCGTTTACATACACATAGTCGTAGTTGATCGGGATATGGACCGGGTCGACATAAAGCTTGTCGTCGCCACCCATGCGCGGCGACTTCATGGTGAAGCGCTGCTCGTTGAACACCGGCGCCCAAGGCGCGTCCGCCATGACCTTGGCGTAGATGTCGCTCCACATCTTGTTGCGCTCTTCGGCCTTGGCCGGATCGACGATCGAGTCGGCGGCGGCCGCCTTTTCGTCGAGGTCCTTGTTGCAGTACCACGACCAGTTCCAGCCGCCCTGCACAGCGCCACCGCAGCCAAGGATCGGACCGTAGAAGTTGGACGGATCGGGGAAGTCGGCGATCCACGCCATCCCGCCAGACCATATCATCGGAGCGCCGTCCTTTTCGCCGCCGGCAGCAATCACGTTGGCCTGGGCGAGCGACTGGATCGAAGCCTTGATGCCGATCGCCGACAGGTCCTGCTGGATCGCCTGGGCGATACGCGGGTTGGGATCGGTGTTCATGACGAACAGTTCGGTTTCAAAGCCATCGGGATGGCCGGCCTCGCCGAGCAGTGCCTTGGCCTTTTCGATGTCAAAGGCGTAGCCCTTGAAGTCCTTGTCGTAGCCCGGCATCGACGGCGGCAGCGGCTGGTTGGCCGGCACGGCGCGGTTGTTGATCAGCTTGACGATGCGGTCCTTGTTGATCGCCATGTTGACGGCCTGGCGAACCTTGACGTTGTCGAACGGCGCGATCTGCGTGTTCATGGTGACATAGCCGGTCTGCAACTGGCCGCCTTCGACGACGCGGGCCTTCTGCTCGGGATCGGCCATCACCTCCTGGAACTTGGCCGGAGGAATGCCGTCGCCGGGAACGTCGACCTCGCCATTTTGCAGGCGCAGCAGCGCCACGATCGGCTCCTGGCCGATCTCGAAAGTGATCTTGTCGATATAGGGCAGGCCCTTGTGCCAGTAGTCGGCGTTGCGCTCGAAGACGAGACGCTGGCCAAGCGTCCATTCCGCCATCTTGTAAGCGCCGGTGCCGACCGGATGCTTGCCGAAATCGGCGCCGTATTTCTCGACCTCTTCCTTCGGCACGACATGGGAGAAGTTGATCGCCATGACATGCAGGAAGGTGGCGTCGGGCCGCGACAGCTCGATCTTGACGGTCGAGGGGTCGACCACTGACACACCTGAAAGGCTTTCCGACTTGCCGCCGGCGACATCTTCGTAGCCGTTGATCGAGGCGAAGAAGCCAGCACCTGGGCTCTGGGTCTTGGGGTTGGTGACGCGGTCGAGCGAATATTTGACGTCTTCCGCGGTCATCTCGCGGCCGTTGTGGAACTTGACGCCCTTGCGCAGCTTGAAGGTGAAGGTCTTGCCGTCGGGCGAGATCTCGTAGCTTTCGGCGAGCTCCGGACGGAGCTTGGTCGTGCCCGGCTCATAGTCCATCAGCCCGTCGAACAGGCTCTTGATCATCGACCAGTTCTGCCAGTCATAGCCGATCGCCGGGTCAAGCGTCGCGACATCGTCCTTGTAGGTGATGGTGATGGCGCCGCCCTGCCTGGCTTTCGGGTCGAGCGTTTCCTGCGCCGTGGCCGAAGCCATGCCGAGCGCCAGCGCGAGCGCTGACGTGGCGACTGTCGTGGTGAGCCAATGTTTCATGCGAGGTTCCCTTTTTGGTTTGCAGTCTTTTGGTTGGCCTTGGATCAGCGCAGCTTGATGCGCGGGTCGATGAACGGGGCGACGATGTCGGCAAGCAAATTGCCCAGAACGATGGCGCAGGCTGACACCAGCGTGACCCCCATGATGATCGGGATGTCGACGCGCTGGATCGCCTGCCAGGCGAGCTGGCCGATGCCTGGCCAGCCGAACACGCTTTCGACCACCACGATGCCGCCCATGAACAGGCCGATGTCGATGCCGATCATGGCGACGACCGGCAAAATGGCGTTGGGCAGCGCGTGGCCAAACAGGACGGCGCGCTGGGCCAGGCCCTTGGCGCGGGCGGTGCGGATGTAGTCCTGGCGCAGCACGTCGATCATCGACGAGCGCATCATGCGCGAGTACCAGCCGGCACCCAGGATGCCGAGCGTCAGCGAAGGCAGCACCATATGCCGCCAGGTGCCGTAGCCGCCGATCGGAAACCAGCCGAGCTTGACGGCGAAGACGTAGAGCAAAAGCAGGCCGACGACGAATTGCGGGGCCGACACGCCGATGAACGAGCCGACCATCAGGGCCTGGTCGGTGGCCGTGCCGCGCTTAACGGCGGCGACAAGGCCCATGGTCAATCCGATGAGCAGCTCGCACAGGATCGCGCCGACCATCAACAGCAGGCTGGCCGGCAGGCGCGCGACGATCAGCTCGCTGACTTGCGAGCGCTGGATGTAGGAGCGCCCGAGATCGCCGCTGAGCAGGTTGGTCAAATAGCGCCAGTATTGAATGGCGAAGGGCTGGTCGAGACCGAGCTGCTGGCGGATGCTCTCGACAGTCTGCGGTGTCGCGCTGCGGCCCGCGATCTGGCGCACCGGATCTGCGGGCAGAAGATAGAGCAAGGCAAAGGTGATCAGCGACACGCCAAGCAGGATGAGCGCTGCCTGGATGAAGCGGCGGGTGAGGTAAGCGATCATGCCCGGCCCCTTTGGGTGGGGTCGAGAATATCGCGCAGCGCGTCGCCAACCAGGTTGAAGGCGAGCGCCAGCGCCAGGATCGCGGCACCCGGAAAGAACACCAGCCAAGGTGCCGCCTGGAAATAGGTCTGGTTTTCGAAGATGATGTTGCCCCACGACGCGGCGGGCGGTTGCACGCCGATGCCGAGATAAGACAGGGTCGCCTCCAAAAGCACCGTGGTCGAAATGCCGAGCGTGCCCCACACGATGATCGTCGGCAAAAGATGTGGCAGGATGTGGCGGAACAGGATGCGCGGCGTGCTCGCGCCGATCGTGCGCTCGGCGTCGATGAATTCGCGTTCGGCGAGCGAGCTCGTTTCGGTGAAGATGATGCGCGCCGTCTGCACCCAGTTGACCAGCGCGATCACCATGGCGACGATCCACAGGCTGGGCTGGAACACGGCGGCAAGGCAGATGGCGAGCAGCAGGGCCGGAAACGCCATCATCAGGTCGGTGAAGCGCATCAGTGCCGCTCCGATGAAGCCACGGAAATAGCCGGCGGTGATGCCGACGAGCGTGCCGATCAATAGTGCCGTGCCATTGGCGACGATGCCGATGATGAGCGAGGTGCGCGCGCCATAAAGCACACGGGTGAGCAGATCGCGGCCGAGAAGATCGGTTCCCAGCCAGAAGGTGGCGCTGGGTGGCAGCGGCGCGCCCTCGAGCGTCAGCCCGTCGAAAAGCTGTTCGTTGGGATCATAGCCGGTAAGGTAGGGCGCAAACAGCGCGCCCAAGACGGTGATGGCGATGATCGCCAGACCGGTCATGGCCAATGGCCTCTTGACGAGGCGACGCCAGACACCGGCGCGGCGTTTCGCCGGCAATGCGATTGCAGGCATCTCAGGCGCGATGGGACTGGTCAACGCCGCCCTCCTTTTCCGTCATGGCGACGACGCGCCGGGCGGCCTCTTCGAGGCTGACCTGCCAGTTCATGGCGAGCGAGCGCAATTGCGCGTAAGCGCGTTCGTCGTCGGCTCCCTGGCTGATCAACGCGGTGACCGCCCGCACGATGGTCTGGCGCTCGGCCACCCGCGATTGCAGCGTCGCGATCTCATCGGCCAGTTGCCGGCGGGCGGCAAAGCTTTGGCGGGCAATGAGGAGCGCACTGTAGACGCCGGAATTACCGACCGGCTTCAGCAATTGCGCATCGGCCTTTTGTGACAATGCCCATTCGATGCGGCCCGGCGCCTCCGAGCCGATCAGCGCGATGGTCGGCATGGGTGCCGTGCCGCGCGGCCATGGAAATTGCTGGTCGAAGCCAAGGTCGACGTCGAAGAACACGAAATCCGCAGCCAGCGCGTCAGCCGGTAGCTCGGGCCAGCAATCGGTGGCCTGAAGGCCGATGGCTACGAGCTGTCGTGTGATGGCGCTGACCGTCGCATGCGGCCGATGCAGCACGAATGCCTTGGCGCCGCCGAGATTGGGGATGTGCGCGTTTCGGCTCATGACACGACCTTGAGGCGCGGGCGCCCGAATGTTTCGGTCCGGTCGTAGTGCGAGAGATAAGGGTCCGGCGCCATGCGCACGGTATGGCTGACGCGCTCGAAGCCCAGGCCTGCGATACGGCCGATCTCGACCGGCAGCGTCGCATGCTGGGTCTGCGGGTCGATGGCGATCTCGCCGAACGGCGTCTGATAACGGCTCTTCGCAAACAATACTGGCAGTTCCGCGAAGCCGGCATCCGGCCTGGCCGAAAGGACCTTTGCCAGCACCTGGACCGAGGCATAGGCCGACGCCTCGAAGGAGGAGACCGGCGCGTCGCTGGGCGCTGTCGCTTCGTTGCGGAAATAGGGGCCGACCGAAAGATGGCCACGGCCTGCCTCGCCGATCGCCGGCAGCTCGGCTTCGGTGAGGTTGCACGACAGGATCGGGCAGTTTTCCGGGCCGAAATGGGGGTCGTTGCGCGCCAGCTCGGCATAGGCCGCAAAGAAGGCGTAGGACGAGGTGCCGATCAAATTGTTGAGGATGAAGGCCGGCCGCGTCGCCCTGACCTCTTCGATCAGCCGCGCGACATCTGTTTCACCGATCGGCAGATAGCGCTCGCCGAGCACCCTGCCGCCGGCGTCGGCGATGAGGTCGCGGGCGACGCGGTTGGTTTCCCAACCCCAGATGTAATTGGAACCAAGCAGGAAGCCATCGGTGCCGAAGCGCGGCACTATATGCGCAAGCAGCGGTACCAGATGCTGGTTCGGGCATGCATGCATGTAGATCACATGCTCGTTTGCCTCGAAACCTTCATAAGGGCAGGCATACCAGAGTGCTGCGCCGACTTTCTCCAGGACGGGGATGACCTCCTTGCGGCTCCAGGAGGTGACGCAACCAATGACGTGGCGCGCGCTGCTCTGGCGCAGGATCTCATCGCAAAGCGGCGCATAGCGGTCGATGTTGCCGCCCGGGTCGCGCTCGACGGCTATAAGCTCGACCGCGCTTGCGGGATCGGCGTTGATGTCGGCGATGGCGCGCATGACGCCGGCATAACAAGCGTCGGCGACCAGCCTGTAGCTGCCCGAGCGCGAATACAGCACGCCGATTTCGATGCGCGACTTCAAAGAATTTCCCCCCAAAAGCAAAAAATGCCCCGCAGCCGCCGCCGCAAGGCGAGGCACACGAGGCATGTTTGCCGTCCGGCTATCGAGACCGGTATTTCCCTCAGGGTAACCTGAACCGCTCGGCAGTCAAGAGTGAAAGAAATGGTGATTCCGGCAGGGATCGAACCTGCAAACAGGCAGGCATCGTGAAGTGCCAACCTTGGAGGTGGCAATTCGGGGTGATTCGCTTTCAGCAGGCTGGTTTAGATGCAATAATCGCTGCGAGCGGTGCGCGATCCTCTCCCATTTCGACAGACTGAGTGGCCCGTGTTGCTGCAAAGATGATCATCGGACTGGAGGAGGCCATGGTTAGAACAGCCCTTGCAGCACTTGCCCTGACATTGGCGGCCGGATCGGTTTCGGCGCAGGACCGTTCGGCCGAGCAGCTATGGCGGCGCACCGTCGAGCGCCGCGCCGTCGAGGCCGTCATCTGGGGCGTGCCGGCGGTCAATTATGAGCTGATGTACCAGCAGATGCTCAAGCTCGGCGGCAAGCCCAACCAGATCGTCTACTGGTCCGGACTGTTCGACTGGAAGAACCAGACGCTGACGCCCAACCCCGACGTCATCTACCTCATGGCCTTCTTCAACACCAAGGACGGGCCGGTGGTGATCGAAATCCCGCCGGCCGATAACGGCGTCATCAACGGCTCCATCATGGACCCTTGGCAGGCAGCGCTCGAAGATGTCGGCCCCGCCGGCGTCGACAAGGGCAAAGGCGGCAAATATCTGATCCTGCCGCCCGGCTACAAGGACAAGGTGCCGGACGGCTATGTCGCGCTGCCGTCAGCCAATTATCAGGGCTATGCGCTGCTTCGCTCGATCCCGAAAAGCGGCAGTGCGCCTGACGTCAAGGTGGCCGTCGACTATGGCAAGCGGATCAAGCTCTATCCGTTGAGCGGGGCGGCCAGCCCGCCCGCGACCGTCTTTGTCGACGCACTCGGCAAACTCTACGATTCAACGATCCCCTATGACGTGGGCTTCTACCAGTCGCTCGACCGCTTTGTGCAAAGCGAGCCCTGGCTTGTGCGCGACAAGGCGATGATCGACCAGCTGAAATCGATCGGCATCGAGAAGGGCAAGCCGTTCAATCCCGACGCGACGACGGAGGGCATACTGAACACGGCCGCCGCAGAGGCGCACGCCTGGCTAGACTGGCAATACGAAACGATGTTTGCGCCCTATTACGAAGGGCATCAATGGGTGTTTCCGATTTTGCCCGATGTGAGCGGCGGCCTGCAGAGCCAGTTCGCCGACCCTGACAGCTATCCTGTCGATGGCCGTGGCGTCACCTACACGATGGCCTTCTTCAGCACCAAACATTCGGGCATCGGCCAGTATTATTTGATGACCACCAAGGACAAGTCTGGCGAACCTTTCGACGGCGCCAGCACCTATCGGCTGACTGTGCCGGCAAAAGTGCCGGTCAAGCAATACTGGTCGGCGACGGTCTACGATCGCGCGACGCATACGCTCATCCACGATCAGAAAACGGTCAGCCGCTCCTCGCTCAGCCCGGGTCTGCATACGAGCGCCGACGGTTCGGTGGAGGTCTATTTCGGCCCCAAGGCGCCGGCAGGCAAGGAAGCCAATTGGGTCCCGACAGCTGCCGGGGGGAAGTTCGAGGTGCTGTTCCGCTTTTATGGTCCCGAAAAGCCGGTCTTCGACAAGACCTGGGTTCTGCCCGACATCGAGAAGGTGAAGTGAGGAGCATTTTCATGAAGACCATCATGCTATCCGCCGCTCTCGGCCTCGCAATGTCGGTCGGGGCGCAAGCGCAGACGGCCGACTCGCATGGCTGGATCGGCACCGAGACGGTGAAGACCCGCTTCGGCGACTTCGCGTTCAAGAACGGCTATCCGACGGATGCCGCAGCGGCGAAGCTCAGGGACGTTCTGCTGATGAACCGCGCCACCGAGGCGTATCTGGCGCAGATGCCGGCGGTCTCCTGGTACCGAACCTGGAAAAGCATCGCCGAGGCAGGAAATGCGGCCCCTAGCCAGATGGTCATCTGGGAAACGCTGATGGACGCCCAGACCCTGCTCCTGACCGGCAACGCCGAGACCGTTTACGGTCTCGCGGCGATCGATCTAAAGCGCGACGGCCCCGTTGTGGTCGAGGTGCCGCCCAAAATGCTCGGCGGCTTCAGCGACATGTGGCAAGGATCGATCGCCGGCATCGGCCCGACCGGGGAAGACAAGGGCAAGGGCGGCAAGTTCCTGCTTTTGCCGCCGGGCTATGACGGTCCGGTTCCCGAGGGCTATCTCGTCGGCAAGTCGAAGACGTTCGGCGTGGTGTTCGGCGTGCGCGGCTTCCTTGTCGACGGCAAGCCAGACCCAGCGGTGGCGCTGATGAAGTCGAGCAAAATCTACCCACTTTCGCAGGCGGGCAGTCCGCCCGCGATGGCGTTCGTCAACGGATCGGGCAAGGAGATCGACACGCTGTTTTCGGACGATTTCGGCTATTTCGAGGATCTGGCGGCGCTGATTGCGCGCGAGCCTGTCGACATCATCGACACGGCCGACCGTTTCCAGCTTGCCTCGATCGGCATCGAGAAGGGCAAGCCGTTCGCGCCCGACGAGGACGGGAAGGCGGTGCTTGGCGAGGCGGCCCGGCTGGGTTCGGCGATGGCGCGCACCAACAGCTTCGCCTCGACCGATCCGGCACGGCTCGTCTATCGCGACCGCACATGGGAATGGGCATTCATCGGCGGCAGCGCGAGCTGGGATTCGCAAGGTTACGTCAACACCGACCGGCGCGCCGCCTTCGCCTACATCGCCGTTGGCATGTCGCCGGCGATGGTGGACAAGGTGGTCGGGCAAGGCTCGCAATATCTTTCCGGCGCGCGTGACGGTGACGGCAGGTTCCTCGACGGCGCCAAGAATTACCGCCTGCACCTGCCGGCCAACATTCCGGTCGAGAATTTCTGGTCGGTCGTCGTCTACGATTCAGCAAGCCGCTCGCAGCTGCGCAACGGCCAGCCGTTTCCGAATGTCAGCCAGTATACCGGGCCTCAAAGCAACGCCGACGGCTCGATCGACGTGTATTTCGGTCCCGACGCGCCGGCCGGCAAGGAGAAGAACTGGATCAAGACGGTGCCGGGCAAGGGCTGGTTCACGTTGCTGCGTTTTTACGGTCCCAAGCAGGCGTTCTTCGACCAGAGCTGGAAACCGGACAATATTGAAGAGGTCAAATAGTCCGACGCCTTGTTTGCTCCGGTCGGCCGCCGCCCTGACCAAAATGCATGTCTGCATACTGCCCCGCAGCCGAAAGGTGGCGCGTATTTTTGGGTTCATGGGGCACCCGCGAGATGCACTGAGACAAAATGCATAGACAAATGAGACGGGGCGCTGCTTCGACATAGCCAGTTCTATGTAAAGCTACCCGTGCGGTGGGCATCACGAGGGGCAGGCTCTGCGGCAGCTTGCTGCATGCATTCACACTCCCTGAAAGGAAGGCTCGTATCAGACCAAAGAACCGGGGGCGTCGTGGACGCGGCCCGGCCAGGAGTAGCCATGCCCATCACCACAAATTCCGCCGACCGCCCATTCGGTCGCCTGCTTCGCAGTGGCGTGTCGCATTCGGCACTGGCTTTGACCCTGGCGATTGCCGGCGGCACTTCTGCCCAAGCGGCGAACTACACGGCCAGCACCCAGGCGGAACTGGTGAACGCCATCAAAGCGGCTAATAGCGATGGCGATGCCAACTCGACCATCACGCTGGCAGGCACGTTCTCCATCGCGGGCAATTCCCTGCCGGAGGTCACCAAGAACCTGACGATCAACATCGGTACAAATGTTCTGGTCTCGGCAGGCCCCACGGTGTTCAACGTCGCCGGCGGTGCGGAACTGAAAGTCGACGGGTCGCTCCGACTGACTGGAGCGCCGGGGTTTTCAACCGGCGGGCGGTTGCAGAAGGACGGCGAAGGCACGCTGACCATCACCGGCGGGCCCAGCACCTACGCCTGGTACATGCAGGCATACACCGGCGATATCGTCATCAAGGACGGCGCCAATGTGACGGTTGATAGCCGCACGGGTTCTTCCGTGTCCCTGAGCACTGGCAAGTCGACAGTCACGGTGACTGGTGCGGGCACTTTAGTGCGCGACCTTGGTTCGACGGGCATGGGCACGGCTGACGGGGCCACTTTGAACATCCTGGCGGGCGCGCACTACATAAATGACGGGTCAATGCGCGTTGGGTACACCGATGGAGGCATCGCGACCGTAAACGTGAGCGGCAAAGGTTCGCTGTTACAAGGCAATTTGCAGACCGCGCGTGGTCTGGGCATCCTCAACGTGACCGAAGGCGCTCTCGTTAACAGCACGGCCACAACTATCGGTGGCTCGGCCGCTATCGTGGATCAAGGGGGCACGGCCCAATTCCTGGTCTCGGGCGATGGGTCGCGCTGGGACAACAGCGGCACCTTCACGTTGATGCGTGGCACGCTGGACGTGCGCGATGGCGGCGTGATGCAGACCTCGATCATGCGCATGGCGAGCGTGGGCAGTGCTGCCCAGACTGCCGGTATTCGAGTGTCCGGAGCGGGATCGGAATTCATCACGACAAGCGTTGCTGCCAACGCGTTCCAGCTCGGGGCTGGCACCGGAGCCAAGGAAGCCTCGCTCACCATCGCCAATGGCGGCAAGGTGACGGTCGCGGGCGGCGCTGGCGTCGTCAATATGGCAACATCCGCATCATCCCGCGCAGTACTAAACATCGGCGGCTCCGAGGGCCAAGCAGCGACGGCAGCGGGAACGCTCAGCGCCGGCAAGCTTGTGTTCGGCTCGGGCACCAGCGTCGTCAACTTCAACCACACCGACAGTGCCTACGGCTTCGACGTGGGCCTCGAAGGCAACGCCACTCTCAACCAGATCGGCAGCGGCAAGACCGTGCTGACCGCCAATCAGACCGATTTCACTGGCAAGACCAACGTGCTCGGCGGCATTCTCGCCGTCAACGGCATCCTCGGCGGCACGATGGATGTGCTTGGCGGGCGGCTGCAGGGCACCGGCACTGTCGGTACAACGACCAACAATGCCGGCGGCATCATTGCGCCGGGCAATTCGATCGGCACGCTGACGATTGGCGGCGACTACACCAGCAATGGCGGCGGACTGGAGATCGAAGCCAGGCTCGGCGCCGACAATTCGCCGAGCGATCTTCTCGTCGTCACCGGCGACACCATTTTGGGCACCGGCGCGACCAAGGTGCGGGTCATCAATGTCGGCGGCGCGGGTGCCGAAACGATAGGCGACGGCATCAGGATCGTCCAGGTCGACGGCACGTCGGCGGCCGACGCCTTCGTGCTCAACGGCCCGGCGATCGGCGGTGCCTATCGCTACAATCTGTTCCAGCACGGCATCGCCGACCCCGCCGACGGCGACTGGTATCTGCGCGCTGGTGGCCTCGCCCCGACCGTGCCGGTCTACCAGAACTATCCGCAGGTGCTGCTTGGCATGGTCGCCCTGCCGACGCTCGAGCAGCGTGTCGGCGACCGCGTGCGCAATGCGGTGAATGGTACCCCGTCGACGGCACGCGAGGCCGCCATCTGGACGCGCATCGAGGCAGCGCATGGCCATGTCGAGGCCAATGCCTCGGCCGCCAATGCGACCTATGACAGCGACACCGCCTTGGTGCAGGTCGGTTTCGACGGCCAGCTTTACGAAGGTTCCGCCGGCATGGTGGTCGGCGGGCTGACGGCGCAATATTCGCGCGCCACAGCCGACATCTTCTCCAGCCTCGGCGACGGTGCCAACACCACCGAAAGCCATGGCATCGGCGCCAATTTGACCTGGTATGGCGCGACTGGCTTTTATGTCGACGCCCAGGCGCAGGTCGCGACCTTGCGCTCCGACATGAGCGCTTCCGGCATCGGCACGATCGGCGACGGCATCCACGGCAGCGGTTATGCGTTCAGCCTCGAGGCCGGGCGCAAGATCGCGCTCGACGCCACCTGGTCGCTGACGCCGCAGGCACAGCTTGCCTATGCCGCGGTCGACTTCGATGCCTTCACCGATCCGTTCGGCGCCAATGTCGCGCTGCGCCAGGGCGACAGCCTGAAGGGCCGCCTCGGTGCCGCCGTCAACTACGACGCCGACGCCAAAGGCAACCATGTCTATGGCATCGCCAATTTGACCTACGAATTCCTCGACGGCACCTCGGTTGCGGTGTCGGGCGTCAACGTCGCCTTCGAACCGCAGCGTTTCGGCGGCGAGATCGGCCTGGGCGGCACCTACAAATGGGCCCGCGGCAAATATGCCCTGCACGGCGAAGCGCTTGCCACGACAAGCTTTGACGGCGGCTACGGGTTCAAGGGCGTCATCGGCTTTACCGCGGGGCTTTGAGCCCATGTCGCCCCGCTGCCTGGAGGTGGCGGGGCTTCTTCTGCGTTTGAGGCGTCCCTACAGGCTCAGACAAAGGCGTGCCGGCAGGCCACTTGCTCCTACCACTTCACCCTGAAGCCGGCGGTGCCGGCCAGCGCGTAGCTGTCGCCGAAGTTTTCCAGCGAGCTGTTGACCGAGACCTCGCCATAGACCGAATATTTGTCGTCGTTCCAGTTGTAGGAACCACCGAGCCCAACCCCGCCCCACAGCCTGTCGGGCCGCGTCTCGAACCTGGTGCCGGAGACATCGACCTGGGTGGTGTCGAGGAACTCGTAATAGAGGTTGGCGATGCCGTAGAGATGGCTGCGCCGGGTCTTGCCCTCGTCGTCCTTCCAGTTTTGGTCGTGGTCGGCTGAGATGCCAAGCCGGCCGCGCAGGGAGTCGCCGCTGTCGAGTGAGACATCAGCACCGAAGACATCGGTGAAGCGGCTGAAATGGACATTCGAATAGATCAGCTGGGCTTGCGGGGTCACGGTCCAGCTATTGTTGAGGTCGATCTTCTTGCCGGTCTCGAGCGACAGCGCGTACCCAAAACCGCCATTGCCGTCGATGAGGCTTGGCGTCAGCAGGCCACGGGCCTTCGAGGTCAGGTCGCTGTTGAACCAGGTCAGCTGGGCCTGGCCGTCGACATAAAAGCCGTTCTGGTCGTACCAGGTCAGCGTGCCGCCGAAGCCACCACCTGTGGTGCTAATGCCGCCATCGCCGAAAAACGAGGTCACATCGCTCGACGCCTGGCCGAGATGCACGGTGATGCCGCCGATCAGCCTGGAGCCATCTTCGGCCTCGTGCAGCAGCCCGTCGAGACCGGCCTGCAGCTTCCACACATTGGTGTCGTAGTCGGTGCCGGAGGTGGTGAAGGCCGGCTCGATTTTGCTGTGGCTGCCTTCGATGCGGCCCCAGATCGCCCGCTGGTCTTCGATCAACGCCCGGGTGCCATCCGCGTTGCCGGCATAATATTGCGCTTGTTCGTTGGAGACCACGCAGCGGAAGTTCTGTGAGGCGTCCTTGCAGAACACCGTCTCGGGGGCCGGGGCAGGCTCGGTCCAGTAGCGGTTGCCGACACGCTGCTGCAGCGTCGGCACGCCGTTCAACGCCAGAAGATGCTGCGGATAGACCTCATAGAGCGGCACGCCGGGCTGATAGCGCGGCGGTGGCGTTGGGCCGGGAGGTGTCGGACCAGGCGGGATAATTGCCGAGCGCAGATACCAGTTCTCGTCGCCAGAGTCGGCACCGACACCGTTGAAGTGCAGCGTGTAGGCAAAGGCACCGCCGACGATGGCCTGTTGGCCGTCCGCTGTGACAAACTCCCCGGCCAGCGTGAAGGCCGTGGGTTCGGATGTCGCGCCATTGATGGTGTTGACCACCAGGATGCCGTCGGCAAGCGTGAGCGCGCCTGGACTAAGGGTTTTTTTGACGATGAGGAGGGTGCTTCCGGTGGTCGTCCCGCCATCGATCACCAGAATATCCGACGGTGCGCCATCAGTGCCGAGGAAGGTGTTCAGCGCCAGCCTGCCATTCACCCCGACATAGTCATTGGTCGTCAGCGTCTTGTAGCTCGCAAGCAGGTTCGGATCGCCGACAGGCGGGGTGACGTCGACAAGGCCGGCATTGGACAGGAGGTAGATGTCGGAGTTGCCGTTCATGATCCAGGTGCTGGAAGCATCAAGCGTCGTGAATGTGTTCAGCTCGATGCCGGTGATCTTGCTGCTGGAGGTGATGGCGACGTTGGCGATGCTCGTGGCATCCGCGATGATGTTGCCTGTGTTGATGATGTTTGCGGTGGTGAAGTCCACGTTACTGATCACGGTGGCAGGGTCGTTGCTGATCACGTTCAGCAGGTTGCCGCTGCCTTCGGTGATGTTCGTTCCGTTCCGCACGTCGATTTTTGAGACCGTGTCATGCGCGTTGAAGGCGTCGCCGCTGGTGGCGGTCAGCACGCCGCCTGAGACCGAAACAATGTTGGGATCGGCAGCCGTGCCGCCATTCGACCGGATACCATGGCGCGCGCCGGTTATCGAACTGTCGGTGACGAAGAGATGCCCGGAATCGGCGGCGCGGCCGCCGTCGAATTGGGCACTCGTGACCGTCGTGCGCAACAGCGTCGTGACCGACCCGGTATCGCCGACGAAAACGCCGCCGGCGTTCGAGCCTGTCGCAGAGATCGTGCTGTCGGTCAGGTTCATCAAGGCGGATTCGTTGGTTACCGTGCCATAGGCGTTCGGTCCTGTGGTGTGGACCGTGACGTTGGTTCCATTGAGCACGGTCAGGATCGGCGGTCCCACAAACAGAAAGCCTTCGGAGGCCAGTCCGTAGGCGGTGTCGCCCGAAGTCTTGATGTCGACGGTGTTGAGATTGATGATCGCACCGTTGAAGGCGTAGGCGCCGAAAGCGGCCAACCCCGACGTCGTCACGGTGACATTGGTCGCGTCGATGACGGGCAGAATCGTGGGAAAGGTTGGCGCAATCTGTGCTGAGGACAAGCCATAGCCTGAAGTGCCCGTGGTCGAAACCGTGCTGTTGGTCAAAACGACCTTGCCGCCGCCGACGGCCAGCACGCCGATCGACCCATTGCTGGTCATCGTGATGCTGACATTGTTGGCGTTGATGAGACCGGGCGATGTTCCCAGCGTTGAATCGGTGTCTGCGCGAAGCCCCGAGGTGTTGCCGGCGGGGGCGACGCGCTCGATGACCGTGACGGTGTCGAGATTGATCGTGCCGCCCGCTGCGAAGACTCCGATATCGGTGGCGCGGATCACCAGGCCCTGATTGGCTGTGATCGTCGCGCCGCTGCCGACGGTCGTGCCGCCAATGCCAATCGTATGCAGACCGGCGGCATGAACGGTCAAATTGGTGGTGTCGACAGTGCCGCCATGGATGGTGATGGCGGCATTGTTCTCCGAGATGACGGCGTAGGAGCCGCCGCCATTCGTGGTCAGCGCCATGTTCGTGACGGTGATCGACGATCCGGTGCCATTGGCGCGCAGGGTCGGTGTGCCCTTGTTTGCGCCAGCGCCGTTGGTGGTGACGGAGCCTCCGTTCATGGTGATCGTCGCACCAGTGAGCGCCTGCGCGCCATAGGAGAGATCGCCGGTGGAGGTCAGGGTCACCGGCGCCGTCGCCGTGATCGAACCGATATTCTGCGTCAGAAATACTGGTGTTGCGACCGCGGTGGTGGAGAAAGTCCCGCCCGGCACCGTAGCCGCGCAGCCATTGGCCGCGACTTGCCCAGGCGCTGGAGGCGAGCATGACTGGGCGTTGGCTTCATTCAAGCTGAACAAAGCCAGCGCGAAGGCACTTGTCCCGAACAAAAGCAACGGACGGCTCAAGACCATAACCCTGGTCAGTGGGCCGGTAATCGAAACGAGGCGGTTGCAGTCGGGTTTGGATATATTGTCCGCGGAAGCCGGGTCTTTGAGCAAATAGCTAGTGCGCACGGATTCCCCTCCGTCGCCCCTTTGCCCAACATTAGATTGCGCGCATATATTGCTTCGCACAAGCAAGCTGCCCCTGCGAAGCTTTTTAAAAGGACGGATGTGGCATTTGGGCAATTGCTAACAATTGCTAACCAAAATGGGCACGCCGTCTCGAAGGAAATGACTTTCAACGAGGGCACTCTGCCCTGTTCCAGCAGAGCCTCTCGCTGAGAGCTTTGGTCTGTTGCGCGAGGCAAGTAGCCTCTTTCAGCTACTTGCCTGTACTCGGATCGGGCTACTCCATGTCCGGCACTTCACCGCTGCTGCTTGCCGGGCCAAACGGACGAGGCTGATGCCTCCTATGATGCAGGCTGCGCCTCCGGTATCGTCCACGTGCCGTTCAGGAACTCGGCCCGAGGGCGGTAGAGCCGGAATGTGTAATTCCACCCTTTCGTAATCGGCAGGCAATTGGCGATCTTGCCGTCGCAGCCGCCGAACTGGATGTCGATCGCGCCATCAGCGCTCTTCTGGGCGGTGATGCTGTTGACCGAATAGGCGTCGTAATCGTTCTTCTGGAAGAAGCCCTTGTCGTTATAGACGCTGATCGACCAGAACGCATCGACGGGGACCTCCCCGACCTTGAGCTTGTAAACCGTCGTGCCGTCGTTTTTGGCCGGGGTGAAAGAGGGGTAGGATGCGTCCTTGTCGGGGTTGCCGCCCCAGCCGGCTGCCGTGCCGATCAGGTGCTTGACCGGATCGACCTCTCCCTTCGGGCCGAAGGCGTTGGTGAAGCTGCCCGATGCGGCGGACAGCGCTTCGAGCGCGTCACGGATCTTCTTTTGTTGAGCCAGGTCCCAATTCGGGGCCTCGAACGTACCGGCCGACTTCTGCTCCACCTTCAGCGCATCTTGCAGAGCGTGAACCTGCGCGAGGTCCTTGGGGTCGTTGGGATCGACAAGGATACGGACCGCAACGAACACATAGCGGGTGCCGACATTATCCTTGGTGAGCGTCGTGGGGCCTGGCTGGTAGACCACCATCGGGGTGTAGTGGTCTTCGCTGATGACCTGCATCGAGACGAAGCGCTTGCCGCCATCGGGAAGCGTGATGGTCACCGGGCCGGCGTCGAGGTCAAAGAGCGCCTGGGAATAGAGCGTGTCCCGGTTCATCCGGACCACAGGCTGGTTGTCGATCGGCGTCGGCGTCCTGGTATGAGCGAACTTGCCGAAGCCGCCCGCGTCGGCCGTCTTGGCCATATAGAAATCGCTCTCGGCTCGCTTGAAGTTGTCGACGTTGACCGCAACCGACTGTGCGGACGCCGCGCTTGTCGCGAGAACCAAGAAACTCAGGCCATAAACCAACTTCATTCGCATCGATCGGTACCTCATTGGCATCTTTGATTTCCATTTGTTCATCGGGGCAAGACCTGATGGGGCCGCGCCCTTGCTTCGGCTGATCGCCAGCCTTGGGTCGAGAAATGTCCGTGATCCACCCAGCTCGGAATGTCCGGTCTGGGCGGCGAGCCAATGTCTGGAAGCGGCGCGCAGCGCGCGCCACCCCGTCACTGCGAAGACAGTGCGGCAGCCTCCGCGGCGCATTCGGAGACCGAGGGCACCAGCTTCGCCTTCGCAGCCTTCACCTCCGCTTTCGCGGCCTCCAGATCGGCGAGGAAGTTCGCATTACTATGAAGGTTCGCTACCGTAGCCGCGCCCATGGTCCGTCCAGCATCGACGTCGCTTTGCCAATGCGCGTTGCAAATCACACGGCTCTGGCCGAATTCCAGACCACGTTTCAAGAGAAAATTGGCGCGCTCGGGGTTGACTTCGCTCAATACCAGCGCCCAAGCCCAGCCTGCGGCTGTATGACCTGAAGGATAGGAGCCGTCATTGCGTAGGAGTGGCTCTTGATCAGGATAGCAGGTGCCTTCGTTGTGAACCACGAAAGGACGGGTACGATTGAAAGCGTTTTTTACGCCATAGGTTGACAGGCCCGCGTCGGTTAGCACCTTCTGCATCAAACGATAGAGATGAGGGGTCTCTTTTTCGTCGATGTCTATACCCATCGCGCAAGAGAAGGTTTTCGCCGGCTGCGGAAACTGCAGATCTGCGTCTGCGCGCGCCAAATCCCAGCGCGGTTTGCCGCGCAGCGGTATTGTTGCGCTTCTCGCTTCTTCGTCGCGCGCCAGCGTCGCGCTTCCCTCTGCCGGTGGCGGTCCGAGCAGTTCAAGGCTGTCGGGCAAATCCTTTGGCTCGATATAACCCGGAGCCAATTGGAAATGCGGGTCGGTGACCTTGGGCTGGGCATCGCCCGCTTGCGCCAGGGCCTGCCCGCAGAGCGCGAGCAGCGCAAGCAGGGAAACATGTGCGGCTCGTACCGCAGTCCCGGTCATCGACATTCCCATTCCTTTCGACATTTCCAAACGCATGAACGCCCGCCCTTCGGCAGGCGAATCCGTTGCGAGCATTTCGTGCATGGGCAGTTTGCCCGTCTTGCCATTTCACGCCAATCGCGACCGGCTATGCTCTGCCCCGCCGGTCGCGATTCCCCCGTGATTCGGCTTTGTGAAAAGCATCAACCCGGTTACGGCGAGGTCCGATGGCTGATATCCCTTTGACGCGCGGTCAGTTCCTGCTGCCCTTCGTCAGCATCCTCGACGATATCGGCGCTCCGACGGAGACGCTCCTGGAGAAGTCCCGGCTGCCATCGTCCCTGGCCGAAAAGAGCGAGCTCTATTTGCCGCTCCTACCGGCGCTGCGTTTCGTCGAGACCGCCCAGAGAACCCAGGGCATCGAGGATTTCGGCTTTCTCGCCGCCCAGCGCCTGCATTTCTCGCATATGCGGGAAAAGACACGGGCCCTGATCGCGCATTCACCGACACTGCTCGTCGCGCTCCGGCACGCCTGCCATGAGGCGTCACGGGAAGACACCATTTTGAGCATGTGGATCGAACATGACGCGGATCACGTACGGGTCTGCAGCAGGCTCGCCGGGACAGGGCTCCTGCATCTGAAATACTCGCAGTGGATCCAGAATATTTTCCCGATCTACATCGTCCGGCAATTCGCAGGGCACGACTGGATGCCGACGGCGATTGCCTTTGAATCGTCTTATACGCCGAGCCCGGCAACGCGATCCTCCTGGCCGAATGTGCGGTTTCTGTCAGGTCAGCATGCCGCCTGGATCAGCCTGCCGATCGCGCTGCTCAGCCTACCCAACCGTTCGGCCACCTCGTTTTCGCCGCCGCAGCACAACGAAGGCGGCCCTTCCGCCTACGATATCGTCGAATTGCTCAAGCTGATGCTGCCGGCCTATCTCGACGAGGGAACAACGGCTCTGGCCGATGTCGCCGACATCGCAGGCGTCAGCACGCGGACGCTTCAGCGCAAGCTCGCCCATCTCGGCCTTACCTATTCGGACATACTCGAAACGGCCAGATATGAGAATGCGAGCCGGCTTCTGCGCGACACCGATTGCAGGATCATCGATGTCGCCTTTTCCTCCGGCTACACCGACCCCGCGCATTTCAGCCGCGCCTTCCGCCGGATGACAGGCGTCACGCCGCGCCAGTTTCGCGAGCAATCGCGGCTCGGCTAGCAATATCAATTGCTTGAGTGGTGATCCCGACAGGAATCGAACCTGTGACCTGCAGATTAGGAAGCTTCGTCAAACCGTTGCAGAGCCAAGCATGTTGCTCTCCATGTCGCGTCCATGTTGCGTTTGCACTTAGTCCCATCCGAAGAAATGCCAGCAGAGCGTCCATACCGCCAACACGAAGCTCCATGTCGAGAACGGCAAGATAATGAGCAGGAGCCAATAGAACTGATCAAAGGTTGACCGCAGTTCGCATCGACGGAACGCCTGGATGAGACTGTGCAACGCAATGATGGTGACGATGGCGGCAAGGGCGGCCAGGAGCGCGAACCAAGCCGCAGACCAGCCGTCCATGTTTCGCGAGTAGACTGCATCTGCCGTTGCCGCCAGCGAGATGGCCAGCGCAACGAGCAGCACGACGATTGTCCGGCTCATGTAATACCCCACCTTAGCCGAGCAATGCCGCTTCGGCAGCGGCCAATTCAGAGGCGTCATCGGTTCGTGGGAAGAGGTGCGAATAGGTGTCCATAGTCAGCGCAATCGTCGAGTGCTCTAGCTGTGGAGCCTCAACAGGTTGTCCCCAGACAGGCCGAGTCTGCTTATTGGTGTTTTAGATTTTAGGCTGCCGTGAGGC